>NZ_CP039451.1:1645000-1967500 GCF_004843725.1 Psychroserpens sp. NJDZ02 | reverse complement strand
CGTATTTTTCTAAAAAATTTATTTAATTTTAATTAAATTACATCTTAAACATCATAAAAAACGATATGTCCTCTGAATTGCATTTAAAAGATATAACGAAACTATTAATTGATTCAAAAACAGAGCAAGAAGAAATTAAGGCTGTTAATTTATTATCAAATTTTTACGCAAAAATTTTAGAAGTCATTTTATTTAAGGATTTTAATGCAACTGGCACAGAAGTTAACGGTGGGCTAGCGCTATCTCCAAAACATGCTAAAGACTGTTTGGAAGATTATGTAAGAACCGCTCGTTTTATTAAAGGATCATACAAAGCAATACAAAAGGCAATACAAATTTTCAAAAATAAAAAAATTGAAATTGTTTATGCAGGAACGGGACCATTAGGAACATTACTAGTCCCATTACTACCTTTATTTAGTAGTGATGATATCACCATTACATTTATAGATATTCATGAAAGTTCTATTTTAAGTTTAAAACAAATAATTAATCACTTGGGATATAAAGCGTATATCAAACAATACTTAGTGGAAGATGCAACCATCTTCAAATTTAAGGAACGAGCGCATTTACATGTGGCTATTACAGAAACAATGGATAAAGGACTTACAAAAGAACCACAAGTTTCAATAACTCAAAACTTGGTATCCCAACTTTCTGACAAAGGAATTTTAGTTCCAGAAGACATAGAAATAAGTTCTAGAAAATCATTTCATGCTAAAGAAAAAGCATTTAAGTCAAACACAAATTATATAGACTATATCAACCCAGAACAAAAAGACGTTTTATTTTCAATCAATAAAAACATGAAGTCTTTAGAAACTAAATTTAGTTTTGAATCTGATAGGAAATTTTTTAATCAAGATTTTGAAGACACTCCTGATATATGTATTTACACAAAAATAAAAGTGTTTGATGATATTTTTATAAATGACGGAGAAGCTTTAATAACCAATCCTTATTGTGTTAAGTCACTATATGCTTTAAAAAAGAACACATACAAGTTACAATACACAACAATAAATACACCTCATTGGTCTATAAATTAAACAATGCTCTATATAGGAATACTTATAGAGCATTGTTTGCAATATTAACTTCTTGAAGGAAAAACGCCTACTAAAGCAATAACAAAATTAATAGCTAAGTAGGGTTGCATGTTGTTGTGAGGTTGATTTCCTCCACTATTTTGTACATGTACAGAATTTGAATTAGCGTTTAAAACAACGTCAGGTGTCGCTTCATTAAACCCTAAATATGCCTCAAAATTTCTACCTACATTTTTCCCTGGAGTTGCAATTGAGGAGTTACTCGTGGCCTGTCCTAAAGTAGCTTCGCCAGAGCTGACCTTTATTTCTCCCTGAGCAGGATGACTGTGCGTAGGCAATTCAACGATACTTAAAGGATGATATTCCTCCCCTTGTCTTTGGCCCAAAGGTCTAGGACTAAGTCCAGGACCTGTACTACCTCCAGAACCGCCCCCAGAGTGAATTGGAGCCCTACCTCTTAAATCTGGTACTGCAAAAGAAGTGACTCCATCACCACCGTAAATGGTTCCTATAAGAGAAAATAATGCTGTGTTTTGTGAAATTGATAATAATTGTCCGTTGCAAAACGCCCATCCTCTTGGAGCAAAATTTCCTGCGAACATACTGATCGATCCTAATAATGGGTCTGCTGATGCCATAATAATAAAATTTAAAAATTAGTTTAAAATAAGTTCTAGATGTAAGAAATATGTATAATAACAATTCCAAAGCTATACCTAACAACCATTTTTAGTAAGCGTATAATCACGGAGTATTAAAACCACGTAAAAACACCCGTTTTTTGCAATACTGTTTTTTATGTGAATTAGTATGACTAGATTTATATATTAATTCAAACCAAAAAACCAAAAACTTATGAGTCAAACTAGAGAAAAATCAAAATGCGAAGGTGAAAGTGAAAATGAAGTAAAATTAGCTTGTGCAAAAACTTGGGCAAAAAAATGGCAAACAGACTTTCCAAATCATTCTAAAGCTTTTTTAATTCCTGCTATAGATTTAATACAAGCCCTTAAAGAGATGGACGTTCTGGTACCGCAA
The DNA here is from genome assembly GCF_004843725.1 of Psychroserpens sp. NJDZ02. NCBI lineage: Bacteria > Pseudomonadati > Bacteroidota > Flavobacteriia > Flavobacteriales > Flavobacteriaceae > Psychroserpens > Psychroserpens sp. NJDZ02. The sequence goes on along the minus strand of NZ_CP039451.1, from coordinate 1,965,410 downwards.
GAAGATGGTAACTATAGTCTTAAAAATATTGAATCAAGTGGTGTTCGTGCCTATATGGCAATAGATGAAGAGATTAAAGATGGTGGCGGAGAAAAGTTGTTAATTGTAGGAACTAAAGTAGACTGTAAAGGTATCCATCGGGATATTATAGAAGACGAAAAACATTCTGGTTGCGACGACTCTGATGTAGATCTGGCTGTAAATAAATTAATTGGAAGTGGTGTTTTTGATTTTACTTCGCCTTGTCCAAGTGATTGCGATATAAATAGTCCTTTATTCAATCCATAAAACTTAATGAAATTAATTAGTTCCCTTTTTGAATACTTAGGAATAGTTATACTTTTTATTAATGCTTTGTTGTTTTTTAAAAGCTATACTTCTAAAAAAAGTATGGCTTTTAAATATTTTACTTTTTATCTAGCAACTTCTTTAATTATTGTAGTCATAACATCTACACTATCGTATTTTGCAGAGGACAATCTTTACTTTTCACACTTTTATTTTATTGGACAATTTATCCTATTATCTTTATTTTATAGAGAATTATTAAATCCGTCTCAAAAAAAAATAGTCAATACTGTTTTAATCCTTGTTTTATTTATTTTATCATTACACTATGCTAATAACCCTAATCTTTTCTTTAAATTTTTTGTTTTTGAAATTTTTATAACCTCTTTTCCTATTGTCATATATTCTATAATTCACCTCTATAATTCGATAAGTAAAAAAGGAGCGTATATTTATATAAATGCGGGTATCCTAATTTATCTAACAACTAGCACTTTAATATTTATTCTAGGAGATTATCTATCTGAATATAATAACACTACGATTAAGAAGATTTGGTTAGTCAATAAGATATTATATCTAATATATTTAATATTAATTTTTATAGAATGGACGAAAACATTATCGATGGACAAGAACAAGTAATAGTAGCCTTAGTCTATGGCCTTATTTTTTTAGTGTTACTTACCATTGGACTGATTTTATTTTTTCATTATTCAAGACGAAAAATTATTCAAAAAGAGCTTGAAAAAGCGGCTTTAAAACTTGAAAATCAGCAAAAAATATTGCAAACCTCTATTGCTATACAAGAGAGAGAACGCAAACGTATTGCTCAAGATTTACACGATGCTATCAGCTCTAAGTTAAACATTGTAAGTCTAACCACTAATGTTTTACTGATAGATCAAACCATTAGCGAGAAACAGAAAACTGCTTTAGAGCAAATATTAAATATTACTACGGGAACTTTAGAAAGCGCACGTAAAATTGCACACGACTTATTACCTCCTATTTTAAATGAATTTGGTCTTAAAGCCGCCTTGCAAGAGTTATTTGAAGACTTTTCTAAACACACTAAAATAGAGATTGAAGATAACGTTGAAGCATTAACTAGACTATCAAAAAACGACCAACTACATGTCTTTAGAATCGTTCAAGAATTAATTAACAACTCGATTAGACATGGTAAAGCTAACGAGTTAGTCGTTTACATGGAACAAAATAAGACCGATTTTGTAATACGCTATCAAGACAATGGACAAGGGTTTGATGTTAAAAAAATACACGAGAAATCAGGAATAGGCCTTCAAAACATAAAAAGTAGAGTTAAGATTTTAAAAGGAACACTAAAAATAGAAAGCACACCCAATAACGGAAGTCAATTTATAATACGTTGTAGTTATGAAAGATAAAATAAAAATTGCATTAGCAGATGACGAACTTTTATTTAGACAAGGTCTAAAGGCTATTTTAGAAACTAATGAAGCTATAGATGTCCTTTTTGACGTTGAAAACGGAGAGTATTTAATACAAGAATTAAGAACTGCTAAAACCTTACCCGAAATAGTAGTGACCGACCTTAAAATGCCAGAACTTAATGGCGTTGAAGTCACTAAGCTTATTAAAAAAGAGTTTCCGGATATTAAAGTTATTGCATTGACTAGCTATTTTAGTAAACCTTTTATTTTAAATATGATTTCTATAGGCGCAGTTGCCTATTTAGCAAAAAACAGTACACCAGCGCTGATGATTAAAACCATAGAAGAAGTGGCAGCTAAAGGCTTTCATTATGACATACAAGTCATGCAATACATTCATGAAAGCATTGTAAATCCAGCAGACAAAAAAGTAAAGTCTAGTTTTGATACTAATTATTTTACTAAACGTGAAATAGAAGTCTTAGAGCTTATTTGTCAACAACAAACTACTTGTGATATTGCCGAGAACTTATTTATAAGTCCTAGAACTGTTGAAGGACACCGTAATAATCTATTACTTAAAACAGAATCCAAAAACGTTGCTGGCCTAGTTATTTATGCTTTAAAAAACAAACTAGTATCCTTAGACAAGGATACTTTTAATTAAAAAGAAGAATCCATTAAAAAAGCTGCTTAGGATGCTGCACCACTTTCTTAATTCTTCATTTTTTCTAACCCATAGGTTAGATTAAAACACCTCAACAAATCTCAAACTAACGTAAAACACCTCAACATAAATAAATGTTGAGGTGTTTTGCGTTAAGGATTGAACGGTCTGTCTGAGCTCCTCGCAGAGAGCGAGTAGTGAAAGCCTGACCTGTTTTATCTATCAAAAGCTAAAATAGGTAACGCCCAAATAGTGTTTAGTCTCTTGACATAAATATTCTAAGTACATACCAGAATAATAACATTAACGAAGCAAACAAACCTAATGCTGCCGGAATGTAATCTTCCGTTGTATACTTGTCTTTTATTTGTGACGTTTGATACAATATTGATCCCGCTGCTAATAAACACATGGCTCCAGAAAACCATAAACCTAAATCAAAACCAAAGATTGTTCCTGCAATAATCAACCCTAAGGCTATAAAAAACCCAATAGTTAATCCCGCTTTTAGGAACGAAAAATCTTTATTTGTTAGCATTACTACTGCCGTTAAGCCTGTAAATAAAGCAAGCGTTACTAATCCTGCTTGTTGCAGTATCTCTCCTCCAGATTCCATATAATAAGCAGCCATATAAATCATAGGGATAAAAATTACGGCTTGCGCCAAAATGTAAATACCATAAGCTAAATATTGCTTGTTTTTATCTGCAGTTTTCATTGCTGTACTTTCGGCGTACGTTGTTACTAACATAAAACCACCTAACAATAATAACCACTTGTAACCTTGTGTCATAGACAACATAAACTGTACAAGTGCATCACTTTGTAATAGTAAATATTCAAATAAAACAAATGCTAAAACCCCTCCAGCCACATGGCCATACGTTTTTTTGTAAAATGCAGTTCTGTCTGCATCAGAAACAAGACTTAAATGTGTGCTTGCCCCTTGATAGTTGTCATGATTATTTTCCATAAAATATTGATTGTTAATTTTAGTTATTCAAATGTAAAAAAAGAAACCGAACTTTAATTATGTTGACGCCTAATTATCTGTTAATCTCGTCTTCCTAAAATTTGCATGGCCCAGTATAATAACGATGCTAATGCACCAATAGCTGCCACTAAATACGTTCTAGCTGCCCATTTAAGCGCATCTTCAGCCCCTTTATACTCTTCTGGTGTTACCATATTTTTAGCTTTTAACCAGGCTAATGCACGGTTACTAGCATCATACTCTACCGGCAGTGTTACAAAACTAAATAGGGTTGCAAAACCCATCATTACTAAACCAGCTATGGCTACATATTGTCCTGCTGCGCCCATAGCTTGACTTGCCATTAACACCAATCCTCCCATAATAACCCATTGGGACATTTTTGAAGTGACTTGTACTATTGGCACTAATTTAGAACGCATGGTTAAATAACTATACGCTGTGGCATGTTGTACCGCATGACCAACCTCGTGAGCTGCTACTGCTGCGGCAGCTGCATTGGCATGACCATAAACGACCTCGCTTAAATTAACGGTTTTATTGGTCGGATTGTAGTGATCTGTTAATTGTCCCTTTACAGAAATAACTTCCACATCTCTAATCCCATTATCTGCTAGCATTTTTCTTGCAATTTCTGCTCCCGTCATTCCGTTACGTAAATGTACTTTAGAGTAGAATGCAAACTTACTTTTTAGCTTCCCAGCTACCAAAGAACTTATTAAGCCTATCGCTCCGATTAATATAAAATATCCTATTTGTCCTGAAAACATATTTTTTAAATTTTAAAGTTGATATCATAAATATAGCAAAAAGTAAGCCAATATAATGGCAAGCAAAATTGTCAGATTACAACTAAAAATGATAGAAGGCGTTTTCTAAATGTTCGATTTTAAATTGGTTGTTTTGTTTTACAATCGCAATAATGTCAAAACGCACCTCGACCTCTAATTCGTTTGAAGTCACATACTTATCTACAGCTTTTACTAAACGTTGGATTTGTTTTGGTTTTACAAAATCTTGAGGATTACCAAAACCCGTTGTGGATCTTGTTTTAACTTCAATTATTGCCAAAACATCTTCTTTTTGTGCGATAATATCAACTTCGGCTTTATCAAAACGGTAGTTACGCTCTATAATGTCGTAATTGTTTTCAACTAAAAAATCGACCGCTAGTTGTTCTCCTTTTTCACCAAGTTCGTTATGACTCGCCATTTATTCGTCAAAGACTAAAGTTGATTTTGACTTTTCTACTTTTAATGACATCTCACGTCCTAAAATTAATGCGCGGTTGTCTTTTTCATGACCTGCTGGCATATTAAAGGCTATCGGAAAATCATATTCTGATAAGGCATCTAAAATTAGCTGCTCTACCGAAGTCCCCCAAAGCGTGGTGTTTTTACGCATCCTACTCATACCTCCCACAACAACTCCTTTGCAGTTATCAAAATAGCCTGCGCGTTTCAAACTTTGTAGCATACGGTCTATATGGTATTTATATTCGCCTATCTCTTCAATAAACAGAATTTTTCCTGACGTATCTAAACTTTCCTTTGAGCCTAACATAGTATGTAATAAGGTTAGATTACCTCCAACCAACGGACCTTTAACCGCTCCTTCTCTATTAAAAGGAGATCCTTTTAAGGTATAACTTAAAGGTTTACCAAAAAGTGTATTTTTAAAAGTTGTAATACTGGCCTCAATATCTGATAAATTTTCAGGTAAACTCACGCCCATTATAGCATGTAACGTTTGCACACCTAGATTATGTATTTGATTGTGTAATGCTGTAATATCACTATAACCAATAACCCACTTAGGATGTTCTAAAAATTTGGTATAATCTAATTTATCCAAAATCCTAACCGTCCCATAACCTCCACGTGCAGACCAAATGGCTTTTATCTTAGGATCATCTAATGCTATCTGAAAATCTTCGCAACGTTCTTGATCTGTTCCTGCAAAATGATCGGCTTGACTGTACACGTTTTTACCAATAACAACATGAAGCTTCCAACTTTCTAATAATTTTTTAGCTCGATTTACTTCTTCTGATCTGTGTCGCAAAACACCAGAAGGCGCTACAATAGCAACAGTATCTCCTGCTTTTAAATAGGCTGGTTGTATCAATTTAGTTTCGGTTTTATCCTGTGCAAACACCGTATTATTTCCGAAGAAAAAAATAGTGCAACACAGCATCAGTAATATTCTCTTTTTTGACATACCGTAAAATTACATTTTTTTTCTCAATCCCTATCAAAAAGCGTATTTTTACGTCTTCAAAAGAAAATAAAGATGTCAAAAAGATATACAATTACTGCAGCACTACCCTACACTAATGGACCAATACACATTGGTCATTTAGCTGGCGTATATGTTCCTGCAGATATTTACGCAAGATATAAACGCTTAACAGGTAATGATGTTGCTTTTATTTGCGGAAGTGATGAGCATGGTGTGCCCATTACTATCAAAGCAAAAAAAGAAGGTGTCACTCCGCAGCAAATTGTGGATAGATATCATAAAATCATCAAAGATTCTTTTGAGGAATTCGGAATTACTTTTGACAATTATTCTCGTACTTCTGCCAAAATACATCACGATACCGCTTCTGAGTTTTTTACAACATTGAATGATAAAAATGAATTTATAGAAGAAGTCTCAGAACAACTATACGACGCGGAAGCTAATCAATTTCTAGCAGACCGTTTTATTATTGGAACTTGTCCCAAATGTGGTAATGAAGAAAGTTATGGTGATCAATGTGAAAAGTGTGGAACGTCCCATAACGCAACAGACTTAATTAATCCAAAATCTGCTATCACAGGAAATGTACCGAGTTTAAAAGAGACAAAACACTGGTTTTTACCTTTAGATAAACATGAAGCGTTTTTAAGAGAGTGGATATTAGAAGACCATAAAAAAGACTGGAAACCTAATGTATACGGACAATGTAAATCTTGGCTAGACGACGGTTTAAGACCAAGAGCAGTAACCAGAGATTTAGATTGGGGAATCCCAGTTCCGGCACCTGGAGGCGAAGGAAAAGTACTTTATGTTTGGTTTGATGCTCCTATTGGTTATATCTCATCTACCAAAGAATGGGCGGCTAGAGAAGGAAAAGATTGGGAGCCATACTGGAAAGATAAAGACACTAAATTAGTACACTTTATTGGTAAGGATAACATCGTTTTTCATTGTATAATTTTCCCTGCAATGCTAAAAGCAGAAGGAAGTTATATCCTACCGGATAATGTCCCTGCTAACGAGTTTTTAAACTTAGAAGGTAACAAGTTATCGACGTCAAAAAACTGGGCGGTTTGGCTACCTGAGTATTTAATAGATTTTCCAAATCAGCAAGATGTATTACGTTATGCTTTAACTGCAAATGCTCCAGAATCTAAAGACAACGATTTTACTTGGAAAGATTTTCAAGCAAGAAATAATAATGAATTGGTAGCTATCTTCGGAAACTTTATCAATCGCGTGGTGGTTTTAACTAATAAATATTATGACGGTGTTGTACCAGCAGCTTCTGAATTTTCTAAAATAGACGAAGACACTTTAGCAACAATTAAAGCTTACCCATCAGTTATAGAAAGCTCTTTAGAACGTTACCGTTTTAGGGAAGCAGGTCAAGAATTAATGAATTTAGCCAGACTTGGAAACAAGTATTTAGCAGATGAAGAACCTTGGAAACTAATAAAAACCGACGAAGTACGTACACAAACCATCATGTATGTTGCCCTTCAAATAGCAAGCGCTTTAGCAACATTATCAGAACCGTTTTTACCGTTTACTTCGACTAAATTAAAAACAATACTTAACACCACCGAAAACTCTTGGAGTGACATCTCTTCTAAAGATGTATTACTTCCTGAAGGACACACGATTGGTAAAGGCGAGTTATTATTTAGCAAAATAGAAGACGAGCAAATACAAATTCAACTTGACAAATTAGAAGCTAGCAAAAAAGCAAATGAAGCTGCTAATAAAGTCGTCGAGCCACAAAAGGAAGAAATTAATTTTGATGACTTTACTAAATTAGACCTTCGCGTTGGAACTATTTTAGAAGCAGAAAAAATGCCGAAAGCTAAAAAGCTTTTGGTATTAAAAGTTGACACAGGTATTGATGTAAGAACTATCGTGTCTGGTATTGCAGAACACTTTACAGCTGAAGAAGTGATAGGTAAAAAAGTAACCGTTTTGGTTAATTTAGCACCAAGAGCACTACGTGGAGTTGAAAGTCAAGGTATGATCTTAATGACTGAGAATGCTGACGGAAAATTAGTATTTGTAAATCCCGATGATGCTACGGTAGGTAATGGACTGCATATTAGTTAACACTTTATAAAATCATTTTTTACAACTTAAAGTTTTAATAAGGACAACAAAACCTATTGACTAGAGCCTCATATCAGACTCAATATCGATAGGTTTTTGTTTTTAGTACTCTTTCCACAGAAAACAATACACTAAACACAAAACACTGCAACAATATATACAAGATCCAAAAATGCACTGAATCTAAAATTTGCAGTTAATTTTTAGCAGAGTACATCGTACAAAATTCGTGTCTCGATTTGTTTTAACAACTACATTAAGAGTAAGTATATACAATAATTTTACTGTAATTAATTTTGGATTAGCTCGAGGTACTACTTTTGACTTTTCAACAAATAGGTTTTATAATTATACGCCAACCAAATCAATAATAAAAAGCTGTATTTTATACAAATCTTTAAACTACAAATGCTACCAAAGCTCGCTAAGCCATTCTAATAAGAATTAAAATCGATGTATCAATAAAACAAACTCTATACCCCTGAAATAACTATAATACAGAAAATCATATCAGTTATTCTAAAAGACAGCAAGAAACATAAAAACCTACTTAAGGTAATATCAATAAATAAAACTAAAACGTTTTAACATGACGGTTACCCTCATTTTATCACAAGTGGTAATTATATAACTGATATTTATAAAAGTATAATAATTGATTGAATTATTATCGCACCTTTGTAAAATAAATTCAAAATTTAATACATATGAAACAAGTCATAACCGTTTTATTTTTAAGTCTACTATTCAGTTGTGGTACTTCAAAGACAGTAAAACAATCTAAGAAAACAATTAAAGGAGAATGGGTGATAAACTCAATAAGTTATAGCGAAGCTGGAACTTATAAAGTATCCCTTTTTAATGATGTCTCAAAAACCTGCTTTGAGCAAAGTACTTGGAAATTTATTCCAAATAATAATTCTGGTGTATACACCATTAATGATTCCAATTGCAATACAGGGGAAAGAAACTTTAATTTCACCATTCAGGAAATAGACCCTAATACAGGATTATATAATTTCCTTTTAAAACCAACAGACGCCAAAGGTAACAGCGAAACAAATCAAGGTTTTAGACTAACATTAGCTCAACTTTCTGAAACTAACATGAAATGGGAACAAACACTAACCGTGGATGAAAAACCTTTTACAATTAACATGAACTTTATAAAATTATAAAAACTATGAAAACTATATTTAATAAAATATCAATCACAGCATTAACACTAATAATAACTATAAGTTTTACAAGTTGTAGCAGTGTAAAAAATGCCAATAACAAACAAAAAGGTGGTGTTATCGGCGCTACAGGAGGCGCTCTTCTAGGTGCTATAATTGGTAACAACATTGGAAAAGGTGGTAACGGAGAACTTGGAGCTGTCATTGGAGGTGTTGTTGGTGGAGGTGCCGGAGTCTTAATTGGAAACAAAATGGACAAGCAAGCACAACAAATTGAGGAAGAAATACCTGGAGCGGTTGTAGAGCGTGTTGACGAAGGTATTGTAATTACTTTTGACGAAAATAGTGGTGTTTATTTTGATACTGCAAAATATGGTGTCAATGCAAAGTCACAAGAATCATTAAATAAACTTGTTGGTGTTTTCAAAGAATACCCAGATACTAACATATTAGTTGTTGGTCATACAGACAGTGTTGGTAGTGAAGAAAACAACCTGGTATTATCTAAAAACAGAGCCAATGCGGTTACTAATTACTTGACCAATCAAGGACTGAGTAGTAGTCGTTTTACAACCAACTGGTTTGGAGAAACACAACCAATGTACGATAACACAACAGCTGAAGGCAGAGCAAAAAACAGACGTGTAAATGTGGCTATTTTACCAAATGAGAAAATGATTAACGATGCTAAAGCACAATCTGGAGAAAACTAGATTTAATTTCAAATTTATTCGGAAAATTACGCAGAGTTAAATATATTACGAGACCTTATTAAAATACTTAATAAGGTCTTTTTTATGCTTATAACTATAGCATTCTTATCACCAATTAAAGACACTGTCAAAACATGTTAAAATACATAATTTCCAAAACCAATCTACCCGAAAAATCAGTAAAAAACACCATTGATTTACTAAATCAAGATGCGACTATTCCGTTTATTTCAAGATATAGAAAAGAGGCAACTGGCAACTTAGATGAAGTTCAAATTGGAGACATTGTAAAATATAAAGACGAATTTGAAGCGTTAGAAAAACGAAAAAAAGCAATATTAAAAGCTCTTGAAGAGCAAGATGTTTTAACCGTAGATTTAAAAACAAAGGTTAATGCATGTAAAGATTTAACGACGCTTGAAGATTTATATTTACCATTTAAGAAAAGCAGAAAAACTAAAGCGGAAACGGCTCGTAAAAATGGATTAGAACCTTTAGCAAAAATCATCATGTCTCAAAATGCAAATGATGTCGAATCTATCGCATTTAAATACGTCAAAAACGACATTAAAACTGTTGATGATGCTTTAGAAGGTGCTAGACATATTATTGCAGAATGGATCAACGAGCGCACAGATATACGGAATAATTTACGTAATCAACTGGAGCGTCATGCTATGATTTCCACGAAAGTGGTAAAAACAAAAAAAGAGGATGAAAATGCTCAAAAATTCAGAGATTATTTTGAATGGGAAGAAGCGTTAAGTCGCATTCCATCTCATAGATTATTAGCCATTTTAAGAGCTGAAAAAGAAGGTTTTATTCGTGTTAAAATTGAAATAGATAAAATAAAGGCGTTAGAAAACATTGATAGACGTATTATTAAAAGCGAAAACGCCTGCGCAGATCAGATTGAGTTAGGCATTAGCGACGCGTACAAACGACTATTATTCCCGTCTTTAAGCAATGAAGCGTTACAAAAAGCGAAAGAGAAGGCTGATACATCTGCTATTTCTGTATTTGCAAAAAACTTAAAACAACTATTATTAGGTTCGCCTTTAGGCGAAAAACGAGTACTTGCAATTGATCCTGGTTTTAGATCAGGTTGTAAAGTGGTTTGCTTAGATGCGCAAGGGGTTTTACTGCATAACGAAAATATCTATCCGCATCCTCCAAAAAGTGATAGTATTGGTGCTATGAACAAACTATCGACTTTAACGGAAACCTACAATATTGAAGCTATCGCCATAGGAAACGGGACAGCATCCAGAGAAACGGAAGCGTTGGTTAAAAAAATTAAATTTAAAAATGACATACAAGTCTTTGTGGTTAGCGAGGCTGGAGCAAGTATTTACTCGGCTTCAAAAATTGCGAGAGACGAATTTCCTAATTACGATGTCACCGTTAGAGGAAGTGTTTCTATTGGACGACGTCTACAAGATCCTTTAGCCGAACTAGTAAAGATTGACGCTAAATCCATCGGTGTTGGACAATACCAACATGATGTGGACCAAGCCAAACTACAGAAAGAACTAGATGTCGTAGTTGAAAATTGTGTAAATAGTGTTGGTGTCAATATTAATACAGCAAGTACATCGTTATTAAGCTATGTCTCTGGAATAGGTCCAAAATTAGCCGAAAACATTTTTAATTACAGAAACGAAAACGGTGTTTTCACTAGTAGAAATGCGATAAAAAAAGTACCCCGTTTAGGCGGAAAAGCTTTTGAACAAGGCGCTGCATTTTTAAGAATTAGAGAGGCTAAAAACCCGTTAGACGACTCGGCAGTACATCCTGAAAGTTATAATATAGTCGAGAAAATGGCTAAAGATTTAAACGTCACTTTAAATGATTTGATTGGTAATCAAGAGTTGCTTAAAAAAATAGATTTAAAAAAATACTGTACGGATACTGTTGGTTTACTAACCTTAGAAGATATTATTAAAGAACTTGAAAAGCCAGGCTTAGATATTAGAGAAGAAGCTAAAGTCTTTACTTTTAATCAAAATATTAAAACAATAAACGACTTGGTTGCGGGGCAATTATTACCCGGTATAGTCAATAACATTACTAATTTTGGATGTTTTGTGGACGTCGGAATTAAAGAAAGTGGCTTAATACACGTCTCTAACTTATCCGATAGTTTTGTAAAAGATGTTAACGAACATGTGCATTTACACCAACAGGTTATTGTTAAGGTTTTAGAAGTTGATGTTCCGCGAAAGCGTATCCAATTAAAACTAAACAAATAAAAAAAAGCATCAATCTAAATAATAGGTTGATGCTTTTTTTACTGTTAATTTTATAAGATTATGATGCCATTTTAGCCTTGATTGTAACATTTAAGTTATTATCAATAATGTCTTTCCAATTTTCTATTCTTCGTGTTTCATAATCTTCTGTAAAGGCTTCATCTGTATCAAAAAAACTGATAACCACCGCCTCTTTATTTGAGGTATGAAAAGAGATTTTTAAATCCAAATGTTTTAATCTAGTCACTTTATCTATGTCTTTTTTATAGTCAGAAATGACTTCGCATGACTTGATTTCAGACAGTTCTAAATTAAACACTTGGTTTTCTTCTTCCTTAAAAGCAATATAGGATAGTACTTTTTTATCTTCGGTTAAACCGATAAATTTATTGTTCCAAACCTCTTTTAGATTGTACTTAAACCCATTAGGCTTTAATAAGCTTTCGGCTTTATGCTTTATTTTTGTAGTGTTATTTAAACCTTTAAAGATGAATATAAAAAAAGGGACGAATACGCTTAATGTTACTAGTATAGCTAGTAGTGTGAATGAAATTTTCATTGTTTTAATATTTTGATTTAATGTATAAGAAATCAACACATTATCTTTACGGAAAAGACATGTATTGCAATAGTTAATAAAAACGTATTGCGCTTATGTAAACCAATGAAAAGGGTAAATAATCTGTGTTTTAGACAATCCAACATCTATAGACGTATTAGTTTTTTGATACACCAAGAAATTTTCTTGTTGCTCTTTACTAACTGCATTTACAAAAGCGAATTGCTTAAAAAAAGTAATACTGCCTTCTGGCTGTACGTTAACTGTAAGATCAATTTGAGAATTTACAATTATACCTTGAGAATGTAAGGCTGCACTAGCTTGTACTGAATGTTGCGGAAAAGCATTTTGCACGACTGAAGCGACCTCAACTTCAGAAGTGAAGCAGGTAGACAACCCTATTAAAAGAGAAATAACTAAAAAGTTAAGTCTTGCCATGTTATACTTTAATTTAAAGTACAAAGGTATATGATAAATTGTTAAGAAGATACTAAATTTTAAAAACGCGCTTAATTTTTTTTTGACCTTACTAAACCTTAAATTTAAGAATTAAACTGTCAATTCACCTATGCTTAAAATAGCTTATCACCCTATTTACTGCCATCCATTACCTGAAGGACATCGTTTTCCGATGTTAAAATACGAATTACTTCCTGCTCAATTAATCCATGAAGGCACTTGTACTGAGGCTAATTTTTTTGAACCTAATAGAATGCTAAACGAAGCGCCAATATTAGCAGTACACGATCCTGAGTATTTTTACGACTTACTTAATATTACATTGGATACGCGTGCTGCACGTAAAATAGGCTTTCCGTTAAGTGAAGTTTTAATTGAACGTGAAATTATTATTGCAGATGGCACCATAAAAGCAAGTGAATTTGCCCTAAAACATGGTATCGCAATGAATATTGCTGGCGGAACACATCATGCGTATACTAATCGTGGCGAAGCCTTTTGCATGTTAAATGACCAAGCAATTGGGGCGCGATTTCTTCAAAAAAAAGGATTAGCAAAACGTATTTTAATAATAGATTTAGACGTACATCAAGGTAACGGGACTGCCGAAATTTTTAAAAATGCCCCAACTGTGTTCACGTTTTCTATGCATGGCAAACATAATTATCCGTTTAAAAAAGAACAAAGCGATTTGGATATTCCTTTAGAAAACAATGTTGGAGACACGGAATACCTTTCTATTTTGCATGACACATTACCCAAACTTATTACAAACTTCCAACCCGACTTTATCTATTATTTATGTGGTGTAGACGTGATTGCTTCAGATAAATTAGGCAAATTAGGACTCACGGTTACAGGCTGCCAAGCACGCGATCAATTTGTTTTAGAAACTTGTAAATCTAACAACATACCAGTTATGTGTAGTATGGGTGGCGGTTACAGTCCAGACATTAAAACCATTGTAGAAGCGCATGCCAATACGTTTAGATTGGCGCAAGAAATTTATTTTTAATGTAATGTAACCCCCGTTTATCAGACTATATACTTATGCTAAAAACATTTACAGAGTTTTCTACCAATGGAACATTAAAAATTTCTGACCAAAGTCTTTTAAAACAGTTTACAACCTCAAAACAAATTGGACTTTACACCTTTATTCTTACTGGTAGTAATACCATTACTGCAGAAGTAGATGGTGTCCCCCTGGTTTTAAAACCGCATCAAATTTTATCCTTAACCCCTATACAGAATTTTAAATTTATCGATGGGGATGATAGCGTAATCTATCAATTCAATCAAGAATTTTATTGCATAAAAGACCACGACAAAGAGGTGGGTTGTGCTGGTGTTTTATTTTTTGGAAATGATACTATTCCCGTGATTTCTTTAAATGAAAATGAACAGCATAAATTTAATGTACTTCATGATATGTTTTTAGATGAAATCGAAACAGAAGATACTATTCAGGCCGAAATGCTTAGAATGTTATTAGCACGCTTTATAATTAAAACGACACGTTTACTAAAAAACGAAACACCTACTTCAATACTTACCAAAGCTACAGACGAAACATTAAGACAGTATAACTTATTAGTAGAAACCCATTTTAAAGAAGCCCATCAAGTTAGTTTTTACGCAGAAAAATTATTTAAGTCTCCAAAAACACTATCTAATAGCTTTGCTAAATCAGGACAAAGCCCTTTAAAAATTATTCATGAACGTTTGGTATTAGAAACCAAACGCCAATTAATGTATACTGATAAAACTGCTAAGCAAATTGCTTACGATATTGGTTTTGAGGATGCTTCACACTTAAGCAGATTATTTAAAAAACAAACTAGCATTACCCTTTCTGATTTTAAAAAGGGTTTATAAGCTCTATTTAAAGGCACAATGTCTTCATAAAAATACAATTTGGGAAAAATCGACAACTACTAAGGTAATATCGTCGTTTTAAAACCCGCTTTCGCGTCGCATCTTTGCACTGTAATATAAAAACAACAGCATTATGAAAACGACCATATCTATATTCAATTTAATTGAAATCTTTACAAAAGCAAAAAGAAAGCTAACCAAATCCATCAACCCACAAGAACATTGTGAGCATAAACAATTACACGATTACTATTGTGACGCAGAAATCGACAAAGGAATTATTGACAATTCAATTATATAAAAACACAACATTAAAAACATAAAATTATGACACCTATTAAAGCACTTAAAAGAGACGAAGTAAACGCAACTAATCAAGCTATTTTTGACCAATTAGAAAAAGCAGTTGGATTTGTACCAAATTTATACGCAACCTATGCAAATAGCGAAACAGCTTTAGAGAATTACTTAAATTTTGCAAATGCAAAAACATCTTTAAAAGCAAAAGAAAAAGAAGTAGTAAATCTTGCTGTAAGCGAAGTAAACAGCTGTATTTACTGTTTATCTGCACACACGGCCATTGGTAAGATGAATGGCTTTACAGACGACCAAATTTTAGAATTAAGAGCAGGAAAAGCCTCTTTTGACACTAAATTTAATGCGTTAGCTGCTTTAGCTAAAAACATTACAGAAACTAGAGGAAAAACAGATGCAACTATCTTAAACAACTTTTTAGACGCTGGTTATAACCACGGAAATTTAATTGATGTTATTGCTTTAGTTGGTGACAAAACAATCTCTAACTACATCCATAATACAACACAAGTCCCTGTAGATTTTCCAGTAGCACAACCATTAGAAACAGTAATATCTTAATTAATTATAACCTTAAAAACAAATAACAATGAAAAAATTAATCGCAACTTTAGTATTGACATTAACACTTTTAGTATCTGTTAATGCACAAGACAAAATGATGAAACATGATGCTGTAAAAACAGTAGCATTAGAGCAAACTACAGGTGAGTTTACTCAAAAAGGAGTAACGATAAGTGAAGGTACTTATATTTTTGAAATAGCAAATAACGCTGTTGGAACAGATGTTGGCTTTGTACTAATCAAAAAAGGTGCTGATGCTTCTAATCCAGAAAATCACATTAAAACAGCTTATGTAACTAGTGTTGTTAAGGATGGAGAAACACAAACATCTAGCGCTACAACATTAGCAAAAGGAGAGTATACCTATTTTTGCCCATTAAACAAAACACCACAGTACACATTAACTGTACAGTAAAACATCAAATTTTAAGTTGATCTAAAAATTCCTGTCTGCGATTACGCCAGACAGGAATTTATGCGTTTTCAAAAAAACCACAATTGCAATGACTAGATAAACAAACTATTAAATTAAAAATTTAACCAAACACAAAAAAAATAGTCTAGCTATATTATTATCTACTAAATTAAAATCAGTAACTACCACTCCTGATGTCTCGTAAAAATCACCTATTGGATATTGTCTTTGTAATTGAATTTTTACAGAATTAACACCAAAACCAATTCCAATCTAATCATAAACGCAAGCCTAAACCTTCTATATAAGCTATATAAAGCATGTTGTTATTATAACTAAAAAGTCATTGTATCACTTTGACTTACAATTATAACAAATACCGAAGCAAACACAAAACAGGAATAATTTCTCATAATTAACAGTCTTATTTTTTAATTATACATGTATAAAAAAGGGGTTACTTTGCTAACCTTTTTCACTAAAAAACTTATAAGTAATTAGAGATTTATTAATACATAACCAAAGATGTATATAACAAATCATTTACTACAGCAATACATAACTACTAGTTTTTATAGAACCAATCAAGATTTAATTAGAGTAAAAAAAAGCCCGCTATAAATAGCAGGCTTTGTAATTGTAATCGTAATAAAATATCTTAAACTATAAACTTCGGAGTATAAAACATGACATTGCAGATGCCTAACTCAAGCCTCCTGCAACCACCTTTAGCCATCCTAACTTAATACTATTAAAGTTGGCAGTTATAAAATTCTACAATTTTAACTTCATTGTTCAAAACTGTTACCGTCTCTGTAATTAATGGTTCGGCGTAAGCAGCTCCAGCTCTAACCTCAATGGTGTAAGTTCCGTCCGCTAAACCAGAAAAGAAAAAATTTCCGTTTATATCTGTAGCTCCACTGCTGATATCTTCACCTAAACTATTAAATAAGTTTATTTTCCAGCTAGCTACAGTATCTTCTCTAGAATTAAACGATCTATCACAGTCACTTTCACTAATCGCTAAAACACTAATAACATTATTATCACAACAGCCTTCTAAATTATTAGTTAAAGCCAAGTCACCATTAGCAATAGTTATATCTCCCAATACTGAAAAACCTAATCTTCCAGTTCTACTATTCTTTATTAATTCTGCACGAACACTATAACTACCAGCAGTCAAAGACAAACCACTCACTAACCAGGTTTGAAAGACCCCCATAGAACCAAATGCCGGACTTGTATCTAAAACACTATTTGTAACATTATCTATTAATTTCAAGCTAACTTCTTGAGTCCCCGTATAAGTTAAAGAAAAATCGACGCTTGCATCTGACGACATACAAAAGGAACGCTCAAAAACATAAGGCACCTTAATTAAATTAGTAATTGGAAGTGAAAAAGGCACATCACAATTATAAGTATCCCCATCAGGACCTAAGTCGAACGGAGCAATAGCAGATGCCCCTTCCAAATCTACCCAACTATCAACACCACCATCATCCAGACTAACGACATAGCCTAAGCCCGAAAAAGAATCAAGTATAGGATCTGAACATGGAAGATTTACTCCACTAGTAATATTTGGTGGATTATTTAATATTCTCCAAAATGGGTCTTGAGCACCATAAGCGGCCTCTATAACATTACCTTCTACATCGACACCTGTAGATAAGTTTAAGACTGATACTGGTGCACAACTAATTACACCAGGTGTTAAAGCGATTTCTCTTTCATCAAACTCACACTCTTCATCATTACATGCTGTATTAAATAGAAAAACAACAGCTAGTATTACTAATTTTGACACTTTAAAAAACTCTAGTTTT
Organism: Psychroserpens sp. NJDZ02; assembly: GCF_004843725.1. NCBI lineage: Bacteria > Pseudomonadati > Bacteroidota > Flavobacteriia > Flavobacteriales > Flavobacteriaceae > Psychroserpens > Psychroserpens sp. NJDZ02. The sequence goes on along the minus strand of NZ_CP039451.1, from coordinate 1,947,537 downwards.
AAATTAGTGTTTTTATTGATTTTATATTTTGTATTCATTTTGTTTTTTTATTAAAAATAGATTTATCTGTAAAACTTATACATTTATTCTGAACAGATTACTTTAAATTCTGTTCTACGATTAACTGTATGCTCTTCTTCTGTGCAATCTACACCATCTTTACATCGATTTAACAATTCTGATTCACCTGCTCCACGAACTAATAAACGCTCTCTTGAAATTCCTTTTGTTAGTAAGTAATCAACTGTAGATTGTGCTCGTTTCTGAGACAATACTTGATTAAAATCATCGCGACCTCTCGCATCTGTATGCGATGACATTTCTACTTTAATTGATGGATTATCTTCCATTAACTCTACAACGTAAATTAAATCTTGACTTGCTGCTGCTAAAATATCCCATCTCCCTAAGTCAAAAATAATATTATCTAACTTAATTGACTGACCACATGGATTTACACACATATGAAAGTCCACAAATAATGATTTATTTCTATCATAATCACTTGAAGAAATAGAGACTTCGTTTGAAAAATAACCATCTTTTCGCCCCCTTAAAACAAAACCAGAAGCCTGTTTTAAATAAAACATAAAATCGCCATCAACATCCGATAAAACACTTTTCTCTCCAGGTCTATTTTCATTTCTTAAAATAATTTCAACACCTTGAATACCTATAGCTGTATTACACTCTACAACATCTCCTCTTAGCACAAAGTTCAAATCACTGTACAGAATTTCTTTTTGCATACCACTACCGTCTTTATTACAATCAATAAATTCGTCTTTTAGCACTGCCGTTTCTTCTAGATCTATAGCCTCAAATTTTCCTGCTAATATATAATCGTTTTGGGGCACATTATTAAACACTACAACTCCATAAGAATTAGTTTTACCTGTTTCTACTATCTTCTCATACAAATCTTTTAAAACCACATCCGTATTTGGTAAAACTTCGTGCGAAAATCTATCTTTAGCTGTAACTGTTATATTACATTTATAATTTTTTGTTTTTTCTCTTTTTACAAACTTATAAGTTAATCCTGCAAAAACGCCAACAGAAGAAATATCACAATCACATGGCTCAGCTTTTTTAAATGCACCATCAGAATCTAAACTACTAGAGACTAACGGGTGGTAAAGTGAAGAAGCCGCTAAAGGCGTATCAACTAAATCTTGAGTATCAAAATGACGCATGTAATACGCACCTGTATTAATACCCCAATTAGCATTTAGATAATAAGTAAAACGCAATTGACCTTTAAAGCTAAATACCCCAGAATCCTTATATCCTGAGTGAAAATTTAAAGGAATTGCAGGTGATGTACTTTCTAAATAAGTTCTTCCTCCTTCAATTGACGCTAATCCAAAACGCGTATTCAATTCTGCTGTAAACTTTCTAGAAAAACTTCTATATTGAAAATTTGGTCCAATTCCATAAAACACTCTAGAAATATTATTCTCGGTAAGATTAAAATCACTTAAAAGTGTTCGATCTGTATTATAAATATCTTCCGTTGGATAAGTGCTTTCCGGAGTGTTTTTGATGTAATCAAAATCAAACCCTACTCCAAACCAATTCCAATAATAATCTAAAGACAATCCCAAATCCAAGCCTCCTTTATAATCAATAAATGGTGTATTACTGTTATAACTTGGGAAGTCATAACCTACTCTTGGTGATAATTGAAAATAATTAGAATCATCTTGTTGAGCATTTGCTGTAAACACAAATGGAAACAATCCAATTAATAGCAATTTTAGTACATTTTTCATTAGTTTTCAGTGTTTTACTATGTCACATTAGTTAATTATGACATAAGTTAATTTGTTTAAAAATTATATTATGCTGATAAATAGCCGCTAAATTTAAATATAAAAATCTGGATTAAAAACATATCGCTGAATGATTTGCTATTTTTAAATTATGACTCCTCATTTTATATAAGAAAACCCACTATAATTAGCAGGCTTTGTTATTGTAGTGAAAATTTAAAACTATAAACTTTGAAGTAGAATCAACCCAAGTATTAAACATACAAATGGTAAACTAAACAACATTATTAGGCTATGTTTCTTTGTTTTACTTTTATTAAACTTAGCATTTAAAACCTTCCTAGCTTTCCCATTATAATTTAACCAATTTTTAAAATGAATAGCCATAGCAGAAAGCACAAATAATGTCCAAGCTTTTTCACTTGAGATTGTAGACGCATTCATTTTTGTTAAAAAAGTAGCAATAAACACTCCCAACAAAAAGCACAAGGCTATTTGTAATATAGAAATATAAACTAAAGCTATTGTATTAGCTTTTTGTTTAAACTTTGTTTTAAAAGCTGTAAATACAGTAAAGAAAAACTGATCAAATGTATTATTATTATTCATAAATTATTAGAATGAGTCACCTACGTCCAACCGAGTGACTTACTTTTTAGATTAAAAATTAAAATTATTTTATTGCGCTGTTACAAATACGTTATCCAAATGTACCGTTGAGTTTAAATTATTAGTATCACTTCCTGTGTAAACAAAAGCAATGTAACCCGCTCCAGAATAAGCTGATAAGTCTATATCTCCAGAACTTGTCCAAGTAAACCAGTTATCAAAATTAGCCTCTAAACTTGACGTAAAATCTAACGCTTCCCAAGTCGCATTTAAAATACCTGCTTGTGTCCCATCAAAATTTGTGGAAATATAAACTTTTATTGCGTCATGTCCGGCATCTGGATACGCATGTTCTGTTTGAAAAGTTAACATTTCACCATCCCCTTGATCTAAATCTAGCATTGGAGAAATAAGCCACCCTATATTACTTGCATCCCCTGAAGATAATGCCGAAAATTCAGCGAATCCATTCCCTTGGTAGACTTGTTCTGTCCATGATTCGCTGCCTTCCTGAGTACTATTTAACCATCCTTCAAAATTAAAATTAGTATTATCTGACGCTGCTGTAAAATAAGCGGTTAACAAAGGCTCAGGACAAGGATCCTGATCATTAAATTGTACAGTTTCTGGTGTGTTTACATAGATTGTATAAAAGTCGTCATAGAAGTCTCTAGTCAAAACCCCATCAAGATATCCTCTTCCTTCGGGTAAGGTCACACTTTTAAAATCTGAAAAGGTACTTGTACTTAAAACAAAACTATTCCCTAAACAATTAAACATTAAACGCTCTCCATTAAAACTATCATTAATTTCTGAAGCAAAAGTCTGCCCCACGAGATTATCATCAAATCTCATATTATTTAGTCTAATGTATTGACTTTCTAATCCGTCAGAAAAATCCACAATAGAAACGTTTTTTGGCACAATAGTAGCAACCACATCAGTCCTTTTAATATATTCGGTTACTTGTGTACTTGAAATACGCTCTAACTGATCACCTTCCAATCGACCTAGCTGGATCACTCCATTACTTTCCCCTACGGCTAACCCGTTTAGTCTAACATACACTTTACGTCCAAATTCGTACTGTGTGAACATAGGGTTTTTATCCACTTGAATTATAATGGCTGCTGTCGGATTTTCCCGAGCATCCTGTATCACTAGCTGCTTATAAAAGTTACCACCCTCATCACTCGAGACCACATAGCCTTCTGTATATTTTTCAGAAACCCCTTCTGTTACCTCTTCATAGATTACGGGATCTCCATTACCTGTCCCAAAATTTCCTAAAATGGCGCTAATTGAATTAAATTGAGCGTCTTCATTTGGATACGTTGTAATTCCCGCAAGACTAGTAGGTATATCAAAATCATCATCTTGCACACAACTAAAACCCATAAACAGGCTAGTTATCAATAATGCTATTTGGTATGTTTTCATTGTTCTTAAATTTCTTTTATTTCTAAACATAATTAAAATCTTACATAAACATTTAAATAATAAGTGGTTCCATTTCCAAAAAAATAACGGTTACCAAACACAGGTCCGTTAGCATTGGTTTGTTCCGCTAATTGACTTCTATAATCGACACGCCTAGATTGTTCAAAACCACCCGTTTTATACTCTTGATTAAGCACGTTATTTATAGTAGCAAAAAAACCTAAAAAATAATCGCCTACTCTCCACGATTTACCTCCAATTATATTGACTAACATATAAGAATCAAACTTTTCTTGCTGTAATAATTGTTTAGCAATATCTGGATCTATGTTATTAATCTCACCACCAGTTAAAACATAAACAGCTCCATCCGCAGTACCTTCCTGAAACTGGGTTTCGGAATATAATTCTGGATCTGTTACAAAAGCCGCACTTCTTTTTATTGCACTTGCATCTACATACGCATTAGAGAAGTGATTAGCAGTAACTCCAACATTCCAGTATCCTGGATCACGATACTCAAAACCTAATTGTACTGCCTGTTCTGGTCCTCCAGAAATATGTAAATCCTTAAGATTAGTTGTTCCGTGACCAAAGACTGCACGTCCCACGCCAAATTCTTGGCTATAAAAAGTTAAATTAGGGTTATTATTATAGGTATACTGTCCAACAGAAACAGCGCCTTTTAGCTTTATCGTAGGTGTCACTTGCGCCTCAATACCAAACTCAGCTCCAATACGTTGTGTTTCTATCCCTGTAACCGCTTCTTGGACTAGATTATTCCCTACACCTTCACTATAATAAAATCCTGTTTCTGTCCCATTTTTAAAACTAGAATAAAACCCTGTCAACCTTGTTTTTACAATTGTAGATCTAAAAACATAACTAGCATCTAGACTTGTAATAATTTGACTATCCACATCTTCAATAAGCATATTGGACTGCCTAACATTAGCAAACGTATTTCCAATATTAGGCGCCTTGGTGAAGTATGCCCCATTAAAATCCAATATATGCCTACCAGACAGTTTATAAGTTGCGCCTGCTTTTGTTCCAAAATTTTTAAATTGAACTTTTTCTCCTTTACCAAAAGAATGACCGGTAAAATAGCCGTTTTCAAAAAACCCCTCCCGTTGATAATTTGTTATTGAAACATTACCTGCTAAATAAAAGTCTACTTTACTGTAATTAAATACAGATTGCGCAAAAGCACTAAATACATTAGCATCAATATTATAATTGTATTTATAACGCTCTCCTTCTGTAACTATTCTATTAGGGTTTCTTACATCCGATTGAGCTGTTGTTAATGTTCCATCGGTAGACTCTGTTGTTTCATCAGAGAAAAAATCCACATCTAAATAACCTGTTCCTCCCAACAAATCTGAAACTACCGCAAAATTTTCACTTTTTAAATCCCTATAATTTACTGCTGCGTTTAAACGAATGTTACCACTTAACTGGGTATCAAAAATAATATTAGCCATTAACTGCTTATCGTCTACTCTATCTTCTTGAATAGCATAAATTGAATTAAACCCTTGATTTGCTGCATTTGTATTAGCGATATAAAGATCATTCCAATTAAACTGACCATCATTTTGAAACGTTTGTTGTGCTATATAAGCTTGTTCATAATTATAAGCTGTTGGCCCTCCGTCAACATTCAAAAAATAACTTGGTAAGTTTTGGTAATACGTAGGATCGGTATTACGTGCACCTCCAATGTAACTATCCTGTCCTTGAAAATTTACTAAACGCGTCCCGCCATTATCTACTCTTGTATTTCCAGAGGTCCCGAATTGATATCCAATATTTGTATTTATTGATGCGTTTTCCGAAATACTCCAATAGTGGTTTAACATTATAATTGGTTCTTCTATTTCTCGTATTCTAGAGTTTCTTATTTCTCCATTTTGAATTCCCCAAAAAGGATTATACTGACTTCCTTTTAAATCAAAAATTTCATCCGTTAAAGCGGTTCCTTTACCTCTTCTATTTTGAGCGTAAATAGCTGTAAAATTAAGACTATGCTCGGCATTTATTTGTTTTTCTACTGAAGCCGTAAAGGAATTAGCGTCATACAATGTTCCCTCCACATAACCTCCATTTCCAAACCTTCTGGAAGCTAACACACTATAAGCCCAATTGTTTTTCATCAAACCAGAATTATAACTAAGCATCAAACGACTTTGGTAACTTCTATTGGCTGATGCCATAGACAAACGTCCACCATTACGGTATTTAGAGGCTCTCATAATAATATTATTTGTTCCAGCTAGATCTCCAAAATTATAATCGTTAGAAGACATTCCCATCGAAAAATCTTGGTTACGCTGCACATCATTAATACCACCCCAATTCCCCCATTGTGGTCGACCTGTATTTTGTTTATTTAGTTCAAGACCATTAATTAAAACTTTACCATTAGCATTATCCAAACCTCTTGGCCTAAAAAAAGTTGCACTAAAATCATATGCAGCCGCAGTTAAAAAAGCATCTTTAGAAGCTTGCAATAACCCCGAAACATTACTAGTCAATCCATCATCTTCACTATTTAATTGCTCATCTGAAATGGAAATAATATACATAGCCTTACTATCACCTAATTTGTAAGCTAAAGTCATATCTTGTATATCGATAGTTTTTCCGCTATTTACAATTATAGGGTAACGCTTAGTAGTATAATCTACTTGCTCAATTTTTAAAACCTGTTCTCCAAATGGAATATTTTCACGAAAGATGAATTGACCAAAATCATCTGTTTTAGTTGTTAAACCGGAATCCTCTATGGTTACAATCACTCCTGATATAGGTCGATTAGTTACAGCATCATTAACACTTCCTTTTACTACGGTATCCTGAGCGAAGAGCGTGAATTTTGAAAAAATCAAGAAGACGAATACTAAAAAATTTCTTGTCATATACTGAGATTAGTGTCAAAGCCCTACCATTACGTTAAATATTGATTTTTAAAGACTTAGTATTTTATATTATATTTAATAAATATATACTTTTGAAAATCAATTTGCAAATAACCACCTAAACCATAACACATTAAATAATGAACCACTTAAATTATAGACTTACATTACTATTATTAATAGTTTATATAAATCTTACTGGACAAGAAGAAAAAAATTATCGAATACACACCATAGCATTCTATAATCTAGAGAATTTATTTGACACCATTAATGATCCTACAAAATTTGACGAAGCAAGTCCAATGATGGAAATTAAGGTTAATCGTTCAAAAATCTACAAGAAAAAAGTACACAATATGGCACGTGTAATTTCTGATATTGGAAACGACATTACTAATAATAGCCCAGCATTAATAGGAGTCTGTGAAATTGAAAACATTTCTGTCCTAGAAGATGTCGTAAATGACCCTTTACTATTGAGCAAGGATTATGCTATTGTTCATTTTGATGGCCCAGACAATAGAAGTATAGATGTAGGTCTTTTGTATCAAAAATCACTATTTCAAGTGATTTCCAAAAGCACACATACCCTAAAAATATATGATAGCGACACGCATAAGCGCCAAAACACTAGAGATCAATTATTAGTTACAGGAAAGCTAGAAGAAGAAACAATACATATTATTGTTAACCATTGGCCGTCAAGACGTGGAGGAGAGGCTAAAAGCAGACCTAAACGTGTGGCAGCCGCCAAACTTAATAAACACTTAATGGATAGCTTACAATCCCTGAATCCTTACGCTAAAATAATAACTATGGGCGATTTAAATGACAATCCAACAAACGCCAGTGTAAAAGCCGTTTTAAAGGCTGAAAGAAAAAAAGAAAAAGTGGACTTTAAAGGTATTTACAACCCATTTATAGATATGTTAAAAAAACGTGGCTTAGGAACCACAGCTTATAGAGATGCCTGGAGTTTATTTGATCAGATTATGATGACTCAACCTTTTTTAAATAAAGATTATTCTAATTGGACATACTACAAAGCAGGAATTTTTAACCAAAACTATTTAGTGACAAAAAAGGGACGATTTAAAGGCTATCCTCTTCGCAGTTTTGCAGATGGCGGTTTCACCAATGGGTTTAGTGATCACTTTCCTGTGTATATGTATTTAATCAAAGAAATCGAGACTAAAAAACCTTCCAGTAAATAAAGAAATTCAAACTCTAAAAACGCAAAAAAGCGACCAATTGGTCGCTTTTTGTTTATTATAAATTAAACCATGCCTTCCACGGTAATTTTGCTAAGACTAGAACAAATGCCAAAGTATAAAAGATAGCCAACGGTTTCAATTTTCCTGCAGACGTTAATTTCTTTTTATGTTTCGAATAACCAATAGTAATAAAAGCTACCGCCAAAATCATTGCAACGGGATGTTCCACAGCATTAGAACGTAATGCTGAATTCCCCATAACTTCCTTTATAGAACTCTCTCCAAAATAATCTTGCGAAAACCACAAAACAATACCTAACAATAATTGAATATGAGAAACTATTAAAGTAAATAATGCAATACGAAAATCTAAAGGTTCATATTCTTTTTTACCAAAATACTTTATCAATGCATTTGCTGTGGCAATTATCATCATAAAAAACACTAAATAGGCCCAATACGAGTGCAACATTTTTATCATAATTCTTATTTTAATTAGTTATACCGCAAATGTAGTAATTATTAAGCATAAAAAAACCGCTTCTTTACAGAAGCGGTTTTAAAAAATTTATTTGTTAGATAGTACTAGAAATTGTAACGTAAACTTGCGTTAAACGTTCTTCCAATTCCCAAATAATAACCAAAAGCATCTTTTTGACTAATATAAGATTCATTAAACAAATTATAAATATTACCTCTAAAAGACATTTTATTAGATCCTAAATCGAAGTTATAAGTTATACCAGCATCTGCTAATGAGTATGAATCTATTCCTATAGATTGGTAAGTTCCACCAGCTATAGCCGTTGCAGCAACATCTGCAGGATCAACAAATTCGTATAAATCCGCATATATGTTATAATCAATATCTGCAGATAAGCCGTCTAATAACTTAACTCTAATCCCTACACCAAAAGATGTTTGAGGAGCATTACCTATTTTAACATCTGTTAAATCTACCGTTCCATCAGTTACTATAAAATCACCAGTATCATCATTTTGAAGCGTATAAGGTGTTACTCCATCATACTTCCAATCTCCTACAGAACCGTAACCTTTAAAACTAAAAGAAGCTGCAGTTGGTCTATACTCAAAATCAAATTCTACTCCCTTATGTCTTTGTGTAACATCAGTAAGTCTGTATGTACTAAACTCGTCATCTGCAGTATCTACAACACCATCTGCACCGGGTTGTATTGGACCATTTGTTGATAAAAATCTATTACCCCAATCTGTAGAATATACATCTACATTTATTCTCCATTCTTTACCTTTAAATCTGTATCCTCCTTCAAAACTTGTAATTTCTTCGTTATCTACATCAGGTTCTGCTAGAGTGTTCTCGTATCTAATATTTGAAAAAATATTGTCTAAAAATGGTTGACGTGAAAAGGTACCAGCATTAACAAAAAACGCATGGTTCTCATTTATTTTATAAGCAAAACCACCTTTTAAATTATAACCCCCTTTTTCTATTTTTTCGGACTTCCCTAAACCATTTCCATTACCTATAAAAAATCCTTCTCTTTGATAGGATTGAGTTGAAACGGCAGCTTGAATAAAACCAGAAAAATTATCGTTTTTATATTCGGCTTGACCAAAACTACCAACATAATTAATTACCTCTTCATAGTTGTAATTAAATCTTTGGTCATCATCTGCATAATCAAATAATGCACTCCAAGGATTTGCTTCAAAGGTTTCTGTAATCAAGTAATCACTCGGTCTATTTGTTCCAGAAGCATCATTGTACCCGTCTAATCCTAAAGTGTTTTCTAATTGATAAAAATGTTTACCGTTATAAGTTCTACCATCAACACCAACATTAAAAGACCAGTTATCACCTGCTTCATAGCTTAAATTAGATAGTACCCCATACCAGTCATGTGCATTTACCGATGATCTTCTTAAATAAGAATCACTAGAAGTCCCATATTGCCCACCATTTATTTCTGTTGCAGAACCAATATTATTCTCTACAATTTGATCAAAATCAATTAGTCCTGAAGCATTATCACGTACTCTCCCATTACCAATACCTCCGGTTCCACCACCACGTCCCCAAGATGCATAAAGTACAGTTGATAATTCTAAGTTTTCTTTAATATTAAAATCCCAGTTTAAATTAGCTACTGGTTTGTGATAATAGTTACGTCTTTCTGTAAAACGTGATCCTTCTAAATATCCTGAATTTGCATTATATTTTTCACCATATGTCTCATAATTTTCTAAATCATCAGAAAAATTTTGATCGTGCCATTGCGGCGCACCTGTTAACAAAAAGTTAAGCGTATGCTTCTCATTTGGCTTATACCCAACAGAAAATAAATAATTTTGACCTTGTCCAGCAGTACCTTCTGAGTACTTTCTGTATGCTTGCCAATGATCTATCAATACAGTGTAAGCCCATCCACTTTCTTTTAACCCTGAACTGTATGACGCTGTTGCTTTAGCATAGCTATCGTTACCACCCAAAAACCTTACAAAACCACCTTCTTGATTTTCTGTAGTTTTAGAAACAATGTTTACTGTCCCTCCTACTGAAGATATAGCTAACTTTGAAGCACCTAATCCACGTTGAATCTGTACGGCATTAGCAACATCACTCATACCAGACCAATTTGACCAGTACATATTCCCATCTTCCATCCCATTAATTGGTTGTCCATTTAATAAGTAAGCCGTATTAGTTTGATCAAAACCTCTTAAAAAGATCTGACTATCACCAAATCCTCCGGCTTGACTTGATACGTAAACCGATGGTGTATTTTTTAAAGCTTCACCAAACTCAGCGTTACCTGCTGCTTTTAACTGAATGTCTTTACCTCTAATTGTAGAAACTGCAATTGGAGTTTCTCTTCCTCCTGCTAAATCTATAACTCCTGTTCCAACAACAACAACCTCATCTAAAGAATTGTCTGATGTTAAAAGTACTTCACCAAGATTAATACTATCACTGAAAGAGATTGTTTTTTTACCATAACCTACATATGAGATTACAAGAACACCTGAACTTGCCTGTGTTTCAAAAGTAAACGTCCCATCAAAATCACTAATTGTACCATTACTTGTACCTTGCTCAACAATACTTGCACTTGGCAGTGCTGAGTTAAATTCGCCGTCAATTACTGTTCCTGTAACAGTACTTTGAGCCATTGTAAATGCAGAAAACATTAGTGTCACTGCAAAAAACATAACTTTAATTGTGTTTTTCATTGTCTTAAATAAAGATTTGTTAATTTCAAATTCCGTGCAAAAGTACGACTATTTATTATTCCAATATTAACTTAACGTTAAGAAATGTTCTAAATAAAATCACAAAATAAATAATAGAAGAATCGTTTGAAGCCTACCCATTGCGTCGTATGGTTAAGAAAGGTTTTATTGATCACTTGCTTATATATATTTAATTAAAGAAATAGAAACTAAATAAACTTTAGAAAAAAAATAAGACAAGTTTGTTGTAAAAGCATGAAAAGATGACTACTAAAATAATTACAATAGGGTGTTCCGCTGCGTTAGAAGCTGAGACTGAATTTCTCATCACTTCTTTAATAAAGCTCTCTCGAAGATAATTTTGACTAAACTACTAAACAATACCTCCTTTTTTTTAAAACTCTTTATTAATGTATTGACAGTTGTAATTATCGTCAGAAAAAAACACTAGAGAGGTCCTACAACATTTTCACCTTAATGCTTCTTTTTAACTAGTTATGACAAAAACGCTGTAATTATTAAGCATAAAAAAACCGCTTCTTGACAGAAGCGGTTTTTAATTACTTTAATATTTTAAAACTATAAGACTATTGGTATACCCAATTTCCAGCAGTTTTAATAACTAAGAAATCTTCAGTAGTATTACTACCATTATAAACCTCAATAGTAACAGTATACTTTTGACCCTCTTCAGCAGAAGGGGCTAATACATCTAAAACAACAGCTACTGCTTCCAACACCATAGAGTTGGTCCATTCATTAGGATTCCCAGCTCTTCTATCCATATTACCATAACTAATCATACTACTTGTTGCAGTTGGATAATCACCAGCTAAAGATGTAGATATTAATGTGTAATCATCAGCGGTTAAAGTGTACCTAATTGTATTATCAGGAACCCAAAGACCTTCATCAAAACCAAACTGAAGTGTTGTAGAAATTGTGGATTCATAAGCTACCCAAGCCCCCTCTACAAATGTATATAAATTACCTCTTGCACCTGAGCCACTAGAACTTGACTCATAATTATATGCTATATTTATAGCATCCTCCTCTTGAGCATATGGATATTTTGAACTTAAAAAAGTAACTAAATAATCATTTGCAGAGATTGAACTTCCAAAACTCTCAATACCCATAGAGTCAAAATCAGCATCAGTGATCGCATAAAAACCATCAGAAGGTAGAGCCCATTCTGAACCTGTGTATTCAAAATACGTTTCGTAAGCTATTTTATCTCCTACTATTTCATCTTCTAGTACATCATTACTCATAATAGCAGACCATGTGTTTGCAACACGTATACCATCTAAAGCCCCTGTTGGTCCACCAAACCCTTGGCGCACTGCAATACCAGAAACAGCTACACCTGCATTTCCTGTATTTGTTGCTTCTGGAGTCGTCGGCTCTTCAGCTGTGACAGCAGATAGTACATATAAATTAGACACACCTGTAGTTATATTGTATGAAGATACAAGAAGATACGTTGTATTTAAATCAAAACTTGTAGTACTGTAAGTTAAATCACTAGAACTAGCACCAACACCAAATAAGATATTCCCAGCACCGTCATCCTTTGCTCCTACTCTAGCTACAAAACCAAAATCAGAATCTCTAAGATGAAACATATAAGTTCCGTCTCCCACTGTACTTAAGTTTATCAAAGTACTTGCGTACACAGTTCCTGTAGCTATTTCTGCAAAATAACTTGAAACATCTTCAGATGCTCCTGAATCAATTGTCATAGAACCTGCAATATCAGACGAAGGATAATCAGTCATTGACAAACTAGAAACATCATATCCTATTGGACCTGAACCTTCTCCAGAATGCGCTTCCCAATTAGCAACACCTGTTGTTGTTAAGTCACCAGAAACAGCACCATAATCAAAATTATCATCTAAAGAAACTGTTGGTGTAACAACACCAAAAGCTCCAGTATATTGATAATATCTTGCTCTACGATAATCTCCTACTGAAGGATCAGTAACATTAGCTGCAAGAATATCTGCTAAAAAATCTTCAGGTGTTGCTCCTGCATCAAAACCTAACCCATCACTTCCAGTAAAAGTATAATCAGCTTGGTTAAAATTATAGTCTCTAACATCAAAAGCATTACCCACGTATAAATCATATCCAACTAAGACAGATGATCCTTGCCCCCAAAAAGGGTATCTATTAGATAAAAAACCTGGTATAAGTGACTGAGCATCTTCTACAGAACTAAAACTACCAAAATTTAATTCTAATTCGGCATAATCGTCACCTGTAAGTATATAAGACTCAGAACCAACAATAGGATCTGCTGTTGCATCTAAATCGTTATAAACGTCTTCAAGAGGGTTACAACCAACTAAGGTCATCCCTAAAACAGCTAAACAATAAATTATTTTTTTCATTTTAATATTTTTTTAAAAATTAACTTTTAATGCTACGCTATATGTTCGTCCTGCACCATAATAAACTAATGCTGCTGTTGAAGTACCATCTAAATCATTAGCATCTGAAATATACTCTGTATTAAAAACATTATTAACCTTACCTATTAAAGTAGCATCAAATGATCCCACTGCAAAACCATGCCTCATACCAACATCAAATAATCCAAAATCCGGCACTTCCCAAACATCAGGAAGATCAGCACTAGATCTATTTGTTACATCATAAGACGCATAGTTATCACCTGCAAAATTATAATCTAAATAAATATTAGATTTTTGTCCTAACTTATAATCTAAACCTAAAGCAAATGTTGTTTGAGCCGCATCTCCTACTTTTATGCCATCAGCAATAACATCTACAACGTCTACTTCATCTCCTGCTTGATTTCTAATAATTGATGACACATTACTTTTCCATTGCCAATCCCCTAAAGAAGCCATACCTGTTAAGGTAATATTATCGTTTGCTTTATATTTAAAGTCAAGTTCTACACCTTGATGTAGTGCATCTACCCCTTGTAAGTTATAAAATAATGGATCATCATTATTTCCTACTTGTCCACTAGTTGATTTATCTAGCCATTGTGTATAATAAACATTTATGTTAGCGCTAAATTTTTCTCCACGGAAACCATATCCTAATTCTGCACTAAATACTTTTTCGTTTACTGCATCCTCATTAGCTGCAAGTGTGTCTTCATCTAAAAACACATTAGTTAAAAATGGTGCTTTTGAAAAATACCCTACGTTAACAAACACATTGTTATTTGAATCTAAATTATAGTTACCACCACCTTTAGTTCCATAACCAATAAAGTTAACAGATTCAGATTCTCTGCTTCCAATTATGGTATTATTCATGTATTCTCTTTTCTTATAATTACTATTAGAAACATCTGTAGCAATAAATAAGTTTAATTTTTCAGTAACTTGGTATTCAGCTTGTGCAAATAATCCGTATCTCTGAACAAGACCATCATAGTCTTTATTGTACCTATCTCCAACTTTTAAAGCTTGTCCATAAGCAAAAGTATCCGTTTCATTATCTAAGAAAAATTGACCTCCTAATAAGTCATCTACTTGATACCAATGTGACCCAACATAAGAACGCGCATCTAAACCACCAGAAATTGTAAGTTCATCATTAATTACCTTCTTGTAAGTTGATAATAAACCATACCATTCATGCGAGTTTCTAGACGATGAAATAATATCAGTAGAACCATAAGCTCCAGTTGACTGATTCTCCGCAACTACTTTATCAAAATCTATAGGTTGTAAACCTGCACTTCCAATTCTGTAATCGTCAGACCCTATCTTAGAACCTTCATCTCTTCGTCCTCCTCCAGAACCGAAAGAAGCGTAAACTGCTGTTGATAATGCAGAATCATCATCTATAGTCCATAAATGATTAATAGACATTTGTGGCTTATGATAAAAGTTATAAGATTGGTGGTACACTTCACCATTTTTATAACCCCAATCTCTATTCGCCTTTTGAGGTCCTGAATCTGTATCTTGAAGCTCACCAATAGTAGAACGGTTATATCTTTGACCATGTTCTTGTTGAGAACCAAAGGCTGTAAATGATAATCTATGTGCGTCATTTAATTGTTGTGATAAATTAAGAAAATAATTGTATCCTGAAAATTCTGTCCCGTCTACATAACCATCTCCTGTAATTTTTGAAGCACTTACTGTTGCGGCAAAACCTTTATCGTTTAACCCAGTAGAATATGTCATCCCATATTTAAAATAACCATCATTAGCAATACTAGCTCCAAAGCTACCTCCTTCTTCTGCATCTGTTGTTTTGGTTAAAATATTTATTGTTCCTCCTACTGAAGCTACTGCTACTTTTGAAGCCCCTAGACCTCTTTGAACCTGCATGCTAGACGTTACATCACCTAAACCAGCCCAGTTACTCCAATAAACAGCTCCGTTTTCCATATCGTTCACGGGAACACCATTAATCATTACGGCAACATTTTCAGAATTAAACCCTCTAAGGTTTATTCTACTATCACCGTAACCCCCACCTTGTTTTGTTACGTAGACACCTGGAGTAGATTTTAAAATTTCCGGAAATTCTTGAGTCCCTAATTTTAATTCAATATCCTTTGCTCTAATTGTAGAGACCGCAACTGGTGTCTTTCTATCAACAGCGACAGAAGCAATAATCATTATTTCATCTAAACCAACTTGGTTAGACAGTAATACGACCTCTCCTAAATCTTTATTTCCACTTATTTCCACCGTTTGGTCTATGAAACCAACATAAGACAAAACAACTGTAGTTGTACTTGACTTAGTTGTTAGCGAAAACTGTCCGTCAAAATCGGAAGATGTTCCATTAGAAGTCCCTGATTCAATAATGTTAACTCCTAATAAAGGCATTTTTGTGTCAGAGTCCACCACTGTTCCAGTAATAGTACTTTGAGCCATTGTAAATGCAGAAAACATTAATGTCACTGCAAAAAACATAACTTTAATTGTGTTTTTCATTGTAAATAATTAAGATTAGTTAGTTTCAAATTTGTGCAAAAATACGACTAAATACAGATGTAATATTAACTTAATGTTAACATATGCACAAAAACGAAAGTAAAAAAAATAAATATAAAATTACAATAATATACTAAAAATAAAAATATTATGCAGAATTAGCATAAGTTACCTTAATTTTTTATATAATTCTAACAAATTTAAAGTGGAAGCATCATGATTAGTAAAGTCGGGCGCATCAAATTCTTTTAAGATTTTATTGGCTAATTGCTTACCCAATTCGACTCCAAATTGATCATAACTGTAGATATTCCAAATAACACCTTGTACAAATATTTTATGTTCGTACATGGCTATTAATTTTCCTAAACTTTCTGGAGTTAGTTTTTTTATGAAGATTGTATTTGTCGGTTTATTACCTTCAAAAACCTTAAACGGTGTTAGATCTTTTATTTTTTCTTCTGAAACCTTTTGACCACGAAATTCTGCCTCAACCTCTTCTTTTGTTTTTCCGTTTAACAAAGCTTCCGTCTGGGCAAAATAATTGGACATCAATTTATCTTGGTGATCATGATCACCATACAATGATTGTGCGAAACCTATAAAATCTGCAGGAATCAACTTAGTTCCTTGATGTATTAACTGAAAAAAAGCATGTTGCGAATTTGAACCTGGCTCTCCCCAGATTAATGTTCCTGTCTGATAATTTACGGGCACTCCATTACGATCCACACTTTTACCATTACTCTCCATTATCCCTTGTTGCAAATATGTTGCAAACTGCGTTAAATATTGGGTATAAGGTATTACTGCCTCACTTTCTGCCTTGAAAAAATTATTATACCAAACACTTAATAATGCCAAAACAACTGGAATATTTTGATCAAAATCTGCTGTTTTAAAATGGGTATCCATTTTATTGGCCCCTTCTAAAAGCGAATCGAAATTTTCGTAACCTACAGATAAACTAATAGTCAATCCTACAGCACTCCAAAGTGAAAAACGGCCACCAACCCAATTCCACATCGGAAAGATGTTATTTTCATTTATTCCAAAGTCCTTTACTTTTTCTTCATTAGTAGATACAGCGACAAAATGCTTTGCCACATCTTCCTGATTAGCATGCTTTAAAAACCAGGTTCTAATAGTATTAGCATTAGATAATGTCTCTTGTGTTGTAAATGTTTTTGAAACGATCACAAACAACGTTGTTTCAGGATTTAGTTTTTTTAAAACCTCGTTAACATGATCCCCATCAATATTACTTACAAAATGAGTTGTTAGGTGATTTTTATAAAACTGAAGCGACTCCACTACCATCGCTGGTCCTAAATCACTACCTCCAATACCTATATTTACAACATCAGTAAAGACTTTATTTGTATATCCTTTTAAATGTCCTGAAATGACTTGGTTAGAAAAATCTTCAATTTTTTGTTTCACCTCAAAAATCTCAGGCATTACATTTTTTCCATCTACTACAATAACATCTGTTGCTTTAGCACGTAAAGCCGTATGTAACACCTCTCTACCTTCTGTTTTATTGATAACTTGTCCAGAAAATTGTGCCTGAATAGCTTCTTTCAACTTAGTCTCTTCTGCTAACTCTAAAAGCAATGTAATAGTTTCTGAGGTTATTCTGTTTTTTGAATAATCAACATAAAAATCTTCCCACTTAATAGTCATTTGATTTGCTCTTTCAGTATTCTGAGCAAATAAATCTTTCATTTTTAAACCTTTTGCAATTTCAAAATGTGCTTCTAATTTTTTCCAAGCTTTTGTACTTGTTGGGTTGATTGATGGTAATGCCATTATTTAGTATATGTAATTGAGTTTTCTGTGATGGTTTGAACATCTAAAATCTGCTCCTCTTCTATCGGTAATATAAAATCAATAGCGTCTAATTGTGTTTTCAACGGTTTTATAAACTCCAAATACTTTGTTTTTAAACTATCAGAAATAGGCTCTGCTTCTGGCAATTTTTGCTTAAAAGGATCCACTTCTTTTCCATTTTTCCAAAAACGATAACACACATGAGGACCAGAAGTATTACCTGTCATCCCCACATAACCAATTATATCGCCTTGTCTTACAAAGTCTCCAACTTTGGCGTTTCTTTTTTGCATATGAAAATATTTAGTAGTGTAAATACTGTTATGCTTTACCGCTACAAAATTACCCGCAGACTTACTGTAACGAGACTGAATAACTGTTCCGTTTGCAGTGGCTCTAATTGGTGTTCCTATACCGGCTGCAAAATCCGTCCCTTTGTGAGGACGCACACGATTACCATATAAAGCAATCCGACGATTTAAATTATATCTAGATGAAATACGTTTATATTCTACTGGCGCTTTTAAAAAGGCACGACGCAGATTTTTGGCATCTTCCGTAAAATAATCTTTTAACCCATTTACAGTATCTGTCTCAAATTCGAAAGCATAAAAATCTTCTCCACTATGCTGAAAATAGGCTGCTTTTATATTATCAATCCCCGCATAGATACTATCATCAATATATTTTTCGGTGTAAACCACCTTAAAGTTATCCTTTTTTTGAAGTCGAGAAAAATCTATAGTCCAAGCGTAAATATCTGACATTTTATAAGCTAACAATACACTTTTACCTTGTTTTGCAAATGCTTCTGATATATTAGACTCGATAACACCAGACACTTCTTTTTCTACAAACTTTATTGGTTTTGAATCAGAATAAGCATGAATAGAATCTTGAAAATTTATAACAACGTAGTCTGTTTTAGACGGTTGATATATAAAACATTTTGGCTGTTGCAGAGAATCATTAGAACACAACAACGTATAAGGTTTACCTACTTGTAAACGCCTAATATCAAAACTATCTTTAGTTTGTTCTGCTATTTGATATATTTTAGAATAATCTATTTGATTGCGTTGCAAAATCTCTCCAAAACTATCTCCTTTTCTGATAGTATCCCGTTTTACAACATAATCGTCCAACTTAAAACCAAATTCATAAAGCTCCACAGGCTCTATTACCGAAACGATTTCTAATGGTTCTTTTTTTTCCTCTTTACAACTAACAATCGTTAATGTTGAAACTAGTACTATTAGACATCTTTTCCCCAATCTTGCAATTCTTGCTTGCTCCATAGGTCTGGAAAAAATATTCGTCTTTGATACTTTGGATGCATGTATTTTACCCATTCACTTCCTCCTGTTGCTTCAGCTGTTTTACCACCAATATTTAAATAGTGATTCGCTGTGTTATAATGTGCCATTACCCAAGTAATATTTACTGTGTAATCGTAATGACGCATTGCTTTGATTAAATCTTTGTCTTCTCTAACCTCTTGTGGCAAACTTTTAAAGATAGTCCACAAATTATGTGTGTTATAGAATTCTACAAATCTAATAAATTCGTCTTTGTATTTAGCTTCAAAAACTGTTAATGTATAGCTTTTTTTACCTGTTTTGTAGTCCTTTCCTGCCGCTTGCCAGTATAAATGTTCAAAAGCGTGCTCCAAAGATGTGTTGCGATCTATGGTTTCTCTAAATCGGTTATCGATAAGATTAATCAACTCGGTAGATGCAAATTCGATTTTACGGTATTGCGCCGATTGAAACCCACTTGCAGGTGTTAGTGTATTTCTAAATTCATTATACTGCTGGACATCCATACCATCTTTCATTACAGTAAAAGAAGACGTTAACACATCAAAATAACGGCTAATCCGCATGATCTTAGTTTCAAAAAAAGAAGCTGTTATTTTATCTTGTTTTGCGACCTGCTCTATTTCCCATAAAATCATTTTAAACAGCAGTTCGTTAACTTGATGATACATTAAAAAGACCATTTCGTCAGGTAACGTTGTACGTTGCACTTGCAGGTTTAAAAGCGCATCAGTCTGAATATAGTCCCAATAATCAATAGGCTTACTATGCAATAAACCTTCTAAATGCGTATTAACATTCTGGTCTAATGCGTTATATTTTTCTTCTAACTGCTTGATTAATTTTTGATCTACACTCATTATATTTAGTCTACTATAATTTTAAAACTATGTTTTAATCCTGCATAAGCAACTAAATCTGCTCTTAAAGATCCTACTGCTAAATCAGCCTTGACACGTAAAGGTATTTTATTTTTATCGTTAGACACCCAAAGCGTCAAGCTTTCTTCTTCTTTAAAAACACGTCCCGCCATTACATACGGTCTAAACATTAAAGTTTCAACCGTTCCAAAATCAGTATCCAAATTTTCTTTTCCTAAATATTTTAACTTAAAACCATAACTTTCTTCGTCAAAAAACATGTCTAGCTTAACTTCATCTCCTTCTTTAAGTGTTTTGGTATCTAACTTGTTCCTCAAATAATAAAAAGTAGACACCATATCTTGAACATTAGGCTTGGTATCCAATGTTTTTTTTGTGTCATGCTTTTTGTTATATATCAGCGCTTTCCTTTTAGCTTGATCAAACTCTATTTCAATATTTTTTTTATGACCACCTTCATCTATTTTTCTAATAAATTTATATGGTAAAATGGTATTTTTGTCAAAATAACTCTCGTAACGATCTTCTACTTTAAAAAACCATTTGATCATACCTGTTGTCCAACCTTTTCCAACCACGTGAAACACAGGCTTACCGTTTAAAGTTGTCTCCTTGACTTGAAGTGTTGCGTTACCTGCTTTCATCCAACCACTATAGCTCATTTTAAATTTAAACCATTCGCCTCCTTTAAATGCAGGGTCTTGGTCTAATGCGAAAGAAAAACTAGCAGTAAATATTGCTAAGATTATAAGAATTTGTTTTTTCATAATTAAAGTGATTATAGGGCTTAATTGATTAAGCTATAGGTTATTTATAACTTAGAATACAATTACTATTCCAAAAGTATAAAACAAAAAAATGCCATCAGTATTTTTGATGGCATTTTTTTGTTATTAAATTATAAAGCTGAATTAAAGCGTTCCTCTTTTTGCTTGTTCTCTTTCGATAGATTCAAACAATGCTTTAAAGTTACCTGCTCCAAAACCTTGCGCTCCCATACGTTGTATGATTTCAAAAAACAAGGTTGGTCTATCTTCTACTGGTTTTGTAAAAATTTGAAGCAAATAGCCTTCTTCATCAGCATCAATCATAATTGATAACTTTTGAAGCTCGTTAATATCCTCCTTCATCATTTCCATGTGCACACCTAAACGGTTTGGAATATCATCATAATACGCTTGCGGTGGTGGTGGTAAAAATTCGATACCTCTAGCTTTAAGCTGAGACACCGTTTTAATAATATCATCTGTTGCTACTGCAATATGCTGCACACCTGAACCTTCATAAAAATCTAAATACTCTTCAATTTGAGATCTTTTAGCTGCTTTTGCAGGCTCATTAATCGGGAATTTAATACGTCCATTACCATTACTCATTACTTTAGACATTAAAGCCGAGTATTCTGTATGGATTTGCTTGTCGTCAAAAGACAAGAAATTAACAAATCCCATAACATCTTCATACCATTTTACCCAAGTATTCATTTCTCCCCAACCTACATTACCAACCATGTGGTCAATATATTTTAATCCTACTGGCTCTGGATTATAGTCGCTTTTCCACTCTACAAATCCTGGCAAAAATTGTCCGTTGTAATTTTTACGCTCGACAAACATGTGTACTGTTTCTCCGTAAGTATAAATCCCAGCTCTTACTACTTCACCAAATTCGTCTTTTTCTACGACTGGCTCCATGTATGACTTAGCACCACGCTTTGTAGTCTCTTCATAAGCTTTTTTAGCATCTTCCACCCATAACGCCACAATTTTAACTCCGTCACCATGTTTTACTATATGATCGTTAATTGGCGACTTACTGTTTAAAGGTGTTGTTAATACTAAACGGATTTTGTCTTGCTTTAACACATAACTAACAGAGTCTTTTGATCCTGTTTCTAATCCTTTGTAAGCATGAGATTGAAATCCGAATGCTGTTTTATAAAAATGAGCTGCTTGTTTTGCATTACCCACATAAAACTCCACATAATCTGTTCCTAAAAGTGGCAAGAAATCTTGCGCACCTTCAAATATTTTTTCTAAACCGTAGTCTACTGATTTTACTTCTTTTTTACTCATAATACTGTATATAGAAGAAAGAATAAAGTAACAAGAACAAAGACTTTAGAGCTTAATAAATAACTCCAAATCAATTTTTAAAATTCTTGAATTTCTATTTCAATCTTAATTAATTATTGTTTTTAAATCTATTTAACACTAATGTTCTAGCCACGATTTATAGTAGTCTTCGTCTGCTATTTTAAGCGCTTCCTCAGTCACCATTAACGGCTTAAACGTATCTACCATTACTGCTAGCTCATCTGTTTTTACTTTCCCGATGCTACGCTCTGTTGCTCCTGGGTGCGGACCATGTGGTATTCCTGCGGGATGCAAGGATATGTGACCAGCATCTATATCGTTTCTAGACATAAAATCGCCATCCACGTAATACAATACCTCATCACTATCAATATTACTATGATTGTAAGGTGCTGGAATACTATCTGGATGATAATCATACAGTCTTGGCACAAAACTACAAACTACAAATGCGTCTGTTTCAAAAGTTTGATGTACTGGTGGCGGTTGATGAATGCGTCCTGTTATCGGTTCAAAATCATGAATTGAGAAGGCATATGGATAATTGTAACCATCATAACCTACAACATCAAAAGGATGTGTTGCATAAACCATTTCGAAAATATCGTCTTGCTTTTTAACTTTCATTAAAAAGTCCCCTTTCTCGTTATGTGTTTCTAACTCTTGTGGTTGTCTTAAATCACGCTCACAAAAAGGAGAATGCTCTAATAATTGTCCAAAATAATTACGGTAACGTTTAGGTGTATAAATTGGTCTTTTAGACTCGACAATAAATAAACGATTGTCTTCTGTATCAAAATCCATTTTATAAATCACACCTCTTGGCACTAATAAATAGTCACCATACTTAAAATCTAGGTTACCTAAGTGTGTGCGCAGCTTTCCGGTTCCTTTATGGATAAAGATAAGCTCATCCGCGTCTGTGTTTTTATAAAAATAGTCAGTTGTTGAATGTTTTGGCGCTGCCAAAATAATACTACAATCACTATTTATAAGTACTGTTTTACGAGACTCTAAATAATCGTTTTCTGGCTTAACCTGAAACCCTCTTAAACGGTAAGATTGTATGTGGTTTTTTTTAGCGATTTTAGGAGCAACACTGTATTGTTTTCTAATTTCCTTTACTTGTGTTGGTCTATGCTCGTGATAGGAATTTGTTGACATACCGTCAAAACCTATGGTACCAAATAACTGTTCTGCATACAAGCTACCGTCTGCTTTTCTGAACTGGGTATGTCTTTTTGGTGGTATTTTTCCTAGTTTATGATAAAATGGCATTTTTTTAGTTTTTAAATTGAAAAAAAAATAACGTCTAAGAAATATGTGACGCCCTACTAAATGCTTAACAAGGAAGGAAGACTACTCTGGATTACGTTTAATCAAGAATTTTAAATGTGATAATAAACCGCCCCAAATTGTCGTCATAATGTAACAAATATCGTAAATAATTATGGGTTTAGAAAGTGTTTTTATATTGAAAACAAACAAAACCACTGTGCTTTGCGTTAAGGGTAGTAATGGCATCCTTTTTTTTGCTGCCACCTATGGCAAAAAAAAGATATAATGGATGACCTGATTGTATTTAAGCCCTTAAAGGATTAAATACAAAACGCCCTATTAAAACCAATACCCTAAATTAAAAAACCAGTAACTATCTTTTGTTTCTGGAGAGTAACTATACTTAGCCTCTATTGGCCCTAAAAAAGACTCAAAAGAATAGCCTAAAGCATAACCCGAATATTCTGGTAAAGACAACCACTCTGTACCATCAAACAATCTATCTGCTACATTTGCATAGTTTGCAGTAGCCATTATATGGTTTTTAGGTAAGAATTGATAGTCCAAATTTATACTTCCTTTGATATAAGAATCTGCTGCTATTGTTAAAAAATCGTATCCATAAAACGGTTTAAAATTATTTATAAAGTTATTACCATAACCCCCTAAAACAAAATCTAAAAACTGATTCGCTTTTGGATTTATTTTAAAACCTGCATCTGTAACTAAATTAAAAGAAAGTTTATCGGTCGCTTTAAAAGCATAACCTAACTCTGCCTTAAATATTGAAAACGGAGAGAACTCAGCTGAATAATCTGACGAGTATACATAGTAATTAGCTTCTCCTAAAAAAGAAACCCCCTCTGTCGGGTAATATTTACTATCATAAGTATCAAATTGTAGTTTCCCGAAAAGACTAACATAATTACTGTTTTCAAAAACCGTTTCGTTTGGATTGTCTGATGACAAAATAGTTTCTGTCGTTACTTTAAGTTTTTTGTGTTCCACACCTAAGGATAACGCTAAATCGTTTCTGAATAACGTTTGCAAGTAAAACTGATTACTAAAATCGCTCAGCTCTGTATTTATTTTATTAAGACCTATGACTGACGCTTCCGATTGTGACAAAAAGGCGTCAGCTACAACACTTTGCTCAAACTCGTTATATCTAGATTTTAAACCGACACTCCAATAAATACCTTTATCTATAAAATAGTCAAAATTATACCTGACGTGATCTCCAATTATTAAATCCAGAGAAGCAACATCATTTTTTAGTAAAAATTGATTTTTAGTGATGTTGGCTAAAATGGCACTTTTGTATAAATCGTCATAATGTAATCCTAGCTTCAAAAATGTTGTTTTTTTTGTTTCATTAACAGTAGTCACTACTCGGTACGCGTCATCATCTTCTTTTTTTAACTCGTAAAAAAAACTATCAAAATTATTAGTTGCGACTACATTATTAGCCCCTTCAGCCATTTCCTCATACGTAACCATAGTATATGGCCTCATTTTTAATTTCCCTAAAACATAAGACCTTGTGTATCTATTGATTCCGTTAGTTTCGATATAATTAACCTGCAAACTATCTGGAGATCTTATAACACCCCTAACTATTGGTTTTTTTAATTGATTCTCTTTTAACTGCTGCAAAATTTTAAGTTTATCTAAAGCAGCAATCTCTCCATTTTTAATAATCTGGTTTCCATCGTCAAAAGACACCACATTAAACTTTGTAATATCTGGCTTTATATAAATATCAGTCACTTTAGACTTGCTTTTCATGTCAGTTATCGTCCTGAAATTATTAATCTGAAACAATATTTGTGGCGCAGAAGATAGGTCTGTACGATTTGCTAAACCATCCTGCACATCAACCCCAATAATAACATCCATCCCTTTAGCTTTAAGCTCATTGATGGGATAATTATTAACGACGCCGCCATCAATTAATAATTGCCCGTTAATCTCCACAGGCTGAAACAATGATGGAAAAGCACCACTAGCCCTAACAGATTGTGGTAAATTACCTTTATCCAAGACCACTTGTTGTCCTGTTTCTACATCAGTCCCAATACAGAAAAATGGTATGGGTAATTTTGAAAAATCGTCTTCATCACTAACATGTAGCATTAGCTTGGTTAATAAATTGAACACATTTTGACCTCTAGATAGTGCGGATGGCAACTTTACTTTTAAATGATCAAAAGGTAGCGTTACAGCGTAACGTTCTGATATTTCTCTCTCGTACGTTGACTTTGCAGACCTTGGTATATTATCACTTATTAGGTCATCAAAATTAACCCCTTTAAAAATAGAATCTAATTGTTTACCTGAATAACCAGAAGCATATAATGATCCGATAATTGCACCCATACTAGTTCCAGCAACATAATCCACTCTAATACCTAAACTATCTATAACTTTTAAAACACCAATATGCGCAAACCCTTTTGCGCCACCACCACTTAAAACTAAACCAACTTTAGGTTCTTTAGATTCGACTTCCTGTTCTTGCGCGTTAAGACTACTACAAAAAGTCAATATTAATAGTATAGCGATGCTAATTTGCTTCATTCTTTATGGTAATAATTATATATTTTTGCTGCTCTAGAAACTCCTACAACCTCTTCCAACTCGTCTAATTTAGCGTTTGAAATTCGTTTTGCAGATTTAAATTTCTTCAATAATTCTACTATCGTTTTTTCTCCTATCCCAGGAATAGTTTCCATTTCGGTATTTAACGCCTGCTTACTTCTTTTATTTCGATGATGCTCTATTCCAAAACGGTGCGCCTCATTACGCAACTGTTGAATTATTTTTAATGTTTCTGATTTTTTATCTAAATATAATGGAATTGGATCGTCTGGATAAAACAATTCTTCTAAACGTTTTGCAATCCCTATTATAGCGATTCTACCTCTTAATCCTAAAAGATCTAAACTTTTTAATGCTGAAGATAATTGCCCTTTTCCTCCATCAATAATTATTAATTGTGGCAAAGGTTGTTCCTCCTCAAGTAAGCGTTTATACCGTCTAAACACAACCTCTTCCATAGATGCAAAATCATCTGGACCTTCAACCGTTTTTATGTTAAAATGGCGATAATCCTTTTTACTTGGTTTACCGTTTTTAAACACAACACAAGCTGCTACGGGATTAGTCCCTTGTATGTTTGAGTTATCAAAACACTCGATATGTCGTGGCTCTTCCCCTAAACGCAAATCCTGTTTCATTTGCACCATAATACGATTAGCATGACGGTCTGGATCTGTTATTTTAACTTGTTTGAAACGCTCCATCCTATAATACTTAGCATTTCTAATAGACAAATCTAAAATATGCTTTTTATCTCCTAATTGCGGAACGGTAACCTTAAGTTCCTCACCAATATTCACAGAAAAAGGTACGTATATTTCTTTAGAGTTAGAGTTAAAACGTGCTCTTATTTCAATAATAGCCAATTCTAAAAGTTCTTTATCACTTTCATCCAGCTTCTTTTTGATTTCCAACGTATGTGATCTTATAATTGATCCATAGGACAATTGTAAAAAATTAATATAACCATGTCCAGCATCACTAATTATGGAAAACACATCGACATTGCTAATCTTAGGATTAACGATCGTTGACTTCGCTTGGTAATTTTCTAAAACTTCAATTTTCTCTTTAATACGTTGAGCTGCTTCAAACTCCATGTCTTCGGCAAATTGCCTCATCTGCACTTTAAAACTACCTAGAGAATCCTTGAAATTTCCTTTTAAAATCTCCCTAATAGCATCAATATTTTCATGATAACTTGCTTCTGTCTCTCTTCCTTCGCACGCTCCTTTACAATTTCCTAAATGGTATTCCAAACACACTTTGTATTTACCTTCGCTTACTTTGTCTTGCGCTAAATTATAATTACAAGTTCTTAATTTATACAACCCATTTATCAAACCCAATAACGTTTTAACCGTTTTCATACTTGTATAAGGGCCAAAATAATCACTGCCATCCTTAATAACGCGACGGGTAGGAAACACTCTTGGAAAACGTTCTTTTTTTATACAAATCCAAGGATATGTTTTATCGTCTTTTAATAAAACATTATAACGTGGCTTATGCTTTTTTATAAGGTTATTCTCTAATAATAAAGCATCCGTTTCCGTCTCCACAACAATATGCTTAATACTTGCAATACGCTTGACTAAAACCCTAGTCTTACCATTTTCATGTGTTTTGGTAAAATAAGAACTAACTCGTTTTTTAAGATTTTTAGCTTTACCAACATATATAATGGTGCCCTCCGCATCAAAATACTGGTAGACTCCAGGAGAATCCGGTAAGGTTTTAAGCTGAATATCTAAAGCGGTTTGACTCATTTTTACTCTAAAAAATTGAACGGTTTTTATTAACAATCAAAGGTAATTATTTAAAAATAACTTATCGTTTGTAGCTCAAATTTTAACCTGAAAATAAAAATAATACTATTTACTTATTTATTACCTTGCACCTCTTTTTAAACATTAAAAATGACAAAAAAAACCATTGGTAGAACCGATAAAATTGACTTTCCGAAGTTGGATTTATTTGAAATAGACTGCAAAATTGATACCGGCGCCTATACCTCTGCAATCCACTGCTCTAACGTCGTGGTTAAAGATGACGGGCTACATTGTACTTTTTACAGTAAGGGCCACCCAAACTTTAATAGTGAAACTAAAATATTTAAAGAGTACACCTTTACAGATGTAAAAAGCAGTAACGGTTGTGTTGAAAACCGCTACAAAATAAAAACAGACGTGATTTTTTTTGGAAAATCATACAAGATTAACTTAACTTTAAGCACAAGAGACGACATGAGATTTCCCGTTTTAATTGGTAGACAATTTTTAAAACGCAAATTTTTAGTAGACGTTGATATCCTAAACCAATCCTTTAATCATAACAAATAAAATGAACATTGTAATTTTATCTAGAAACGCTAATTTATACTCAACAGACCGTTTAGTAGAAGAAGGTGAAAAAAGAGGTCATAAAATAGAAATAATAGATCCATTAAAATGTGATATTATTATTGAAACAGAAAAACCTACCATCTTTTATAAAGACCGTTATTTAGATTACGTCGATGCTATCATACCTCGTATTGGAGCCTCTGTAACGTTTTATGGGTGTGCTGTTGTTAGACAATTTGAAATGATGAATGTTTTTACAACTGCCTCTTCTGAAGCTATTTTAAGATCTAGAGATAAATTAAAAAGTTTACAACGCTTAAGTAAAGCTGGTATCGGAATGCCAAAAACAGTTTTTACAAACTATTCTAGAGATGTTGAAGAAGTTATCCAACATGTTGGTGGTGTACCAGTAATTATAAAATTACTAGAAGGGACTCAAGGACTAGGTGTTGTTTTAGCTGAAAGTAAAAATGCTGCCGAATCTGTTTTAGAAGCCTTTAATGGTCTAGAAGCTAGAGTTATTGTGCAAGAATTTATTAAAGAAGCTAAAGGTGCTGATTTACGTGCTTTAGTTGTTAATGGAGAAGTTGTTGGCGCAATGAAACGTCAAGGAAAGGAAGGCGAATTTAGATCTAATTTACATAGAGGTGGAAGTGCAAATATTATTAAATTAAGTGAAGCAGAACTACAAGTTGCGAGAAAAGCGTCCTTAGCTTTAAAATTACCTGTGTGTGGTGTAGACATGCTACAATCTGAGAGAGGTCCTTTATTATTAGAGGTTAACTCTAGTCCTGGATTGGAAGGTATAGAAAATGCAACAGGTAAAAATATTGCCAAAAACATTATCAATTATATAGAAAACAACACTCAAAAATAGACGATGTACACAAACGACGTTTTAGAAATTTTAGGAGAGACTATAAAGCCTGGGCAAAGCGCAGAAGTTAGTTTTAATGTTGCAAAATTACACACTAGAACACCAGTTGATGTTCCTATTATCATAGAACGTTCTAAAAAACCAGGACCAACCGTACTATTTACGGCAGGAATCCATGGTGACGAAATAAACGGAGTAGAAATTGTCCGACAATTAATATCCAAGGGTATTAACAAACCCAAAATAGGAACAACCATTTGTATTCCTGTACTTAACATTTTCGGTTTTATAAATATGGAACGTGCCTTTCCTGATGGTCGTGATTTAAATCGTGTCTTTCCAGGAACAAAAAACGGATCTTTAGCCAGTCGCGTGGCTTACGAGTTAATACAAGAAGTTGTGCCTCATGCTGATTTTATAATTGATTTTCATACAGGAGGCGCATTTCGTTTTAACGCCCCGCAAATACGTATAGAACAAGGTAGCGAAGACGATGATGTTATGGCCGAAATTTTTGGCGCGCCATTTATATTATATTCTCAAAACTTAAATAAATCGTTTAGAAATGCCTGTAACAAATTAGGAAAACCGATCTTATTATATGAAGGAGGAAAATCTTTTGACCTAGACAACGCCGTAACCAACACAGGCGTGAATGGCGCAAAACGTATTATGAATCACTTCGGCATGTTACGTAGACAATTTAAAGTCTCAGAACCTAAAAAAGAATGTGTTAAAATAACAGAAAGTTCTTGGCTTAGAGCAAAGCATTCTGGTATGTTTAAAGCCACGGTTAAACTTGGTATAGAAGTTAAAGTTGGTGATGACATTGGAAACATTACAGATCCTTACGGAAAATTCAACCATTTTGTCAAGTCTAAACACGCTGGTTATATTATAAACATCAATCAATCTCCTATTGTTTATCAAGGAGATGCTTTGTTTCATGTATCCACAGAAGTTTTAAAATAAATTTAAGATGAAAAAGGCTGAATTAAGACGAAAATATAAAGCTTTGCGAGGCTCGCTTTCTGAAGCTAATATTGATGATAAAAGCATTGCTATTGCCAATCGACTACTAACGTTATCCATTTGGGATTATAGTTTTTACCACTTGTTTTTAACTATTGAAACACATCAAGAAGTTAATACCGATTTTATACTAAATATCCTTTCGGGGAAAGATAAAAACATTGTCATTTCTAAAAGCGATTTTAAAACGAATACGCTAAGTAATTACTTATTAACTGACGCCACAACCCTTAAACTAAGCGCTTATAACATTCCAGAACCTGTAGACGGCATAGACATCTCCAATAACAAAATTGACGTTGTTTTTGTTCCGCTTTTAGCATTTGACACCAAAGGACATCGCGTAGGTTACGGTAAGGGATTCTACGATAACTTTTTAGCATCCTGCAAGCCAAATACTATAAAAATAGGGGTATCCTTTTTTGAAGCTGAAGCTGAAATTGAAGATGTTTTTGAAAATGATGTTACACTTGATTACTGTGTTACTCCAGAGAAAATTTATACCTTTTAATCTTCTTCACGCTTAGGAAACGCCTTTTTATTGAAGAAAATCAAAATACAGAACCCGATACTAATAGCAACATCTGCTATATTAAAAACGGGTTCAAAAAACGTAAAATAGTCACCTCCAATGCCTGGAACCCATTCTGGTAAATAGCCTTTCCATATTGGTAAATATAACATGTCAACAACCTTACCATGCAACAAGCTATCGTAACCTTCCGTAGGTAAAAAAGAAGCGACTTGACTAACACTACCATCAAATAAAACGCCATAAAACACTGAATCTAAGATATTACCCAATGCCCCTGCAAAAATAAATACTAATGCCAAAACTAACGTTTTAGACTCTTGCTTTTTTATAGTATTTACCAACCAGTATCCAATACCAAAAATTGCAAAAACTCTAAACACAGTCAAACACACCTTAGCCGTCCTATCCGTCATAAACGGAAGAATATCACTTAATTTAGTTCCCCAAGCCATACCACTATTTTCAATAAAATAGATCTTAAACCAATTAAAAACAGTCACATCTTCTCCTAAAACAAAATGCGTTTTGACATAGACTTTACTTATTTGATCAATAAGTAAAATAACAATAATTAGTAAGGATGCTTTTTTTATATTCATAGGTTTAAAAGACACTTAGACAATTACTTAGTGCTATAATTTATTTAAGGACCAATGCTAAACTTAGGCTTATTTTTCTATTTTAGTCACGTTGATATCCCCGTTAATTGTATGGCAACTTATATTGTATTTACCATACTTAAACTGTTTGTTTTGTATTGTTCCAGTTTTAGAAAATGCTTCTACTTTAGCGTTATTAGTTTGAATAGCAATATTTCCATCAATCGTATTTACAGTGGCATCTCCCAAAAAATCCTTTAAATTGCAATTCCCTTGATGTAACTCGATAAAAACAGAATGATACGCTCCAATAACCTTCACCGATGCTATATCACTTTTAATATCCAAAGCCATCCGTTTTGGAACAGTTAATTCGTATTCTACAGAAAGTACTTTATGTGCACTTAATTTATCATTATCATCTTTAAATAAAGGTTGGAATGATGCTGAAATGGACAGGGTTTCATTAGAAAAACTATCAAGAATCACCACATGTTTTGCGTATTCGCCTTCAATTTTCACTTTTAATTCTACCGTATTAGAACGTGTATTTGAAACCTTAATTTTAAACACATTTTGTCCTGCAATCGCTACTGTCTTTATCCCGTTAGCCTCCCACGTTTTTTCCGTCCCTATTTGGGCAAAAAAAACCTGAGTGATTAAAACAAATACAACAGTGAATTTAAATTTCAATATAACGATGTATTACAAATACAAAACGCTTCAATTTAAAATGAAGCGCTTTGGGTTATTCTATTTTGACATTACTATAATGTAATAGTGTCGATTTTAAAACTTCTCTTTTAGTAGAAATTTATTTTTGCATATTTTTTGCTTCGATACTTAACGTTGCGTGAGGCACTAACTCTAATCGCTTAGGATTAATCAATTTCCCTGTGACACGACACACACCATACGTTTTACTTTCAATTCTAATTAAAGCATTTTTAAGGTCACGAATAAACTTTTCTTGTCTAATAGCAAGTTCCGAGTTAGACTCTTTACTCATTGTTTCACTACCTTCATCAAACGCCTTAAAGGTTGGAGACGTATCGTCTGTACCGTTATTATGATCGTTCATATAAGCACTTTTAATTAACTTTAAATCGTGCTTAGCTTTTTCTATTTTATCAAGAATTAACACTTTAAATCGTGCTAATTCTTTATCTGAATGCCTTACGTTTATATCTGATGCCATAATTTTAGTTTTTTTGAATAAATAGTTTAGTACTTATATCATCAAAAGCAATATCTATACCACTATCTAATTGATTAATAATTTTAAGATCGTCCGTTAAGGTTTCAGCCTTAATGTAATCTAAATTAGCTTTAACTGCTTGCACAATGTTTACATCTTCTTGAAGTTGTACAGAAATCCTATCTGTTACTTCAAATCCTGAATCTTTACGCAAGTTTTGAATACGGTTTACTAACTCTCTAGCAATACCTTCTTCTTTTAATTCTGGCGATATTGTAACGTCTAGAGCAACTGTAATATTGCCTTCGTTAGCTACTAACCAGCCTTCAATATCTTGTGATGTAATCTCTACATCACCACGTTGTAATGTAATACTTTTTCCATTACACTCGACATCGATCTCTCCTTTTTGTTCAATAACTTTAATATCGTCTGCAGTCATTTTAGTAATGATTCCAGCAATGGTTTTCATATCTTTTCCAAAACGTGGTCCTAACGCTTTAAAATTAGGCTTAATCTGCTTAACTAATATGTCTGAAGCATCTTCTAAAATCTCTATTTGCTTGATATTAACTTCATGCTTGATCAAGTTTGCAACCGCTAAAATCTCTTCTTTCTGTTGTTCTGAATCTACAGGAATCATGATTTTTTGTAATGGTTGACGCACTTTTATTTTTTCTTTAGCTCTTAATGATAAGACTAAAGACGAAATAGTTTGCGCATTTTCCATTTTACGCTCTAAAGATTTATCTATAAAACTTGGATCAAATTTTGGAAATTCAGCCAAATGTACACTCTCAAACGCTTCCGTTTGTGTTGTTTTTGTTAAATCGATGTAAAGCTTATCCATAAAAAACGGAGCAATTGGTGCACCTAATTTTGCTATGGTTAATAAACACGTATATAATGTCTGGTAAGCAGAAATTTTATCTGTTTGGTAATCTCCTTTCCAGAAACGTCTTCTACTTAAACGCACAAACCAGTTACTAACATAGTCCTGTGTAAAATCGGAAATAGCTCGTGCTGCTTTTGTTGGTTCGTATTCCGCATAATACGCATCCACTTTTTGGATAAGTGTATGTAACTCTGATAAAATCCAACGGTCTAATTCTGGTCTATCTGCCAATGGAATTTCCGCTTCAGTGTAACTAAACTTATCTAAATTGGTATATAAACTGAAGAATGAATACGTGTTATATAATGTTCCGAAAAACTTACGCTTTACTTCTTCAATACCGTCTAAATCAAATTTTAAGTTATCCCATGGATTTGCATTAGAAATCATATACCAACGTGTTGCATCCGCACCATAAGTATCCAAAGTTGTAAATGGATCTGTTGCATTACCTAAACGTTTGGACATTTTCTGTCCGTTTTTATCCAACACTAATCCGTTAGATACGACATTTTTATAGGCAACCGAATCAAATACCATTGTTGCAATAGCATGCAATGTATAAAACCAACCTCTAGTTTGATCTACACCTTCTGCTATAAAATCTGCAGGAAAGGCTTCGTTATTATCAATTTTCTCTTTGTTTTCAAATGGGTAATGCCATTGCGCATAAGGCATTGAGCCTGAATCAAACCAAACGTCAATTAAGTCGCTTTCGCGTTGCATTGGTTGCCCACTTGGAGACACTAATACAATACCATCTACAATATTTTTATGTAGATCTAACTTTGCATAATTTTCTTCAGAATTGTTTCCAACCTCAAAATCTTCAAAGATATCTTTAGCTAAAACACCCGCGGATACTGCTTTTTGCATTTCGGCTTTAAGCTCTTCCACAGATCCAATACAGATTTCTTCCTTACCATCTTCTGTTCTCCAGATTGGCAATGGAATCCCCCAATAACGTGATCTAGATAAATTCCAATCGTTTGCATTAGCTAACCAATTACCAAAACGTCCTGTACCAGTAGATTTTGGCTTCCAGTTAATGGTATTATTATTAGCTACCATTTTTTCTTTAACATCAGTCACTTTAATAAACCAAGAGTCTAATGGATAGTATAAGATTGGTTTATCTGTACGCCAGCAATGTGGGTAACTGTGCTTATATTTTTCAACCTTAAAGGCTTTATTTTCTTCTTTTAATTTGATTGCTAATTCAACGTCTATTGAGCGCTCTGGAGCTTCGCCATCATTATAATATTCATTCTTAACATATTTACCACCAAACTCTCCCATTTCTGGTCTAAAACGCCCTTGTAAATCGACAAGAGGCACTAAGTTTTCATTATCGTCTTTAACCAATAATGGCGGTATTTCTGGAGAAGCTAGTTTCGCAACTAAAGCATCATCTGCTCCAAATGTTGGCGCTGTATGTACGATACCTGTACCATCTTCAGTCGTTACAAAATCTCCAGCAATAACTCTAAAAGCATCTTGTGGATTGTCATTTGGTAATGCATATTGTAATAGTTGTTCGTATTTAATACCAACAAGGTCATTTCCTATAAATTCTTTTACAATAAAATACGGTATAACTTTATCACCACCATTATATTCTGAAAGGTCCGCTTTAGCTTCTACTTGATTGAATAATTTTCCTGCAAATTGTTTTCCAACTAAAGCCTTAGCCATAATCACATTAATAGGCAAAAAGGTATATTGGTTAAAAGTTTGCACCAAAACATAATCTATTTTTGGTCCAACCGTTAATGCCGTATTACTTGGCAATGTCCAAGGTGTTGTTGTCCATGCTGTAAAATGGATATCGCCTTCGTTTTGTAAAAAATCTGGTAATGTACTTTCAACAGCTTTAAACTGAGCAACAATAGTTGTATCTGTTACATCTTGATATGCTCCAGGTTGATTAACCTCGTGAGAGCTTAATCCTGTTCCTGCTTTTGGAGAATATGGTTGAATAGTATACCCTTTATACATTAACTTTTTAGAGTAAATCTCTTTTAAAAGCCACCAAACGGTTTCCATATACTTAGGCTCATAAGTAATATACGGATCGTCCATATCTACCCAATACCCCATTTTTTGAGTCAGGTTATTCCAAACATCTGTGTATCGCATGACTGCTTTACGACAAGCCGCATTATAATCTTCTACAGAAATAGTTTTACCAATATCTTCTTTAGTAATCCCTAGTTCTTTTTCCACACCCAATTCAATAGGTAAACCATGCGTATCCCAACCAGCTTTACGCTTAACTTGAAACCCTTTCATGGTTTTATATCTTGGAAAAATATCTTTTATAGCACGTGCTAAAACATGATGAACACCAGGCAAACCGTTAGCTGAAGGTGGTCCTTCAAAAAACACGTAAGGCTCTGCGTTTTCACGAGTCGTTACACTTTTTTCAAATATATTATTGTCTTGCCAATACTTAAGAATTTCTTCTGCGACGTTTGGTAAGTTAAGGCCTTTATATTCAGGGAATCCTGTGCTCATTTTTTCTAATTTCGTTATAGAGTTGCGAAATTAAGGAATTCTGTTTAAAACTCTGATTTTTGAGCATAAAAAAAGCGCCACTACAAATTGTAATGGCGCTTTAGGATTAATCCTTTTTTATTTTAAGATTATCTTTTTTTCTAAAGTTTGATTATTTTCCATCGTAATACTAACCACATACAACCCTGTACTTAAGTTTGTCAAGCTTAAGCCATTTTCTAATTGTTGATTAGTAACTGAAGCAGTACTGTAAACTTGTTGCCCTAATGTATTATAAAGCTTCAATCCTTTAGCATTAGTTTTTAATCCTTTTACAAATAACAACTCTTGATTATCAATATAAAAAACTGAAACGTTTTTAATTTCGGCCTCAAAATCATCAGTACTTAAAGTTTCTGCAGATTGAAACACGACATCAAATCTATCAGCAAAAACACCTGCTTCTGAAGCAAAACTATACGCTTCCTCTGAAGTTAAATCGTAATAAATATTATTAAAATTATCTCTTAAAAACACCTCTTGATCTGCAGGAAAATCAACAAATTGCGTCGCTTGAATACTGTACATACCGTTACCATCTGCCTCAAAATTTAAATCCACAACCTTGTCTGCTGCAATATCTGCATAAGACTGAATAACCATTGCCTGATCATCTAAAGTCATTGTCAAATCGTTTGGATAGGTCTGAAATGCCTTAGCGTCATATCCATAATCAAAGCCATCATTTGTAGCAGTATTGAATCCCATAACGATTTCTCGACCTAAATTACTTGCGGTAGTCAATTGTAACCTGATTTTCTTTATTGGATTATCATCTGTAGCACTTGCAATTTCACTTACATCTTGAGCTTGTCTAAAAAACACAGACCCTCCTAAAGCTTCTGTTTTAAATATTCTTTGCGCATTATTAAATACAATGTTTCCATCATTTTCAATTTCTACTACAAAACCTTGAGCAACAGAAACGAAAGGCTTAGGCGTTTTCACCCCTACTATTACTCCTGTATCATCACCATTTAACCCAACAAATTGATAAGCTCTAGTACCATCCAAAATATTTCTAATAGCATAACCTCCTTGATACTGATTTAAAACATGTGAATCACCACCCGTTTGTTCCCAAAAATAAAGTGCACCACCACCTCCTAAAACAGAACTATTATCAAGTATAAAAGCTTCGACATCTAAAGCTGAAGGATAAGGATTACCCACTAACGACGTTGTTCTTGTTGTACCTCCAACGGATCCTGAACCTCCAATATCTGTAGCAGGAAGAACAAGTGTTCCATTATTTGGTTTCCCTTCGAAAATATACTGAAAATCCGTAGTACCAATACCTGTTCCCTTATGAATATAACCATGCCCTGAAAGAATATCATAATTAGCATTAATATTTACCCAATCGTAATAAGACACTCCACTTTGATAAATATAGGTCCAATACGTACTTATTTTACCTAATTCGTCATAACCCGTTGTAAACTCCATAGGCGTAAAAGCATTATCCTTAAGCATACTTAAATTAAAAGGAGAGTTACTAGTATTAGACACACTATTATTATCAGAAATAAGTGTTACCTGCGTTTTACCAACTGGCGACCCCCAATAATTATATCTATATTTATTAGCCATCCCTTCTTGGCGTCTATAAACTTTACCATCCGTATCCGTTACTAAATCACTTTGATCTGATTGCAATAACTGAGAATCGTCAGACAAATCGATGGTTCCGTTAAGCTCTAAATACCATGTGTTATCAATATAATTATCATTATTAACCGTAAACGTTTGAGCATCTTTTATCAACAACCCTAAATTTTTGTGAGACGCTACTGTAGATATATTATTATCTAATTTAACAATACTCCAATCTTTATTATTAGCTACAACATCAATATCCCAAACATCTCCATGTTCCCAATTGGAAACACTAGTCCAAGCTCCATCTTGAATTGTTTTATATGGCAATGGTGCTGTTTGAAAATATATATTTTTAATATTATACAATTTAGCTCCCGTTACCTGGTCGATTGCAGGAGTTACCTTATTATCTGTAATATCACCTTTATAACCATCCATTTTATAGTAGCGTATAAGATTTGCTCCAATAGAATTTCCTGAGATGTCTTTAGGAATTATCTTACCTTGATTAAAACTTTGATTTTCGTCTAACTCTTGATATACGGTCCTTTGGACTTCTTCTTCTGTTAAACTAATATCAAACACTCTAACCTCATCAATTTCTCCATGAAAATAACCTGAGTCTATATTAGCTAGTCTCCCTATACTAAAGCTAGATGTATCATTAGACAAACCTCCGGTTCCGGATGGACTACCTTGCGCTTCTCCATTTACATATAAAATAGTTTCAGCCCCATTTGTTGTTACTGAAAGATGTGTCCAAATAGTATCAACTACCACATCGGTGGACGTTAGTACTACACTACCATTTAAAACCACTGACACTGAATTATCTGCAGTATTAACAACCAAATAAAAATTAGCCTGTCCTGCAACAACTCTATTTGTGCCTAAAGTATTATCTCCTTCAGATTTTATCCATGCCATAAGTGTCGCATTTCCGTTTGACAGCACATTAGCATCCTCTACATAATCATTACGTCCATCAAAGAACAAACTATAAGAATCCTCTAAGTCTCTAGGAGATCCGTATACTGAATTATCCGAATCAAATGCATCTAATATCCCATCGTGATCTGCGTCTAAATTTCCATCAATAACGCCATCATTATTCGCATCTAATGAATTATAGATTGTATTATCGATATCACTTCCATTAGATACATCATTACTAGCATCGTCACTATCTATATCTAAATAATCAGGTATTCCATCCCCGTCAGTATCTAAAGGATACTCATAACCGTTAGTACCAAGACCATGGTCATCCCCATCAGCATCATCATCATTATTATCTATTAATGCCAGAACACCATCTCCGTCAAATGTATCATTATTTATTCCCGTACTTGCATCTGTACCGTCTCCTAAACCATCTCCATCTATATCTATATCTCCATTACCATCATTTTCTAATGCATCAAAAACAGAATCATTATCAGAATCTAGATCCACATAATCTGGAGTACCATCATTATCGGAATCTAAAGCAGTTGCTGTTTCATATATATCACTCATCCCATTGCCATCAGTATCTGCTCCTGGTCCAAGCAAAGCGACACCGTTTCTATCTACATCAATATCCGCTCCTAATAAAGGAGGCCCAAATTCGTAAATATTAGGAATACCATCGTTATCATTATCTAAATCAAAAACATCTGCAACACCATCATTATCTAAATCACACAAGGATTGCGTAACAAGAATATCATCTAAGGCTAAATCATTTCCTAACCCTCCTGGTGAATTATTAATAAATTGAATAACAAATTCTGATTCTGATAAAATAACCCAAGTACTGTATTCTTTCCAAATAGAATCTACACAATTATTCCCTGAAGCACATCGCGTGATGTCTCCTGTATCAAACGAAGCTAGCTCGGTTGTATAATCCGAAGATAAAAACCTAACTGTTATATTTGGATTTATCCTTGGAGTTTCTCCTCCTGGAAATCTATTATCGGCATTATCGATATTAATAGCCCAAAAACTATAGGCTAATGGCACATCAGGTAATATTCCTGAAATTAAAGTTTCATAAAAAATACCTGGATCTGTGGCAGCATTAAATATTGCCATTCTACCATTGGTATCTCCTGGAGTATGATCTTCTCCTTTATACCATGCAAAGTTTGCAAAATCGGCTATATTTTCGCCATTAGGCGTAACAGCATTATTAGCCGCGTCTCCGTTTGTAACAGAGTAATGCACTACATATTCACCATCATTTAAATTTACATTTGCATCACACTCTTCTGATGCTTGACCAGCAACTCCATCTTCATAGCAATATGACGTTGTCACACCATCCGTGTTACCATTAATTGCTGCTCTAGTTAATCCGGCTCCAAAATGTTCATTTAAAAATTCTGTTTCCACAATAGATGCTCCAGAATACAACAAACACTGTAACTGCTCTTCACTATCGGAAATACCGTCATTATCATCATCAATATCTACATTATTAGAAACGCCATCACCATCCGTATCTGGATACAACTCATCCCCTTCACCTATTATGGTATACGTAAATGGGTTTTCATCTGGATCATCACTATCAATAACAACAACTGCTGTTATATTACTAGCAATAGCACTCGGATCAAAACTTATAGAGAATGTCTCAGTACCTCCTGGTGGAATTACTGTACCTGCAGTAGGTTGTGACGAAATAGAAAAATCTACACTTGACCCCAACTGTAAAGACACTGGCAGAAGCCCCAAAACTAATGGTTCTGATCCACTATTAAAAATTGTAAAAACTCTTGTTTTAGCCCCTCCATTAATATCGTAAATTCCAAAATCTGTGAAACTAGAAAAAGTTGTTTCTGTTTGACCATTTATAATCTCAGTATTATTACCTGATACGGTAATATCTTGGGGCGCAAGTGGATCTAAAGAAATCTTAATTTTATAATCCTCAAAGTCTATCGCATTACCAGAAACCTCTCCACAAGGATCAGCTGGAGAAGTAAAATGTTGAATACCGATACGCATAGTCGTTACCCCCGAAACTGCAGTTGTCGGAACTGTAAAAGATCGCGCCACATACGGAAAAGTTGCATTAGACTCTTCTCCACCTCCTGTTCCTCCAGAACGATACACTCGTTCTCCTTCATCAAAAACATTATCCTGATTAAAATCGATATAAGCAACCCAACCTGAGCGATGATTTGCAGCATTTAAAGCTGTATTCCCATCTACCAAAATAGAAATGTCATATGTTTCTCCATAGTACAAATCAGCAGCTGGTAAATAGGTGTAATCAAAATATCCTCCTTCATTCCCTGAATCATTATCAATACTTACAGTCTCTCCAGGTAATGTAACATTTGTTATAAAACGATCCCCAAAAGAACCATTTGTATTTGCTACTGGAGTACAATAAGCACCTGAGCTTAATGTTATAAAGTTTTCCGTATCAGAGTATCCTGATTCTGCAACACCACAAGCACTTGCAACAGCCACATCGTATTCTGTTAAAGCATCCAAACCTGTAAGGTTTACAGAATTAGTTACAGAGTTTACGGTAGTCCAAGTTACGCTTCCGGTTTCTCTATATCTTATTACATAAGTTTCTTCACCTAAAAAATCATCCCACGAAATTGTTGCACCAGATTGTGTTATTCCAGACACCACTATACTGGCAGGAGGCACCAACCCTTCTATGATTACATTTTGTATTGCTGTTGCAGACTCTCCTGCTCCGTCGTCGTACAACCAAGTAATTGTACCACTAGATGTAAATGTATCATCACCTGTTCCAGAAGTAGAACTAGCAAAAGTAGGAGTAATTAAATTACAACTATAAATTAAATCCGCTGGTGGCAACACAGTATAATTACAATACGCGTTAACATCAGGAAGGACAGGAGCTACTAGACTTCCAGAATAAGCATTTACTGTCACTACAGCGTTACATGTATCAGTCTGACCCTCGTCATCTGTAACCGTTAAAATTACTGTATTATCCCCAAGATCTGTACAATCAAAAGTGTCTATATCTATTGCGTAAGCTAATGTAAATGCTGAAAAATCATCAGTAGATCCATTATCTACATCTGTCGCTACAATTGTTGCATTCCCATTACTATCTAATTCTATTGCTATGTTTTTACAATTTGCTGTTGGCGGTAAAGATGTTGGTACGATATGCGTTAAAAGAGCATCATCTATATAAACATACTCATTACCATTTTGATTATCAGCATTTAATTCAATATCAAACCTAAAACTTAATGAACCATTTGGTATCGCCAAAACATAAACATTAGCAGCACCTGTACCATTATTTATGGAAGAGCCAAAATCAACCTCTCCATTACCACCCTGAATTAAAGTAACTCTTGTAGGAACGCCATCGATATAATAGACCAAATCCATTGTATCATTAACGCCTAAAGCATTGTTAGAAGCATACCCAATTGAAAACTCGACATTTATTAAACCTGTGATATCTATTTGATCAAATAACACCTTATCTACAAACGTATGATAATCTCTAATTTCTAAACTTCTAGTAGGACTTATAAATTTAGAAGAACTATAAATGACTGCCCCATTATCTGTATCAACTGTGAAATTCCAGTTATCCCCTCCATTTGAGAGGCCTTGATTACCATCAGTTATCTCGACATAATTAGTAGAAATAAACTCGTTCTTGACGATAGTCGTCTGAGAAAATACTTGAAAAGTAAATAAAAACGAAAAGACACATATTAAATGTCTACAAAATTCAGGGCAATTTCTCATAAATAACATAAGGTTTTAAGTCGTAATTAACTAAAATACAAAGCATTAATGAACGCAAAAGTAATTTAAAAAATAATAGTA
The DNA here is from genome assembly GCF_004843725.1 of Psychroserpens sp. NJDZ02. Taxonomy (NCBI): domain Bacteria; kingdom Pseudomonadati; phylum Bacteroidota; class Flavobacteriia; order Flavobacteriales; family Flavobacteriaceae; genus Psychroserpens; species Psychroserpens sp. NJDZ02. The sequence goes on along the minus strand of NZ_CP039451.1, from coordinate 1,904,930 downwards.
AAGAAACATTTTTCCGATTAAAAGCGAAAAACACCGCTCAACAACATATTCTAGGTTTTTAAATTAAACCTTCATCTTTTAGTAAATTATTACTGTTTTTTTTTAAAATCTTGAGGGAAGACCAACATACATACGACAAATATCGGTATTAGGTTTTTTAAAAAAAATTTAAATCGACGGAACGCAATAAAGCTACGACGGATGACGTTTTAGCTAATACAGAATGAATAAAAGTTAATATCAAGGCTTTTACCGCCCATAATACAGGAATTAATTAATAATCAAATCTACCAAATCTTCAATTTTTGAGATCAATTGAATTTTGATTGCTGTATCCTTCAAAGATATCTTATTGTATTTAGATACAAATATAGTAGAAAAACCTAATTTTTCAGCCTCAAGAATACGTTGCTCCACACGCTGTACTGGACGGATTTCGCCGGACAAACCAACCTCTGCAGCAAAACAATAATTAGCAAGCAACGCTTCGTCTTCATTTGAAGATAATATAGCAGCAACCACAGCCAAATCTATTGCGGGATCATCTACATTAATGCCTCCTGTTATATTTAAAAACACATCTTTTGCTCCCAATCTAAAACCGGCACGTTTTTCTAGAACAGCCAACAACATGTTTAAACGTTTTGCATTAAAACCAGTTGCACTACGTTGTGGTGTTCCATAAACAGCAGTACTAACTAAAGCTTGCACCTCTATCATCAAAGGTCTTACCCCTTCCAAAGTAGCAGCAATAGCATTACCAGATAATTCTTCGTCTTTTTTAGAGATTAAAATCTCACTTGGATTAGAGACTTCTCTTAATCCAGAACCTTGCATTTCATAAATACCTAATTCATGTGTAGACCCAAAACGATTTTTCTGTGCACGCAAAATTCTAAAAACATGATTCCTATCACCTTCAAAATGAAGCACCGTATCTACCATATGTTCCAATATTTTAGGCCCAGCAATGTTTCCATCTTTGGTAATATGTCCAATTAAAATCACTGGAGTATTGGTTTCCTTAGCAAATTTAATTAACTCTGTAGTACACTCTTTAACCTGGCTAATACTTCCGCTTGACGATTCTATATAGTCCGAATGTAATGTTTGAATGGAATCAATAATAACAATATCAGGCTCTAACGCTTCAATTTGTTTAAAAATATTTTGCGTTTTTGTTTCTGTAAGAATATAACAACTATCGTTATTTGGATTGATACGTTCTGCACGCATTTTTATCTGCTTCTGACTTTCTTCACCAGACACATACAACGTCTTATAAGGTAACTTTAACGAAATCTGAAGCAGCAAAGTACTTTTACCTATTCCAGGCTCTCCTCCTAACAACGTCAAAGATCCAGGCACAATCCCACCCCCTAAAACACGATTAAACTCTCCATCTAAAGTATCTAACCTAGCCTCTTTAGAAGAATCAATCTCTTTAATCCGTAAAGGTTTAGACACCCTTTTAGAACTATTACTAGGTGTTTTCCATTCGCTTTTTTCAGGCTTTTGCACAACCTCTTCAACAATAGTATTCCACTCTTTACAAGCATTACACTGACCTTGCCATTTTGCATATTGCGTCCCGCAATTTTGACAAAAAAAAGTTGTTTTTACTTTTGCCATATATTAATATCCAAAGTCTGCTTTAATTTGCTCTGCTAATTCTAAAACTTGATCTTTTGTAACACCCGCAATTTCAGCTAAAACATAAGCCGATTGATACGTTTTCATAGCTTTTTTAGGAGAGCCTGTTTCCTCATAAAAACGTCCTAAATAATAATTTCCAAGTAGTGTTTCTGGATATTCTTTTCTAGCTAATTTACCTAAGTCTTCAAAATAATCCCAGTTTTCATTCTTTTTAATAGCCGCTTCAATTGCTTTAAAATCATTAATTAAAATTGGTTTTTGGATCCCAAATAAATCATCAATCATTTGATATTTTTCAACTAAGTAATCCACCGGGTTACCTTCTAATTTTAAAATAGTTTCTTTATATTCTTTTTTACTAATTGGTTGAAAAACAAGAAATATACTTTCTAATGCTTTTGGAATAGCATGCGCAGGTAATGTATAATGTGATGGCCCTTCAAAAGTATCAAAAGTTTTAAGTACATTATTGTTACCTATAGCTTTCAGGCTTTTAGACAAAGCTTCTGTTTGTTCCTGAATCCCACTAGCATCATTTGTTGTTGTCGCTAAATAATAAAATGTTTTTTGCTCTAACCTAGACATAACCTCGGTTAAATACTTTGGCATATCTGGGGCTAACTCCGGGCTTAAAACAATATAAGATTGAAATAATGGAATCCCTTTTAATAAATAATAATTTATAAAGTTTGCTGACATACCATGTCCAACTGCCACCTTAAAATTTTCTGTACGAAAGGTTTTGTTTATAAACGGAACTAATTCCATACTTATAAATTCGAAAAACTCAGCTCCCGTCTCTACTGGTAACGAGTTTTGTTCGCTATAATAACAATCATTTTCACGCAACCCATATTGATTGATACCAATTACAATTGCTTCCGGAATATCTTCCCAATAGGCATAATAATCAACATTACCAGCTACAGGTTCAAACAAATAATCTGCATCAAAGACATAAATAACTGGGTATTTTTTATCAGAAGTGTCATAGTTTCTAGGTAACTGAATTTTTATCTGCCTAGTTTCTCCTAATTTTTCAGAATTAAGCTCTTTGTATATCGTTTGAGCAGATAGGTTTGACATAAAAAATAAGCCAACAAATATAAAAAGGACATGTTTCATAAAAAAGGTGATTATTAAATTTGGGTGTAAGTTACAAATTATTTGTTTCGGTTGAAAAACGGAAGATATAATAACGAAATTCCGCCACAAATAAAAATCAATATTGTACTAGAACTCCACATGATCCATCCAAATGCACGACTTGAATCTTCAGGAAGACTAAATAAAGAAAAAGCTATAACAATGGCTTCGGGATAAGATCCAATGCCGCCATTAGTTGCAGCGACACTAAACGTCGCTAAAATAAAACCAATTAGGATTGCCCCTAAAGGAATGTCATTTAAATCGGAAAAAGCTAAACTTGTGACATAAAACATTAGCAAATACATGATCCAAATAAACAGGGTATGAAATATAAAAGCCCACTTTTTTTTCATTTTAAAAATACTAAGTGCACCTTCTACCAAACCATTAACAAAGTCTTTGATTTTTATCGCAATTTTAGAACTACTCCTTTTTATTAAAAATATAAAAAGCAAACCTAAAAGAGACAACACTAAACCTCCCATAATAATTTTTGTAACATTAAATCTCTCGGATAAGAAGCTATATATAAAATCAAACTGCATAAATAACGTTATTCCTATAATAACTAGCATGACTATCATATCAGCTATACGCTCTGCGACTATAGTACCAAATCCTTTTTCAAATGGCACGCCTTCATAATTTGTTAAAATGGATGCTCTAGCAACTTCCCCTGCTCTTGGAATAGTATAATTTATTAAATAAGTCGCAAAAACAGCCATAATACTATTACCCAACCTAATTTTATAGCCTAAAGGTTCTAGCATAAAAACCCACCGATAAGCTCTTGACAAATGACTAAGTAAACCAAAAAAGACTCCTAACAAAATATAACTATAATCTGCGTTTTTAGCAAAACTTATTATACCAGCAAAAGATAATTTTGAGAGAGAATACCAAATTAAAAAAGCTCCCAATAAAATTGGGAGCATGATTTTTAATAATTTTACAATTGGTCTTTTAGACATTTACTTTAACAAGTTATTGGCTTCATTTGGAAACACCAATGATGGCTTAAAAACTTTAGCTTCTTCAATATCCATAAAAGCATAAGTGATTAATATCAAAATATCGTCTTTAGCAACTAATCTTGAAGCTGCACCATTTAAGGTGATTTCTCCACTTTGTCTTGGCCCAGGAATTGCATAAGTCTCTAATCGCGCACCATTGTTATTATTTACAATTTGCACTTTTTCGCCTTGAACAATATTTGCAGCATCCATTAAATCCTCATCAATAGTTATACTACCGATATAATTTAGGTCTGCACCTGTCACTTTTACTCTGTGAATTTTTGATTTTACTACTTGTATTTGCATAGGTACAAAGGTAATTAATTTAGAGCGATATTATCTATTAATCTTATATCGTCAGCATAAACGGCAATAAACGCTCTATAATTTCTGTTTTTATTTTTTCGTATGACTGTTTTTAATGTGTCAACATCTGCTATTATAAAATATTCTAACTTCAATAAATCATGTTTTGCAAATTGTTTCTCAACCCATTTAGTAACTACAGTAGCACTTTTTGTGCCAAACTTTTTTTGAGCAGTCTGTAAGGTTTTATAAATAAAAGGTGCTGACAAACTGTACTCCGGCTTTAAACGTACATTCCTAGAACTCATAGCTAAACCACTAGTTTCTCTATGTATTTTACAGCCAACAACAATTACAGGTAATTGGTGTTTCTCAACTAACTTCTTAATAATTGCTAATTGCTGAAAATCTTTCTCCCCAAAATACGCATTATCTGGTTTTATTATTTCGAATAATCGTTTAACTATAGTCCCAACGCCATCAAAATGGCCTTTTCTAAAACGCCCTTCCATTTCAAACTCTAAACCATCAAAACTAAACGATTGAGATTTAATATCACCTTCATAAATATCATCTACACTTGGAGCATAAATGACAATATTTTCAGAAAATGTTTCTAGCAGTTTAATATCAGCTTCCAACGTTCTGGGATACTTATCCAAATCTGCTACGTTATCAAACTGTGTAGGATTAACAAAGATGCTAACTACCATGACATTATTACTCAACAACCCTTCCTTTATTAAAGACAGATGACCTTCATGCAAAGCACCCATTGTCGGCACAAAACCTATTTTATTTCCCTCCCTTTTTAAAGAAGAAATATAGGTGTCAATTTTGTTTTTATTAGTAAATACAAGCATTTTTAATATTTAATTAACTAGTGCAAACTTAATATATTAGTAGCAATCTGCATAAATTTTCGTACTTTTGCGTGTTTTTATTGATAATTCTGAAAAGCTAAACAATATTATGAAAGATAAGAGGATATTATATGTGTCATCTGAAGTGGTGCCTTATTTACCAGAAACAGAGATTTCTTCAATGTCATTTGAAACCCCGAGAATGGTTAACCAACAAGGCGGACAAATAAGAATTTTCATGCCAAAATATGGTAATATCAATGAGAGAAGACATCAGTTACATGAAGTTATTCGTTTATCTGGAATTAATCTAATTGTAAATGATTTAGATATGCCTTTAATTATAAAGGTTGCCTCTATACCAAAAGAACGTATTCAAGTTTATTTTATTGATAATGACGAATACTTTAAAAGAAAAGCGACGTTAACCGACGAAGATGGAAATCTTTTTGAAGACAATGACGAGCGTGCCATTTTCTTTGCCAAAGGTGTTATTGAAACTGTAAAAAAACTAAACTGGTCTCCAGACATAATACATGTACACGGTTGGTTAGCCTCCTTACTTCCATTATATCTAAAACAATTTTATAAAGACGAACCTTTATTCAGCGAAAGCAAAATAGTAACATCTATTTACAAAAGTGGGTTTGAAAAAACACTTAATCCAGATTTAATCAAAAAAATTCAATTTGATAAAATCGAAGATGATAAAATTAAAACATTAGCAGATCCAACCTACAATAATTTAATGAAGGTTGCTATAGATAGTTCTGACGCACTAATAGTCGGATCAGAAGACTTGCCTGAAGAGTTAACGAAATATCTTAAAAACTCTAAAAAACCTGTTTTAGACTATCATGCCAAAGATGAATTTAGCGAAGCATACACTAATTTTTATACAACTAGCGTTCTAGACTAACGCAACACTACTATATTTAAGATATATCTATGAAAACATACTTATTAAAAGTCGTCAAACCTTTATTCTTATTGATGATTCTAGTTTTTACTGCAATTGCTTGTGAAAAAGACTTTGTAAATTTAGAAAGCGATATTACAGGTGCTCAAAATTTTGCTACAAACAGCAAACTATTCCCTCTTGTATCCTACAACAAAAAACTAGACCCTGTACAAACCAGTTCTTTAACAACTAATGTTCTTGGCTTATACAACGACCCTAATTACGGTTTGACATCAGCTAGCTTAGTATCGCAAATTGCTCCAGATGATCTAGACCCTAACTTTGGAGAAAATCTCAACATCTTATCTGTAAAATTATATATCCCTTATTATTCTACGATAGAAGACACTGACGATGACGGCAATACGACTTACACTTTAGATTCTTTATTTGGTAATGCGGCTAGTAGCTACAAGTTATCTATTTTTAAAAACGATTATTACCTACGTGATTTAGATCCTGGATCAGATTTTAGTGCATCGCAAGCCTATTATTCAAATGCCTATTCTAGCTTAAACTTAACCACCTATGAAGGAGAAATGTTATATCAAAGTGATGATATAAATGGGTTCACACCAAGTGCACAGTATGTTGCCATCCAGGAAATCCCTTTAGACGAAACCGAAATAGAAGATTTAGAAGATAATCGCTCACCTGGCCTTTACTTAGACCTTACTGCTGAAGAGTTTGGATTAGCCCAATGGAAAGAATTATTAGTTCAATCTGATGGTACAGTAAACCCTAACTTAACTAATAGCGCCGATTTTAAAAATGCTTTTAGGGGTTTAATTTTTAAAGCAGAACAATTATCTGGAAATGAAGGCAATATGATATATCTAAACATAGGCACTAGCGCAAAAATAGATGTTAGATATGAAACAGATGTAGACGACACGACTACGGGAGAACGAGAAAGAGACACCTATACGTTTAATCTTAATAGTATTAAATTTAATACTTTTGAAAAAATCACATCCCCTATTACCTTAACGGATGGAGATGCAAACAACGGAGATGACCAACTTTTTATTTCAGGGTTTCAGGGATCAATGGCCGTTATAGACCTTTTTAAAGGAAACATCTTAGATGACAATAACATCACTCAGGATGCTCTAGAATACTTTAAAGACAAAGAAGATAAATGGTTAATTAATGAAGCTAATCTAAATTTCTATGTCGACTTACCTACAGGTCAAGGTGGCGCTACGGAACCGGATAGAATAATAGTCTACGATCTAAAAAATGAGATCCCTATAGTGGATTACTTTTTTGATGGAACATCAAACACAACAGATCCTCTTAATTCGAAAATAATTTATTCTCCAAAATTAGAAAGAGATGCTGATGAGAATGGAGTTAAATATAAAATCAGACTAACAGAACACCTTAATAGCATACTATTAAACGACTCTACAAACGTCCAATTAGGTCTATATGTTTCAACTAATGTTAACTACATAGATACATCAAAAATACTAGACGCAGTAGACGACGACACTGTTCGTTTTATACCAAAAAGTTCTGTAATAGCTCCAGAAGGAACAATTTTACATGGAAGCAAATCTAGTGTTCCAGAAAACGTTAGAGCTACTTTCGAAATTTTTTACACAGAATCTCAAAATTAAAAAAAGACAAACAATATGTGCGGAATTGTTGGATATATAGGGAAAAGAGAAGCCTATTCGATTGTAATGGAAGGCCTACAACGCTTAGAGTACAGAGGATATGATAGTGCAGGTATAGCACTATATGACGGCTCTGATATAAAACTTTGTAAAACAAAAGGAAAAGTTGCAGACTTAGCAGAACGTGTTAAAAATGAAATAACCACCAAAGGAAATATAGGTATAGGTCATACAAGATGGGCAACTCATGGTGTACCAAATGACGTAAATTCTCATCCTCATTATTCAAATTCTGGTGATTTAGTAATCATACATAATGGTATTATAGAAAATTATGCCTCTATAAAAACAGAACTTATAAAAAGAGGGTACACTTTTAAGTCAGAGACAGATACTGAAGTATTAGTCAATCTTATTGAAGAAGTTAAGAAAAAACAAAACGTAAAATTAGGAAAAGCTGTTCAACTCGCTTTAAACGAAGTTGTTGGCGCATATGCCATAGCTGTTTTTGATAAAAACAAACCTAATGAAATTGTAGTCGCTAAACTAGGGAGTCCATTAGCAATAGGAATTGGTGAAGACGAATTTTTTATTGCAAGTGATGCCTCACCTTTTATAGAATACACAAAAAATGCTATTTATCTTGAAGATGAAGAAATGGCTATTATCCGAAGAGATAAAAAAATAAAAATCAGAAAAATTAAAGATGACTCTGTAGTAGCGCCAGCTATGCAAGAGCTTAAATTTAATCTTGAGCAGATAGAAAAAGGGGGCTACGAACATTTCATGTTAAAAGAAATACATGAGCAACCCAATGCTATAAAAGACACATACAGAGGTCGTTTACTTGCTAAGGAAGGCATTATTAGAATGGCTGGAATAGATGATAATATCGATAAATTTTTAAATGCCAATCGCATTATTATAGTAGCTTGCGGTACATCTTGGCATGCTGGATTAGTAGCAGAATACATCTTTGAAGATCTTGCTAGAATTCCTGTAGAAGTAGAATACGCATCTGAATTTAGATATCGTAATCCTGTAATTACAGAAAAAGATGTTGTCATTGCCATATCACAGTCTGGTGAGACAGCTGACACCCTTGCTGCCATAAAATTAGCAAAATCTAAAGGTGCATTTGTTTTTGGTGTTTGTAATGTGGTAGGATCAACAATTGCTCGAGAAACGAATGCAGGTGCATACACCCATGCCGGTCCGGAAATCGGGGTAGCTTCTACAAAAGCATTCACGACCCAAATTACGGTCTTAACCTTAATTGCTTTAAAACTAGCAAAAGCTAATGGTAGTATGTCAACTTCAATATTCCATAGTCATTTGCAAGAGTTAGAGCTAATTCCTGAAAAAGTAAAAGAAGCTTTAAAAGCAGACGAACACATTAAAAAGGTAGCGGAAATTTATAAAGATGCCAAAAATTGCTTGTATTTAGGAAGAGGATATAATTTTCCTGTAGCACTAGAAGGTGCTTTAAAACTTAAAGAGATATCATACATCCATGCAGAAGGCTATCCCGCTGCGGAGATGAAACATGGACCAATAGCTCTTATTGACGAGCAGATGCCTGTTTTTGTTATAGCAACAAAAAAAGGACATTATGAAAAAGTGGTAAGCAACATACAAGAAATTAAATCGCGATCAGGTAAAATAATTGGTATTGTCACGAAAGGAGATGAAGACGTAAAAAAAGTGGCCGATCACGTTATTGAAGTTCCTGAGACTATAGAATCTTTAACCCCTCTACTAACAACTATTCCTCTTCAATTATTATCGTACCATATTGCTGTAATGCTTGATAGAAATGTTGATCAACCAAGAAATTTAGCAAAATCAGTAACTGTGGAATAGCCAACAACTATTACACCTATTAGACGCTTCAAAACTTATAATTACTCATTAAAGTAATCAGTTTTTTGAGAATAATGAGCTTTAAAGCGTCTTTTTTTTACAAATACCTATTATGCACGCATAATTTTTTATCTCTTTTTATTAAACTTTAGTTAAAAAACGTATATTGTCGTTCTAAATTAACTAAAACTAAAAAATGAGAACAATCCTTTCAATTGCATTATTGTTATTTTGTGGACTATCTTTTTCGCAAACAACAATAACAGGAACAGTGGTAGACGACATAAGTCAACAGCCTATTCCAAGCGCTAATGTTGTAATAGCTGGTACATCTATAGGAACTGCTACAGATTTTGATGGAGCTTTCACTTTAAGCACAGATCAAAACCCACCCTTTACAATCCAAGTTAGTAGTGTCGGCTTTTCTAGCAAGGACATAGAAGTAACCTCTAAAAATCAAAAATTTACTGTAGTCCTTAACGAAGGTACTGCTTTAGATGAAGTCGTTATTTCTGCCTCTAGAACGCCAGAACGTATCTTTGAATCACCAGTAACCGTTGAACGTTTTGGACTTAAAGAGATTAAAAACACTGCTTCTGCCGATTTTTACGACGGATTAGAAAACTTAAAAGGTGTTGATGTCAATACAAATAGTTTAACATTTAAATCTGTAAACACACGTGGTTTTGCTTCATTTGCTAACACTCGTTTTATGCAATTAGTTGATGGTATGGATAACTCAACACCTGCTCTAAATTTCCCTATCGGAAACTTAGTAGGTATGACAGAAACAGATGTTTTAAGTGTAGAATTACTACCGGGAGCATCCTCTGCTCTTTATGGTGCAAATGCCTTTAATGGTATTTTATTTATGAGAAGTAAAAATCCATTTGAACACGAAGGAGTAAGTGTAGCTCTAAAAAGAGGAATTACCTCTCAAGAGGCTGCAGGAGATAATCCGTATACCGATTTAAGTTTAAGAATGGCACATAAATTTAGCAACAAATTTGCTGCTAAAATCAATTTTGGATATTTAAAAGGTACGGACTGGCAAGCTACTAGTGAAGTTGATAAAATTGATCCTACTAGAACACGGTCAAACACAAACTATGACGGTATAAATATCTACGGAGACGAGGTCTCTACTAACATTAGAGCCGCTTCTGGTTTAGGTATAATACCTGATGTTGTTGTTAGTAGAACAGGATATAACGAAAGTGATTTAACAAACTACAATGCTGAAAGCATTAAAGCTGATTGGGGTTTATATTTCCGTCCAATTGAAGGTAATAGTTTAGAATTATCTTATGTTGGTAAAGTAGGAACTGGTACAACAATCTACCAAGGGACTAATAGATATAACATTGATGGTTTTTTTCAACAACAACATAAATTAGAAATTAAAAATGATAATTTCTTCGCACGTGTTTATGAAGTTTCTGACAAAGCTGGAGATTCGTATGATATGGTCTTTACAGGTATTAACATTAATAGATCTTGGAAAAGTGATGAAAATTGGTTTCAAGACTATATCGAAGCCTACGCGCAAGTGGAACTATCGGGGAACCCAGGAGGTTTAACAGATCAACAAAAACATGCACATGCTAGAAATGTCGCAGAGGAATTCTATGACATTAATCCAACTACTGGACAACCTATTCTTGATGTTAATGGTAACCCAATTGAATCGGATGGTATTATTAAATATAAACCTGGTACTCCAGAATACGACGCTGCTTTCAACAGAATAATAAAAGACCCTGATTTAGCTACGGGATCACAATTCCGAGATGCCTCAAAATACTTACATAGTGACGCTAACTATAATTTAAGTCATTTAATTGATTTTGCAGACATCCAAGTTGGAGGGTCTTACAGAAAATACAAATTAAATTCTGGAGGAAGTATTTATACTGACAGCAATGGACCAATTGAATATTCTGAGTTTGGTGTCTATTCTCAAATTCAAAAAGATATAGCTATTAATGAAGAGATGGAATTAAAAATAACGGCATCTGGTCGTTATGACAAATCAGAATTATTTGATGGCTTTGTTTCTCCAAGATTATCCGCAGCCTTAACTTTAAACAGAAACCACAATGTTAGAGCATCTATTCAAACAGGCTTTAGAAATCCAACGACTCAAGATTTATTTATTGGATTAGACACAGGTAGAGCAATTTTAGTTGGTTCTGCCCCTGATAATTTAGATCGTTATTCAGGAGATTACGATATTAGCTTGGCAGGACAAACTACATATGGTCAACCAACAACTGTTACTCAAACCGCAGCTGCCGCCTATAATAACTCTTACTCTGCAGGCTCTGTAACTGATTTTGCAGCTTCTGGTGACCCTACACTTTTAACAATAGCTAATCCAGAAATTATAAAACCAGAACAAGTAACTTCAATTGAAGTTGGTTATAGAGGTAAATACGAAAGTATAATTGTTGACTTAAGTGCTTACTATAATAAATACGAAGACTTTATATCTTCAGAGGTAGTAGTAGCACCTTTATATGGTACAGTTGGTGATGGCGGGTTATCTGTTGCAGCTTTAGCAAACGGAGATTTCCAAGCTTATAGCGCTTACACAAATTCTGACATCGATGTAAACTCTTACGGCGCTTCTATTGGTTTATCAACCAAAGTATTTGGTGGTTTCGACTTAGGAGGAAGTTATACTTTTACAAAACAAGATTTTGACAGAGCTGCTAATCCTGACTTCATGACTAGTTTTAACACTCCTGAACATAAATTTAAAGCCTCTTTTGGGCACACAGAAGTATTTGAAAATTTCGGTTTTAATGTCGCTTACAGATTTAGTGATGACTATTTTTGGGAAGCTACATTTGGTAGTGGTATAATACCAGAGTTTCATGTAGTAGATGCACAAATCAATTACAAGGTACCTAGCCTAAAATCAGTAATAAAAGTAGGAGCTACTAACCTTACGGGGAAAGAGTACTTCTCAGCCTTTGGAACTGGGTTTATAGGATCTATGTATTACGCATCATTAACAATTAACAACTAATAAGAATGAAGACATTAAAAAACATAAAATATATAGGACTTATTGCTTTAGCAGTTGGTTTTACAGGCTGTAGTGATGAATCCGATTTTGAAGAGTTTTTAGACGAACCACCAATGGATGCGGTAATATTGCCAACATTAACTGCTGGTTCTGCAGATTTCTCTAACTTCGTCTCTTTAGGAGCATCATTTACCGCTGGATATACGGACGGTGCATTATTTGTTGCAGCGCAAGAAAACGCTTTCCCAAACACGTTAGCAAAACAATTTACAAATGCAGGTGGCGGACTTTTTACGCAACCATTAATGCTGGATAACACAGGAGGAATGATTATTCCAATTCCTGGAGTTGATGACCTTCCATATCGCCTAGTTTTTAATGGTTCTGGCCCACAAAGGCTAGATGAATTTTTAACAGATTCAGGAGCTACTGTACCACCCGTAACAACTATTGCAGGTGTTAATTTAGGAAATACTTACAATAATGTTGGAGTCCCTGGCGCAAAAAGCTTTCATATGACAGCTGCAGGTTACGGATCACTAAATCCTTATTTTGGTCGCTTTCAAAGCTCTGCTGGTGCAAGTATGCTAGGAGATGCAATAGCACAAAACCCAACCTTTTTCATTTTGAGTGAAGTTGGAGGAAACGATGTTTTAAGCTATGCTACTTCTGGCGGAACGGGAGTTGACCAAACTGGTAATTTAGACCCAACAACTTATGGAGGTGATGATATCACGGATCCTAACGTATTTGCTCAAGTTTTTAATGGCCTAGTAAGTGCATTAACAAGTAACGGAGCAGAAGGTGTAGTAACCAATTTGCCTTACATTACAGATTTACCACACTTTACAACTGTACCACATAACCCACTAGATCCTACAAACCCAGATTTTGGACCTCAAATACCACTATTAAACTCAATTTTTGGAGCATTAAACCCAATATTTAATGCGGTAGATCCTACTAGAGCTATTGTTTTTTCTGAAACAGCAGCAAGTCCAGTTGTTATTAAAGATGAAACTTTGACCGATATTTCAACCATAATTAGTGCACAGCTAAATGCTAGCCCAACATTCCCAGCTTTTATAGCGCAATTTGGATTACCTGCTGCTGCTGTACCTTCAGTTGCAAATCTATTAGGTGCGACTTATGGCCAAACTAGACAAGCAACTGCTGCAGATCTACTAGTGTTATCAAGCTCCTCTATTATAGGAAAAGTTAACACAGCAAGTGTTACTACATTAATAGGACAAGGTTTACCACAAGCCTTGGCTGGTCAATTTTCTGTAGAAGGCGTTACTTTACCTCTTGAAGACAAATGGGTATTATTACCTTCGGAACAAGTCGAAATAAAAACAGCAACTGATGCTTACAATACTACAATAGAAACTGTTGCCGCAACAAGCGGCTTAGCTTTAGTAGATTTAAATGCTATTTTAAGTCAGGCTTCAACTAGTGGCGTTATGTTTGACAGTTATAACTTAACTACAGATCTAGTAACGGGAGGATTAGTAAGTTTAGATGGTATACATCTTACAGCTAGAGGTTATGGATTAATGGCTAACAAATTTTTAGAAGCAATAGATGCTACCTATGGCTCCAACTTTATAGCTTCAGGAAATGTAGCTGTTGCCGAAGATTTTGGTGTAACATATTCTTCAACACTTCAATAGAAAGCATATAGAGTAATTATAAAACACCTACTTTCTACATATTGAAAGTAGGTGTTTTTTCATATATAAAAAAGAATAAACCCCTTTCTTATTAAATTAAAACCTCTATCTTTGCACGCGAAAACAGAAGGTGTTTTCTTTCAATTAAATACCATAATATTAAACAGATAAGTAATGTCAAAAGTTACAGGTAAAGTTGCTCAAATAGTAGGTCCAGTTATCGATGTCGAATTCGCTGCCGGTTCTGAACTACCAAAAATTTACGATTCATTAGAAATTAATAAGGCTGATGGTTCAAAATTAGTATTAGAAGTACAGTCTCACATTGGTGAAGATACAGTACGTACAATTGCTATGGACTCTTCAGATGGTTTAAGTAGAGGTACAGAAGTTGTTTCAACTGGTGCTCCAATACAAATGCCAATTGGTGGAGATATCTACGGACGTTTATTTAATGTAATTGGAGATGCTATTGATGGTTTAGGTGATTTACCTAAAGCTGGAGATGCAGGGTTACCAATACACAGATCAGCTCCAAAATTTGAAGATTTATCAACATCTACTGAGGTATTATTTACTGGTATTAAAGTTATTGACTTAATTGAGCCTTATGCAAAAGGAGGTAAAATTGGATTATTTGGTGGTGCAGGAGTTGGAAAAACAGTATTAATTCAAGAGTTAATTAACAACATTGCAAAAGGACATGGTGGTTTATCTGTTTTTGCAGGAGTTGGAGAAAGAACACGTGAAGGAAATGATTTACTTCGTGAAATGTTAGAGTCAGGAATTATCAAGTATGGTGATGACTTTATGCATTCTATGGAAGAAGGAGGATGGGATCTACAAAAAGTAGACAAAAATATAATGAAAGATTCAAAAGCAACTTTCGTTTTTGGACAAATGAATGAGCCACCTGGAGCTCGTGCTCGTGTAGCACTTTCAGGATTAACTATAGCAGAATACTTCCGTGATGGCGCTGGAGAAGGACAAGGAAAAGATGTACTTTTCTTCGTTGATAATATCTTCCGTTTCACCCAAGCTGGTTCTGAGGTGTCTGCACTATTAGGTCGTATGCCTTCTGCAGTAGGTTACCAACCAACATTAGCAACAGAGATGGGTGCAATGCAAGAGCGTATTACATCAACTAAAAGAGGTTCTATTACATCTGTACAAGCAGTATATGTACCCGCAGATGATTTAACAGATCCTGCACCAGCAACAACGTTTGCGCATTTAGATGCAACAACAGTATTATCACGTAAAATTGCTGAGCTTGGTATTTACCCAGCGGTAGATCCTTTAGATTCTACATCTAGAATTTTAACAGCTGATATTTTAGGTGATGAGCATTATAACTGTGCACAACGTGTAAAAGAGTTATTACAACGTTATAAAGAATTACAAGATATTATTGCCATCTTAGGTATGGAAGAATTATCTGAAGAAGATAAAATGGCTGTAGGTAGAGCAAGACGTGTACAACGTTTCCTATCTCAACCTTTCCACGTAGCAGAGCAGTTTACTGGTCTTAAAGGTGTTTTAGTAGACATTAAGGAAACAATCAAAGGTTTTAATATGATTATGGATGGTGGTTTAGATCATTTACCAGAAGCTGCCTTTAACCTTAAAGGATCTATTGAAGAAGCTATCGAAGCTGGAGAGAAAATGTTAGCTGAAGCTTAATCTAAAAACTTAGAATTATGTATTTAGAAATAGTATCACCCGAAGCAACATTATTTAGTGGAGAAGTAATTAGCGTTATTGTTCCAGGAATTGATGGTAACTTTGAAATGTTAAATAATCACGCACCTGTAGTCTCTCTTTTAAAAGAAGGAACTGTAAGAATAAGTGGTAATATAGTATTAGAAAAAGAGGTTGAAAATCACTTTACAAAAGGTGACAAAAACACCACTTTACTAAATATCAATTCTGGTACGTTAGAAATGAATGGAAACAAAGTAATTATATTAGCTGACTAATATTTTTACCTTATTAATAAAAAAAAGCGAAACTTATGTTTCGCTTTTTTTATGTCTTATAATCTATAACTACACCTTCTTAATTACATTAGTTACTATTCCCCAAATAAGAAAATTGTTATCCTCTGTTATTCTTATAATTGGATAATTTGGATTTTCTGGTTGTAACCATATCTCGTCTTGCGAAACTCGCAATCGTTTTACAGTAAATTCACCATCGAGAAAACACACTGCAATTTTATTATTTGTTGGTTCTAAACTTCTATCTATTACTAATAAATCGTTATCGTCTAAACCTGCACCAATCATAGACTGACCACTAACTTTAGCATAAAACGTCGTGTCTTTGTTTTTGACTAACGTTTCATCTAATGACAGACGTTGTCCTTTAAAATCTTCGGCTGGTGATGGAAATCCCGCAGAAATTCCCGTATCAAAATAGTGACCAGCTGTATTATCTACAGTCTGAGGCGTAAAGAGCGTTAAACCTTGAGATTTAAGTGTTATCATAATTTTATTACATTAGCTAGCTTAGGATGCGTTAAGGATTGAACGGTATGTTTGAGCTCCTCGCAGAGAGCGAGTAGTGAAAGCCTGACCCTTGTGGTAACGCACAACTACTGTCCCTTATAAAGTTAAAAACCTACTTTACGTACAACTTAATACGACATCAAATTACTTTTCTAAAGATAGACATTACATCATTACAAGACGACAAAAAAAAACAAGAAATGATGTATAAAACACGCTATTAACATTAAAACTAGCAATTAATTTGTAACAAAACTACAATTACGACTACCAATATAATAGGATGTTAAAATCGTTTCGTTTAATTATTGCTTAAGACATTCAAACGCACTATATTTCATCTTTAAAACAACACATTATGATAGACTGGTTTTACAGCTTAGAATGGTTTCCAAAATTGTATTGGAGCATCGCATTACTAGCTTCATTTATATTTATAATAACTATTGGTTTATCCCTTTCAGGAGGCGATACTGACGAATTTGGTGATGTCGATGCTGATATTGAAGGCGACACGGGTATTGGGTTTCAATTTATAACCTTAAAAAATCTGGTGGGCTTTTTTACTATTTTCGGATGGTCTGGAATTGCCTGTATTGATGCTGATTTTTCTTATAGCTTAACCGTCGTTATATCTATAATTTGTGGTTTAGCAATGATGGGTATTATGGCTGGTATGTTTTATTCTATGAGAAAGTTAAGCGATAGTGGCACTTTAGACTATAAAAATGCCACTAACCAGATTGGTGAAGTTTATCTGACTGTCGGTGCCAGCAGATCGTCAATAGGAAAAGCACATGTCAGAATTCAGGGCGCTTTGCGCGAACTAGAAGCACTGACTGATAATCCAACCGATTTAAAAACGGGTACTGTCATAAAAGTAAAATCCGTTACATCTAACGGCATATTAATTATCGAAAAACTTAACAACTAAATAAATCTATGAACCTACAAATCAACCCAGAGTCCTTAAATTTAGGATTCCCAGTAGCTATTATTGCTGCTGTGCTATTTATTTTCTTATTCTTAATTGTCTTAGTTAGACGTTACAAACGTTGTCCTTCCGACCGTATACTAGTCGTTTATGGTAAAGTTGGTGGCGGACAATCTGCTAAATGCATTCATGGTGGCGCTGCTTTTATTTTACCGGTAATACAAGATTATCAGTTTTTAGATTTAACTCCAATATCTATTGAAGTAAATTTAGTTAATGCCTTATCAAAGCAAAACATTCGTGTTAACGTACCGTCTCGTTTTACTATTGGAGTGTCTACAGAACCAGGTATTATGCAAAATGCTGCCGAGCGTTTATTAGGCTTAGGACAAAGTCAAATCCAAGAATTAGCACAAGAAATTATCTTTGGTCAGTTACGTTTAGTCGTAGCGTCAATGGATATTGAAGAAATTAACAGTGATAGAGATAAGTTTTTAACTAATATCTCTCAAAGTGTTGAATCAGAATTAAAGAAAGTAGGTCTTAAACTAATTAACGTAAACATTACAGATATTGTTGACGAGTCTGGTTATATCGAGGCATTAGGTAAAGAGGCTGCAGCGCATGCTATTAACGCCGCTCGTAAATCTGTTGCAGAGAAAACTAGAGATGGATCTATTGGTGAAGCTAACGCTGTCCAAGATGAACGTACACAAGTTGCTGCTGCAAATGCACAAGCAGTAGAAGGAGAAAACACAGCTAAAATTGCAGTGGCTAATTCAGATTCTTTACGTCGTCAACGTGAAGCGGAAGCTGGACGTGTTGCTGTTGCTTCAGAAAAAGTACAAACTGCAAAAGCATTAGAAGAGTCTTATGCTGCAGAACAAATAGCAGAATCTGCAAGAGCAGAACGTGAACGTTCTTCTCAAATGGCCGACATTATTGTACCAGCAGAAATTGATAAACGTAAAGTCGAAATTGATGCAGAAGCACGTGCCGAAAACATTAGAAGAATTGCAAAAGGGGAAGCCGATGCCATCTTGTTTAAAGCGCAAGCCGAAGCGCAAGGTCAGTTTGAAATTTTAACTAAGCAAGCAGCTGGTATGGAGCAAATTGTTAAAGCAGCAGGAAATAACTCTAAAGATGCGGTATTATTGTTAATTGCCGATAAACTTCCTGAGCTAGTTAAAACTCAAGCTGAAGCTATTAAAAATATTAAAATAGATAAAGTTACCGTTTGGGAAAATGGTGGAAGTGGTGCTGACGGGAAGTCGTCAACTGCTAACTTCTTATCAGGAATGTATAAATCAGTTCCACCTTTACAAGACATGTTTAATATGGCTGGTATGGATTTACCTGAGTATTTAAAAGGTAAGGACAAAACACCTATTGAATCTGCTAAAATAGATGATAGTAAAACTGAATAACCTTACTATTAAATCATAAATAAAAAACCTCACAGATTTTAAATCTGTGAGGTTTTTTTAATCCGCTGTATATTCTAAAATATCTGCTGGTTGACAATCTAATGCTTTACAAATAGCTTCCAAAGTAGAAAACCGAACTGCTTTAGCTTTTCCTGATTTAAGGATAGATAAATTAGCGGTTGTAATACCTATAACTTCAGCTAGGTCTTTACTTTTCATCTTGCGCTTGGCCAACATGACGTCTAAATTTACTGTTATGGACATCGGCTATATTGTTAGGTCGTTTTCTTGTTGTAATAGACTACCGTTCTGAATGTAACTTGTAAGTACTAATAAACTAAAACCAATTAACATTAATAAAATACTTGCCTCTATTCCTATAAATAGAGATTTCCCTTCAGAATACACTAACAATACTAAACTCCAAAGCAAACTTAAAGTTCCAGAAATTATTAAAAGTTGCCCTGTGACTTTAAATTTAATTGAACTATTCTTATTAAAAAAACCATTCTTAATTGTTATCAGTAATCCCTTTTTTAGAAAAAATAAAGCAATAAAAGTTACAACTGAAATTGCCAAACCTACAAACTGAGTATAGTAACCAAAAATAAATTGACTATAAAATTCGTCTGAAAAATTCATGAAATCAGGAGTATATACGGATAGAAAAATATTGGATAAAAAAATAACAAAATATATTGCTATCAATGCTATTACAAACCAATGTAAAATTTTTATTTTTTTCATAATTAAAATACATTTATTATCGTTTAACAATAACAAATATATAAAAATTATTGATAAACAATAATATTTTATAAAAAATCAATATAAAAAATCAATATAAAAAATTAGTGCTTTAATTTTAAAAAAGAATACGAGCTTCGTATATTTAACAAAAAACATGACTAAAACTCTATGCCTAAACCTGGCTTAAAAACTAATATAGGTTTGTGTCTGATTTAAAAAAAAGTTTACACAAGCTAATCTAAAAACAAATGTTAACTGTGACATATAATTTAATACAAAGTAAAACATTGATTTGAAAAAGAACACTTTACTAATTTCAGAAAACGATAGACCTTTTTGGCAATTACCACTTGCTGCTTTATTACTTACAATAGTGGTATATATCATCGGAAAAGATTTATTCCACTTCAATTGGAGCAACAACTATTTTAGATACATATCTAGTGATATACAATTAGTCCTATTACTTATACTTGCCGCAATGGGCTTATGTTCAACCAAAAGAATTTATATCGATATTGAAAAGTCAAGATTTAAAACAACGCTAGAAGTAGGTCCTTTAAAACTTGGTAAATGGCAAACTATCAAAAACTACACGTATGTTTCAGTTTTTCACAAACCATTAACTGATGGAAGTTATACTTTCGTGGTAAACCTATGGTACAATAAAAATAAACATTTTGAATTATACTCAAAAGACTCCTTTTCAGATGCCATCCAAATGGGATACGACCTTTCCGAACAATTAAATATAGAACTACTTGACGCTACTATACCAAACGACTTTAAGTGGATAGACAAAGAAGCTCTTAAAAATCAAAAAACAACATAAACTAAAGAAGACTTTTAACATCCTCAAAAGCAGTCTTTAAAATTTTAATTACATTATCAATTTCATCTTCGTTTAAATGGCCAAAACCTAATCGTATCGCACAAATGTCTTTATTTTGATACAACACTGTTTTAGGTAAAAATAAATCGTTTGCCTTTGCTTTTTCTGCTAACTTAATAAGCGATACGGGTATTTTAAAACACAACCAAACAGCTAAACCTCCTACTGGCAATTGCCAAGTAGCATCATCTTTAAAATGAATAGTTAAACTCGCGCATAAATAATCACGTCTTTGTTTATAGATCGTTATATTTTTTTTGATTAACCGATGTATTTCGCCTTCAGAAATAAGCTCTGTAAGTATTTGTTTCTGAATTAAATCTCCCTGTTTATCTAAAATTTGCAAGTAGTTTTTAGCTTCGTTTATTATATTTTCTGGTGCCACCACAAATCCTATTTGAAAACTAGGAAAAAATGATTGTCCCAATCGCCCCAAATAAATAACAACCCCTTCTCCATCCGAGCTAGCCATAGGCAGCATTGCAGAACCATCAAACTGGAAATCGTAATCAAAATCATCTTCTATAATCGCAAATTGATATGCTTTTGCTAATTGCAATAATTTTAATCGGCGCTCTGCAGTTAGTGTTACCGCTGTTGGATATTGTCTATGTGCACAAACATACACGCATCTGATACTCTGTTTTGTAAAATTCTTTTCAATAAAATCGACATCAATCCCATGGTCATCAACAGGAATAGTAATTATATTGGCCCCCGCTTGTTGGAAAATCATATTAGATTTGTAATGACTTAAATGCCCTACAAGCACCACATCGTTGTTTTTAATTAAAAGTTGCGACACAATATACAAACTCATCTCTGTACTGCGCGTACTGATAATCTTATTTGGCTTTATATGAAATCCTCTTGTTGCATTTAGGTAGTTACACAACTGTTTACTAAAGGTTCTATAAGATTGCTCCTGGGTTTGATTCCATTTTGAAATTAAAGAACCACGTTTCATTGATGCACTGTACCATTTTGAAAATTGGTGTGTTGGATGCAATCTTAAATCCGGCTGTCCATCGTTAATAACATACTTACTTACAGAAAACTCTTCAGTAGATGCTAAATTAAAAGAAGATTGAAATGGGAAACCTGCTGTTTCAGGATATGCTTTTAATTTATCCAAACCCTGAACGACACCTTTTATAGCTGCTGTTTTCTTTTCAGGCATTAACACGAACGTACCTTTGTTAGCAATGA
Organism: Psychroserpens sp. NJDZ02; assembly: GCF_004843725.1. Lineage (NCBI taxonomy): Bacteria > Pseudomonadati > Bacteroidota > Flavobacteriia > Flavobacteriales > Flavobacteriaceae > Psychroserpens > Psychroserpens sp. NJDZ02. The sequence continues at coordinate 1,883,062 of NZ_CP039451.1, read as the reverse complement.
TATCAACCCAACCTTGAGATGCTAACTCATCATAAACAGCAACTGCAGTATTTCTATTTATATCAAATAATGTACTAAATTTTCGGGTTCCTGGCAACGCAGTTCCTTCCGCTAAATAACCACGTTGAATAGCATTAATGATCTGTTGTGAGATCTGAATATAAATTGACGTGGTAGTCGATTTCTCAAAACTAATTAAAGATTCTAATATGTCATCAACCGGACTACTCATTGTTTTAAAACTGGACTACTTTAGTGATCCGGAAAGTTACGAATTTCGCACCGCAAAAAATGCGATTAACTATTATTATGAAATCGACTTACTTATTTACTTTACTTGCTTTGTTTACAATAACAATACAAGCACAAGATCTAGAACAAGAACAAAAATTAGATTCTGTACTTATTACATCGTCTAGAATTGAGTTACCCTTTAAAGAAAACTCTAGAACTATTTCTGTTATTTCGTCTTCAGACATAAAAAACAGCGCAGCAACTAACGTAGCTGACGTTTTACAACAAATAGCTGGTGTAGATATTAGACGTCGTGGAACAGCTGGTAGTCAAGCTGATTTATATATAAGAGGTGGTGGTTTTGACCAAACGTTATTATTAATTGACGGGATTAAAATGGACGATGCACAAACGGGTCACCATACCATGAACGCCGCTTTACCTCTTGAGGTAATTGAACGCATAGAGGTTATAAAAGGCCCAGCTGCAAGGGTTTTTGGTCAAAATGCATTTACTGGAGCAATCAATATTGTGACAAAAAACAGTTTAAAAAATACGGTCTCTGTAAAATTGGAAGCAGGTTCATTTGGTCAATTTAATGCAGGCGTTACTGTTGGTTCGGATTTAGAAAACTCGTCACATATTGTACATATAGACAAAATGACATCAGAAGGATACATATACAATACAGACTATGATAATAGTAACTACTTTGTAAAAAGTGTTTTTAACAAAAAGAAAAAAGCTATTGAAATGATTTCAACATTTCAAGAGCGCAAATTTGGTGCTAATGGGTTTTATGCTCGCGCCAGTGCTGTGGATCAATATGAAGAAACACAAAATAGCTTGATAGGGTTTTCGACTATATTTAACACCGAAAATTTAACCATAAAACCTCGTTTATATTGGAAACGTAATCAAGATGAATATGTTTATCTAAGAGAAAACCCTACAGTATACAGAAACTTACATATTAGTAATAAAATTGGAGCAGAAGCTAATGCGTCTTATAGCTCCGAGTTAGGTACCACTGGTTTTGGTGTGGACTTATCTAAAATTTATATTAGTAGCAATAACTTAGGTAGCAGACAACGTTTTATGTCTACCTTATTTTTAGAGCACCAATTTAAGTTGTTTAATGATGTTGTAGATGTTACTCCTGGTATTGCTGTAACCTATTTTTCAGACTTTAAATTTTATGCCTATCCAGGCGTAGACGTTGGAGTCAAAATAAACGACAACTTAAAAGCTTATGGTAATGTTGGTTACACCTACCGCATACCGACGTATACAGATTTATATTACTCTGACACATTTACCTCTGGAAACGAAAACTTAAAACCAGAAAAAGCATTTTCACAAGAGATTGGCTTGAAATATACCTCAGCAAAACTTGCTATTTCAGCAGCAGTATTTAATCGTAATTCTAAAGATTTAATAGACTTTATAAGACCTAATAATATTACGGAAGTATTTACAGCTACTAATATCACAGAAGTCACAACAAAAGGATTTGAAATAGACGCAAAATACAATTTCAATATTAATGATTACAAACAAACCTTTACTGTTGGGTATAGTTTTTTAGAAGACGATATCTTAGACCAAAACAAAGATTTATCCAAATACTCTCTAAACACATTAAAGCATCATTTTACATCACGTTTAAGCACAAAACTATTTAAAAACGTAAATCAAAACATTATTTATAAACATGCTGAACGTACAACAGGAGACAGTTATAATGTTTGGGATGCTTCCATTGATGTTACTCTTAAACAATTTACATTAACAGCTACTGCTAATAATATTTTTGATGCCGAATATATAGAAACTGGCTATGTACCAATGCCTCCAAGTAATGTATTATTTGGACTGCGTTATAATTTTAACTAAAATAGTATACAAACAATAACACTACTTTTAGTAACGATTTAGTAACTTTGAGCTATAAATTTTTAAAATTGAGCTTAAACCTTAAAGACATACCAAGAGTTAAAACCATAACTAAGCAGGATTTTATTAAAAACTATCTTAAGCCTCAAAAACCAGTAGTTATAGAGGGATTTATTACAGATTGGCCTGCCTATACTAAGTGGAATTTAGAATACATAAAGACGATCGCTGGAGACAAAATAGTCCCTTTGTATGATGACAGACCCGTTGATCATAAAGACGGATTTAATGAACCTCATACTAAAATGAAAATGAGTGACTATGTAGATTTACTGAAACGTGAGCCTACAAAGTTTAGAATATTTCTTTGGAATATTTTAAAAGAAGTCCCTCAGCTTCAAAAGGATTTTACCTTTCCTGATTTTGGACTGCGTTTAATGAAGAGGCTTCCCATGCTATTTTTTGGTGGTCGGGATAGTTATACCTTTATGCATTATGACATAGATTTAGCCAATATATTCCACTTCCATTTTGAAGGCGAAAAACAAATTATTTTATTTGACCAAAATCAAAACGATTATCTATATAAAGTCCCGCATGCTTTAATAGCTAGAGAAGACATAGACTTTTCAAACCCTGATTTTACTAAGTGGCCAGCGTTAAAAAAGGCTAAAGGTTGGCAGTGTCATTTAAATCATGGAGAAGTATTGTATATGCCAGAAGGCTATTGGCATTACATGAAATATATCACTCCTGGTTTCTCTATGAGCCTAAGGGCCATAGCAAGACAACCAAAAAATTTAGGAAAAGCCGTATACAATGTCTTTATAATGCGTAATTTTGACAACTTAATGCGTCGGATTAAAGGGCAAAAATGGATTGATTGGAAAAATCAAAAAGCCATTACCGACACAAACAATAAATTAAAAGATAATTAAATACAATGAAAAAGGGACTACTATTAATGGCATTATTACTAACTGTAAGTTTAGTAAGTGCACAAGCTTTTGATGGAAAAGGAGATCAAAAACTTCAAATTGGAGCAAATCTTCAAAACAACGCAAGTGGTATTGCATTGACTTATGACTATGGTATAGGTGAAAATATATCTATTGGTGTAGTTACAGGTTATGCTTTAAATTTAAGCAATGGCTTATCTGCTAATTTTGAAGACCGTATTGAATTAGAAGGACGTTTTAATGCTAATTTAGGTAGTGTCTTAGATATCAGTGATAATTTTGATGTATATCCTGGTATTAGCTTAAGCTTAAAAAACTTTGGTGGTCATTTAGGGATGCGTTACTTTTTCTCTAGTGGTTTCGGAGTGTTTTCTGAATTCGGTACTACTTTAGCAAAATATAACTCTAACACGTTAACTGCTGCTGAAAAGATAAATAATCAATTCACTGTAAATATTGGAGCTGTATTTAACTTATAGTCTTTATTTTTAAATCAATAAAAAACCTTTCATTACTTAATGAAAGGTTTTTTTATGCCTTATTTGATCAATTCGCTTGCTTTTTCATACACCATATTACTTTCCCATCCTCTATATAGTAAATAGTCAATTAACTTTTTTCTTTTTTTATACTTATCACTTTCCTTCAAAGAATTCACCTTTTTCTCAGCTAAATCATTAAACACTTCAATATATTCCGCTTCATCTATTTCCGTAAGTGCTTGATTTACATTAAATTTAGCAATATCCTTTCGCTTTAATTCTAAAGTGATTCGGTATTTGCCCCATTTTTTTATTCTGAACTTACCTCTAGCATAAGCTCTGGCAAAACGTTCTTCATTAAGAAAGTTATGCTCCAAAAGATGAACCACAATAATATCTGCAGCCTCAGGTATCATATTCATGTCTCTTAGTTTCTGCTTTACTTCTTTATGACAACGTTCTTGATAAGCGCAATAGTGTTCCAACTTTTTAGTTGCTTCTTCTACTGTGTAAGACTCTTGACTTTTAAACATAAGCCAAAAATAAGCTATTAATCATTTAAAAAAACCACTATTTATGAAACAAACACCAATGTTATTTGCCTTACTACTCTTTAGTTGTATTACGTATGCTCAAACCGTTATTTATAACGAAAGTTTTATAAACGACAATAATAAAGGGGCAACTTATAATGCCGTAACGGGAGTCACTGATATTAATATGTCTAGTGTAAATTGGTCTATTGACGTTTCTGGGACTAATTTTGATAGTAGTGAGGATAAATTTAGTATTGAAAGTGGTTCCACATATCTAGAAGCACGCGACACCAATGGACCAGCAATCTGGTATTCTCCAATTATAAATATTACAGATTATACTGATGTTACTTTTCAATTGGAAGCAGTTGATAATAGACCAACGTTTGACGATTTAGAGCCTAGCGATACATTTACTACAACATATAGTATTAATGGAGGCCCATGGGCAATAGCAGGTAATAACGGTGCGCTAAACGATGATATTGATGCCATCACAACGGTATCACACAATCTCTTTTTAGCAGGAAGTACAATACAGCTAAAAGTGACGATGGATAATAATGGTAATGATGAACGCTATAGATTAGATAACATACTAATTAACGGTGTAGCTACCACAACTCCCACAGTAACTATTAATCCAAACACAACTGTAATATCGGGATTAAGTTGTGTAGAAGGCAATGTCGATTTATTACCAGAAACATTTACTGTGCAAGGTTCGTCAATTGCAAATGACATTGTTATTACTACTTCTGGAAGTTTTGAGATAGCATTAAACAAAAATGGACCGTATTATAATACTATAACTCTATCTCCAATTTTAAACACTGTAGAGCTAACCACAATATATACGAAACTAAGTTATGGGTTAGCAGTCAATACGTATAATGAAAATATCAATGTAACGTGTGACACTATCGCTTTAGTCGTTAACGCTCAAGGCGAAATAACACCTTACACACAACCTGCAGATTGTACCACATTACTCATTTCAGAATATCACGAAGCTGCAACCAGTACCCCAAACGAAAAATACATAGAGCTCTATAATACATCAAGCGTCCCAATACGTCTTGCGAATTACCAATTGGCTAGATTTGCCAACGGAAGGGTAAATTACAAACCACAAATTAGAACGTTACCAGAAGACGATATCATACCACCCCATTCCACGTATATTATAGCCCTAAATAATTCGGAATTGTGCTTAAACGGAACTGCAGATTACTGTACGAGTGCTGTTGTTTTAGAGTCTGATGGTAATGACATTACTACTTTACAAAACACTGACGGTGTCAATATAGACATAATAGGTGTCCTGAATGTCAATAATAATTTTGTCCAGAACACTAATCTTGTTAGACACAGTAACGTGCAAGCGCCTACAACAAATTACATCGCTTCTGATTGGACTAGTAATACATCAAACCATCTTACTTTTTTAGGCTACCACATAAACGATTGTGCTTGTTCTGAATCAACTGTAACTTGGGATGGCACTGTATGGTCTAATGGTATAGGCCCAAACATAAATACCCCTGCCATAATTAACGGACCATATATTACTAGTGCTGCGACTAGCTTTTCAGCCTGTCGTCTAACAATAAATGCAGAAGTGATTATTACTCCAAATGCTTTTATAGAAGTAGAACATAATATTATAAATACCGCAAGGCTTACTATACAAGAATCAGGAGCCCTAATACAGAATAACGAAACTACAAAATTTATAAATAATTCCGTAGAAACATTTCCAATAGAGGTCATAAAACGGACGGCACCTTTTGTTGCTTGGTATGAATATACGTATTGGGGATCTCCATTAGTAGATGCTCTAATAGAAAACTTAGTTCCAAACACAAGCAACGACAGAAAGTTTACTTTTAATGGTGGTTCTTTTAATGATATGGAAGCAGAAGACTTAGGTAACAACAATATCGTTACCGTTGGACAAGATGATATTGATGATGAAGGAGATGATTGGCAACTTTATCCCTCCGGAATAATGACTCCTGGCGTTGGATATGCAACAACGATGTCACCAATAGAACTGACTGCACCAAACAGTGCAAGTACGGGCATAAATTTATCCTTTTTGGGCTCAGCTCTAAACTCAGGAAAAATTAGTGTTCCTATAGTTAGAAACGACAGCTCTACACTAGATAATAATTGGCAATTTATTGGAAACCCCTATCCTAGCGCTATTGACGCAAATGCCTTCTTCACTCAAAACGCAACAACACTAAATACAGTTACTCCAGGAGTTTTAGATGGCGCGCTCTATTTTTGGTCCCAAGCGACACCGCCTTCTGCCACGACTATTGGTAATCAGCAAATAAATTTTAGTAGTAATGATTACGCAATAATTAATTTTAGTGCCAATGTTGCAGGCGAACGCTATGTACCAAATAATTTTATTCCTTCAGGTCAAGGTTTTTTTGTCAATTTCTCTGATAGCTATGCAGGTACAACTAGTCACGTGACTTTTAATAATAGTATGCGCGTTATTGGTAATAATGATCAATTCTTTCGTACTAACAATACAAGTCTTGATAATAAATTATGGTTAAATTTAACCAGTGACAATGGTGTTTTTAGCCAAATTGCAATCGCCTATATTGCTGGCGCAAGTAATATGGATGACGGTCCATCCTACGATGCAAGACGCTATTACAGTGGAGGTTCTGCCATATTAGTATCATTTGCAGATGATAGCAACATTCCTTTAGCTATTCAAGGAAAACAGAATGAAGCATTAAACAGCGACGAAGTCATTGTATTAGGATTAAAAACGGGACTAACATCGCCTACTATTTATACGATATCGCTAGATCATTTTCAGGGTGATTTTTTATCAGACCACGCTATTTACTTAAAAGATAACTTAGAGAATACTTCTCAGGACTTAACAACATCAGACTATAGTTTTACTTCTCAATCAGGAGCATTTAATAACCGTTTTGAAATTGTGTTTAATACAAGCAGCCTCGCGACAAACAGCTACAATATTAATCAGACTGATGTATCGATAATTGAATTGGCTAATAATCAAGTTCAGTTTACTGTCCCAAATAACGTAACGATTAAGACCATAAAAATAGTAGATATATTAGGGAAAATAATATATACTTTTAAAAGTCACAATAGTACTGAAATTGTAAATCTAGCCAACCTCAGCCAAGCACTTTACATAGCCCAAGTAGAATTAAGTAATGGACAAATTATTAGTAAGAAGGCAATTAAAAAATAGATCTAATTTCGTAAATAAAAAAGTCTCAATTTAGATTGAGACTTTTTTTTTATAAACTATATTTTAAAGAAACAATAAGGTTTCTACCAGGAGCCGAAATACCAGAAGAATAGGTTCTATAACGTTGATCCGTAATATTTTCTAAAGCCGCAGTTACTGTTACGTCATCTCCTATTTGATACTGGGTTCTTAAGTTTAAAGTATACCATGACGGCGAATAGGGATTTCCATTTTGATCTAGGGCATATATATAATCCTTCTCCGCTTCGGAAGGTGCGAGTTTATTAAATGACAGCTCACTATTATAATTAACAAAACCATCAACCTTTACTCTATTTTTTTGCCAAACAATATGCGTATTTCCAAAATTAGGGACAACATGTCTAACAGGGACTTCCACACCATCAGTTTCTTCAGTTCCACCAATAACATTATATTGAGATGTTAATTTAAATGATTTTGTAAAATTAACTTGCGCTCCAATTTCAAAACCGTAAATCCAAGATTTTGAGGCATTTTGAATGGATTGCACATTACTTAACTCGCCATCATATAAAATTTGTGTTTCACCATTTAACGACCCATTACGTCTAACTAGAGCATTATCTAAATAAGTATAATACGTGGCCATATCTAAGACAACAACTTTATCAAAATTCAACTTTAATCCTAGCTCTCCACTATATGCATATTCTGGATCTAAATTATCATTAGGCACAACAACAGACCCTGGTTCTGAATCAAACACCTTACCCGTATCATCAATGTTTGGCGCTCTAAATGCTGAAGACAAATTAAATTTCCATTGCAACATTGGATTAGGCAACCAAGTAACACCTGCTGTACCCGTTAACGCGTTTGCTGTATTATTTGATTCAGAAAAAGGTAAATCTAAAAATTGATTATTCTCTGTAAAATCTGCCTTTTGAGTGACTATATTATAACGCAAGCCAGACTGAAATACAACCTTTGTATTTGGCTTATATTTATAGCTAGCATATACCGCTCCACTTTGCCATGTCGCTCCATCTGGGTATCTCGACACAGCCTTTTCTACTGTATTAGTTTCAATGTTTTCAGTATAGCCTAAAGACCCAACAGTATTATAAACATATTCAAAACCATAAAATAAATTTGATTTTTTACTAAGTTTTTTTTCGAAATCGATATTAAAAGATAAAGCATCTACAGACTCTTCCCTGACGTTTCTATCGCTATCTTGAAAATCTCGATCCATTCTACTTTCTTGAAAATTCTGATAAGCTAATGTGGTTTTTATATTGTCATAAAACGTTGCATTACTGCTTCGTTTTGTAACACTTAAATTAGACATGAACCATTTTTGAGGTCCATAATTCCATTCTGCAGATCTTAACGCATCATCACTATAGCGAATTAACCTGTCATAACGAGAGTAATCCGACGTGGCTGTATAAAACACTCCTAAATCAATATCCAAATCTTCCGCAGCTTTATAACTCACCTTTTGCATCAAATTAATTTGGTTATATCCCGTAAATTTTTGGATTCTAGAATCATTATTTTCTACAATTACATCTTGACCATTCTCCGTAACAACATATTCTGGCCTTAAATAAGCGTCAGGCCCATAACTTCCCATGGTTAAATCATTAAAGTCGGTATAACTCACATTAGTTAAAAAAGCCCATTTCTGATAGCCTACATTTACATCTATATGCGCCGTTTTTTCCTGACTTGCTGTTCCATAACGTAACATCACATTACTCTTTACATTTAGAGTATCTGAAAATGAAAACTTTGGTTTTTTAGTATAAAAACTCATCACTCCTCCAATAGCATCACTACCATAAATGATTGAACCAGCACCCAGAGTAACCTCCGTATTTTGTATTGATAAAGGATCAATAGAGATCACATTTTGAAGATTTCCACTTCTAAAAATGGCATTATTCATTCGCACACCATCCACAGTAATTAATAATCTATTTGTTGAAAAACCTCTAATCATTGGACTACCACCTCCCAATTGACTTTTCTGTATGTACACTTGCCCTGTAGCCTCTAACAGGTCTGCACTAGTTTGTGGATTATTAAAGGTAACGTCCTTAGCAGATACGGTTGCAATAGTTTTAGGAATATCTTTTTTTCTTTGTCCAAAGTTGGAAGCAGATATCACAATCTCATCCAGACCTTGTTGACTAGCCATTAAATAAACACGTTTATTTTTAATATTACTTTTTATAATCTGCTTTAACTCATGAGACATGTGCTGAAAGTGTAGCAACTCTGTCGATTTAAAGTTATCCAAACTTGCTTCTCCGTTAAGGTTTGTGATTTCACTTTTAGATTGATCGTTATTATAAATAGCGACTCCAAAAATTGGCTCGTTAGTGGTTTTATCCATCACTTTTATAGTCTGTGCTGTCACCGTAAACGAGAAAAAGAATAGAAAACAAATGCTAAAAAGAAACTTCATATTTTTAATTAAAAACATCATTAAGGATTTGTAAAGATTTTGGTTTTTTGAAATTTCCCAAATGTAATTCAAAATACACTAAAATAAGAGCCAAAAAAGATTGTCTTTGTTTTGCGTTAATTTTGATACTATCTAAGTCATCAAATGATGTGCCTAAAAGCTGTTTTAATAGTGTTAAATTTTCGCCTGAGACATTATACTTAGAAATGCTTTCCTCTTGAAATTCGCCATCATACAAATTAAAACATAAAGCGGTTTCCATGTCTGTTTGATCTGGATAAAATCCTAAGTATTTAGTTAATTGTATAAGAAACAATAAATGAAAATTAGAATAACTATCATTGGTATCCAACCACTGTAAAGTGGTCTGTATATAACTGTACAAAGAATCATTCTGTTCTTCTTCCTGTAAAGCATGCGATAAAACTTCTGCCAAAAACATGACAATAGCACTCTTTAAAATATTGGTATGAAGTGACGCATATAAAAAATCTGTTTTTATATCTTTTATATACTGCAAAGAGCGATTTGGTTTGTAATCTGTATTTAATTGCAATTGCGACAAGGGCTGGAAATAAGCCACTTTTTTATTGCTTTTTTTTGAAGACAAAACACCCTTTAACAAATAACTAACAACACCTTGTTTTTGTGTGTAGCATTTAACAATTAAATCGTTATCTCTAAATCTAAGCTTAGACAGGACAATGGCATTTGTAGTGATAAACATTATCTTATAACCATTACTTTTAAAACCTTTGTTTCAAAGGTATCTAAATCGTTAAGCATTATCAAATACACTCCAGAGGCTACAATGTTACCTCCCAAATTTTTCCCATTCCATAACGCTGTTCCTCCATCTATTTCAAGATTATAACCCTTAAATCTAGAGTTTGTTCTGGACTCCGCTTCCGCCACTAGATTACCTTCAATATCAGTAATTTTAATATTTACGTTTTCCGAAATATCTCTTATTTTAACTTTATCTGTTAAAATATTAAAGTTTGGCCGCACTGGGTTAGGATAAACAAAGGCATCTTGTAGCGTAGATTGAGGCTTGGAAGCTTCAGACCTAAAAGAAACTAGCCCTTTATCCGTTGCAATATAAATAATCCCATTTTCATCATCAATATCAACATCCAATACGTCGTTTGTTGGTAAAGGAGAATTATCTTTTGTAAAATGAAAAATAGTGTTTTGCCCGTCTGAAGAAAAATAATAAAGCCCGGTATCTAAGGTTGCAATCCACTTGTTATTAGAACCATCTACTTCGATATCCGTTATGTATTGTTGAAACAATAACTCGCTAGCCTCACCATTATCCGAAACAATAATATCATCTATTTCTGGCGTCCCATCTATAAAGTCGTTAGTATTATAAATAATTCTCAAACCATGATTTGTTCCCATCCACAACTGGCCATTTCTATCAATATTTAAAGCAATAACAGCATTCGATGGCATACCTTCTGCTTCATCTATAGTATTAAAATCTCCGGTACTTGCGTTATAACCAATAATTCCAAAATTATATGACCCTGTAAAAATAGTATTATTAGCATCTACGATAATTGAAGCAAAGCCTTTATTATCTTGGGCAGGATCAATCACGTCTAAATAACTATAAGAAGTCCATTGCCCTTCTTTATATTTATTAAGCGGAAAATCGTATCGACTGTTCATGACCCAAAGCGTCCCTTCAGAATCAAAAACTGACGCATGCACAAAATAGTTATTTGGAACAAAGGGATATAACGTACTATTGTCTTCATTAAAAAAAACGGACGGAACATTATTCTCTAATTTTAAAAGCCCACCAATAGAAGAACTTATATATGCTTCATTTGCATTTAAAGGGTTAATAGAGATATGAGACAAAGACCTGGTCTCTGCTGTTAACTCCAAAAGATCATCATAACTAACATTCTGCCAAGAGTCGTCAAAATAATGACTAACACCAGCTCTTTGATTAGTAATAGCATAAGGATTAAAACTAACATCATAACCTCCATGAGTACCATATATATGACCTGATAAGGTTTTAATTTTAAAAAAATTATTTAATAAAGGCCCGTTTGGATGAATTTCCTCCATAACAGAAACATCATTAACCGTAGTTTTCAAAACTCCAAATCCAGTTTTACCATTAGCCGGAGTTCCATTTGTTCCAATATAGATCGTATTAGAATCATCAATTAACGCACATGTATAATTAACATCAAATTCACTTGTATTAACAACTTGAGCTATAGTTACAAAATTTTCAGGATTATACACATATACTTCTCTTTGCGTCGCAACAACCAATTGACTATCAAAAACCCTTAAATCTTCAATAAAATTGGGATATGTTGCTTTAAGTTGTAATGTATTACTAACAAACTCATATAGGCTTTTACTAGAATTAACTAAAAACAATTGTTCTCCAACAGCTTCTATTCCAATCCAATTACCAGCAACAACCTGTGTCCACTCTTGATAATCGATAAGATTAGGATTAGTTAATAACCCTTTTTTTAGTCCAGAAGCAGTTGCCGCATAAATAAATCCATCTAAAATTGATGTTTGAGAAATTACTATTTGCGATCCACTGGCTCCTATATAATATGTATCTCCAAATTCCAATCTATCTAAATTATAAACAGAAATACCATAATCCGCAGAGATGTAAACCGTATCATCTACTAGATTAAAATGATTGATTTTTTTATCACTTTGGGGAATTGTTGGTTTTTCTAAAATATCAACGACGGATAAAACAGAATTATTAACCTCATCATAGATCTGAATTAAGCCATTTTCAAACCCAAGAAAAAGCAACCCACTATCTTCTGCATATTTTATAACTGATATGGTTTCTCCCGACAATCCATGTATCGTGGATAGTGTTTCAATCTCATTGGTGTTTTTATCATACACAAAAACAGCATTGTCTGAAGCTCCAAATACTTTTTCACTGCCCTGAGAAACATCCTTAATATTCAAATAAGAAAAATGACCAGTCCACTCGTCAGAAAAATCTTGAGCACTACCAACTTGTATAGTTAAAAAACTTATACAAAGAATAAACAATTGAAAATTAATCTTATTTGTAAGCATGTTTTTAAAATCAATTATAAAACTCAAAAATACCACAATTTATTGTATCCAAGCTATTAATATATAACACTAAAAAACCCCTAATCTTAATAAAATTAGGGGTTTTAATATTTATACTCTTTTTTTTTATACTACGCCTTGTGCTAACATTGCATCAGCAACTTTTACAAAACCAGCAATATTTGCTCCTTTTACATAATCTACGGTACCATCTTTTTGAGTACCATACTGCACACAAGAAGAGTGAATATCATCCATAATTTGATGTAGTTTAGCATCAACTTCTTCTCTAGTCCAATTGTAACGTAAAGAATTTTGGCTCATTTCTAAACCTGAAGTAGCAACACCTCCTGCATTAGATGCTTTTCCTGGAGAAAACAACACTTTAGCTTTTTGAAGTACTTCAATAGCTTCTGGTGTCGTTGGCATGTTTGCGCCTTCAGCAACAACTAATACCTTATTATTAACTAACATTTCAGCTTCCGCTTTATCCAACTCATTTTGAGTTGCACATGGCATTGCTATATCACAATTAACACTCCAAGGTCTTTCTCCTTTATGGAACGTCGCAGATGTATACTTATCTGTATACTCGCTAATTCTACCTCTGTTAATGTTTTTAATTTCCATGATATATGCTAACTTATCAGCATCTATACCATCTTTATCAAGAATATACCCTGACGAATCTGACATTGTTATAACTTTACCACCTAACTCTGTTGCTTTTTCACAAGCATATTGAGCAACGTTTCCTGATCCAGAAATAACTACTGTTTTCCCTTCAAAAGAATCGTTTTTAGTCGCTAACATGTTTTTTGCAAAATACACTGTACCATAACCAGTAGCTTCTGGTCTAATTAAAGAACCTCCGTAAGACAATCCTTTACCTGTAAGTACACCTGTAAACTCGTTTGTCAAACGTTTATATTGACCAAACATGTAACCAATCTCACGTCCTCCAACACCAATATCTCCAGCAGGCACATCTGTATTAGCACCAATATGTCTGAATAATTCTGACATAAAAGATTGACAAAAACGCATCACTTCGTTATCACTTTTTCCTTTTGGATCAAAATCACTTCCTCCTTTTCCTCCACCCATTGGTAAAGTTGTTAGAGAGTTTTTAAAGACCTGTTCAAAACCTAAAAACTTTAAAATACTAAGGTTTACTGATGGGTGAAAACGTAACCCCCCTTTGTAAGGTCCAATAGCCGAGTTAAATTCTACTCTAAAAGCTCTATTTACTTGTGTATTACCTTTATCATCAATCCAAGGCACTCTAAAAATTATTGTGCGCTCTGGTTCTACCATACGCTCCAATAACATCTTACCTTGATATTTTGGGTTATCTTCTATAAACGGAATTACAGTTTCTGCAACTTCGTGTACTGCTTGCAAAAATTCTGGCTCATTACCATTTTTTTGTCTTACTAAATCTAAAAACGTTTCAATTTTATCTTTCATTATGTAAATAATTACGATACTGTTATACAATCCATAAATATGTACTGCAAAGATACATTATCTTTAATACAGCACCTACTTTTTTTTTGTTTTCGCAATCGTTATAGTTGATATTAATATAATTAAATCATCAATTAAAATGATGCGTTTTATCCTTAAAATTTGCGGGTTCGTCGGGATTTTATATATTTGCTTAATAAATAGCCTCTAAATAAAGCCTTATTATGCTTAACCCAAAACAATTGATATTAGCTGTACTTATACTATTAAGTGCTAGCCCTGCGTTTTCTCAATTAGGCTTTTCTCACGAAATCGGTATAATCACTGGACCCGTAGCCTTTAAATCTGATTTTGGAGAACGTCAAGATTCTGACACAAATTCTGGTAACACTGGTTTTGGTATTGGTTTAGTCCACTACATGAACTTTGCTTACCAAGCCAATTGTAATTGTTATACAACTGACAATTATTTTAATGACCACTTTAAACTACGTACAGAGATTTCTTATAACAAAACAAAACTTCAACACTTTGGACATTGGGTTCAAGAATCCAAGACTAGCGATGAAGCAGACCGATTAAGAGGTCATACTGGTGAATCTAGCAATTTTGAGATCGGAATGCAGTTAGAGTTTTACCCTTTAAGCATCCGTTCTTTTCAAGCGTTTGGATACAAGTTAGCACCGTTTGTAAGTTTAGGAGCTCATTTCGTTTCATACAATCCAGAAGTATACACAGACTATGATAATGGCACCAATGATGTCGGCAACGTATTAGATAGCAATAATTTTTACTCACTATGGGAACCAGGTTCTGTTAGCCCGGAATCAGGATCGACTTGGGCTGTAGTTTCAAGTATTGGTGTTAGATATAAATTAGACAACTCATCGGATTTGATGTTAGATCTTAGAGGTCAGTATTATTTTAGCGATTGGGTTGACGGTTTGGACCATCAATTAAATTCTAACAAGAACAACGATTGGTTGGTTTGGTTAAATGTAGGTTATATTTATTACTTAGATTAACAGATAAAATATAGTGTTAAAATAAAAAAAACTCAAGTTTACACTTGAGTTTTTTTTTGTTTTAACATCGTTATAAATTAACCTAAAGCCTGACTTAAATCCTTTATTAAATCGGCCTCATCTTCGATACCAACACTTAAACGAATTAAACTATCTACTACTCCTATCTTTTCACGTTCTTCCTTTGGGATGCTAGCATGTGTCATACTTGCAGGATGCCCACAAAGGGACTCCACACCCCCCAAAGATTCCGCTAAAGTAAAGACCTTAAGGTTTTCGACAAACTTAATGGCTTCGTCATAATTATTTCCTTTAGCAACAAAACTCACCATACCACCAAAGCCACTCATTTGTGCTTTTGCAATATCATGGTTGGGATGATTTTCAAAACCTGGCCAATATACTTTTTCTACTTTAGGATGGGTATTTAAAAATTCGGCTACAGCCTTACCATTTTCACAATGACGCTGCATCCTAACATGTAAGGTTTTAATGCCGCGCAACGCTAAAAAAGCATCTTGCGGGCCACATATCGCGCCGCTTGCATTTTGTATAAAATATAATTGATCTGCCAACGCTTTATCTTTTACAATTAAAGCGCCCATAACTAAATCGCTATGTCCTCCTAGATATTTGGTTGCGGAATGCATCACAATATCCGCCCCAAGATCTAAAGGCTGTTGTAAATAGGGTGTTGCAAACGTATTATCCACAGCTAATAGCACGATATGCTGTTTCGCGATTTTAGCAATAGCCACAATATCAATAATATTTAGCATTGGATTAGTTGGTGTTTCTACCCAAATCAATTTAGTTTGTTCATTAATAAACCCTTCAATATTAGAAGCCTTTTGCATATCAACAAAATGAAACTTAATTCCAAACCCCTCAAAAATCTTAGTAAACAAACGATAGGTACCACCATATAAATCGTTGGTACAAATTACCTCATCACCTGGCTTTAAAATTTTCATCACGGCATCAATAGCAGCCATTCCTGATCCAAATGCTAATCCAAAGGCGCCATTCTCCAAACTCGCAAAGGCATTTTCTAAAGCTTGGCGTGTTGGGTTATGAGATCTTGAATACGCAAATCCCTTATGTCCACCTGGTGTCGTTTGTACATAAGTAGACGTTTGATATATTGGTGGCATCACAGCTCCATATGCTGGATCTGGTTTTTGACCACCATGTATTGTTTTTGTATTAAATTTCATAGCAAAAATCTTTGTTAGCCACGAAATTAGTTTTTAAATTCGTGGTATTCAAACTAGAACAATACCTTTAGTCTATGTTTAACACTTTATCTATGTCAAAATCAGTAGTTTTTGCTGTGTTTACCTGTTTATTACTAACCGTGTCTTGTCAAAAGGACAAAGTTATAACGTTTTCTGAAACTCAAATTTCAAAAGAAAAGGAAACCTTTGTAGAAATAATTATCCCTAAAGCACAAGGAAAATCTAAAACCGCTAAAAACATAAACAACACACTAATAGGTTTTGCTTGTAATGTTTTAAATATAGATAGTGCTAAAAACAAAAAAGAATCTGTAGAAGAAAGCATCAAAGCTTTTAACGATGCTTACATTAATTTTAATGAAACATTGCTTTCAAATTTTGATAATAAATTTTCAAGATGGGAGGCGCTTATTGATGGAGAAGTCTCTTACCAAAGTGAAGGTCTTGTAAGTATTGCCATGAATGGAAGTATCTCTACAGGATCCGCCAGCAGTAGCTTAAGATTTAAGTTTTTTAATTTTGATTTAACAAACGGAAAATCTCTAGCCACTAAAGACATCATCAATAACATGGATGCCTTCAAAACCATTGCTAAAAAGTATTACGATAAAGAAATACTGACAACTTACACTAGCCTAACCGATGACACTAGCGATTTCAAACTTCCAGAAACCATCGGCTTTAACGACGATGGTGTTATTATCGTTTATGACAATTTTGAACTAGGAAATTTTACTAAAGAGCTTGTCGAATTCACCATTCCTTTTACAGTAGTAGACCAATATCTAAATTACTAGATATTTTTTTTAAGCGCTAAAATATACCCTAAATGGATGCCTTCATGAAAGGTGTTAAATGTAATAGCATCTTCCGCAGTCCTTAAAGTACTTTTGGTAGATACAGTGTATTCATTATAAGTTTTAAACACTTTATTATTATAATCTTCCTTTGTTTTTTCGATAGTAGAAAACAATAAACCCTTTACTTCATCAACCTCAGCTTGCGTCACATCGCCTTCTGTTTTTGTTCCCTTTTTATAAGCTTCGACTAACGCGTCACTAATAAGCATGTCCAAACCAGATAATTTATACACCAACAATTGTTGCGTTACGACAGTGTGCGCCACATTCCAAAAAATATTATTAGTATAACCTGTTGGCACTTTATTTAACTGTTCTAAAGTAAAGCTTTCCAGAAAATGGTTTAATAATTGTCTGTTTTTTATAGTGACATCAAAAGTAAAGTCCATAGTATTTCAATTTTTGCCACAAGTAACTAAATAAAAAAAACTTAAACTAATTACAATTGGATTTTTAACTTTAGACTTTAATTTTTAAAAAAATGAAAACCCACCATTACCAAGCGACAATACATTGGACCGGCAATCTAGGACAAGGCACTTCGCATTACAAAAACTATAATCGCAACCATAGTATAACCGTAAAAGACAAAACACAAGCTATTTTAGCCAGCGCAGACCCCGCATTTCTAGGTGATCACACACGCTATAATCCAGAGGAATTATTATTATCCTCCATCGCTTCTTGCCACATGCTTTGGTATTTACACCTCTGCGCAACCAATAACGTAATCGTCCTAAGTTACACAGACCAACCCGAAGGCACAATGGAAGAAAACAATAATGGTAGTGGCCAATTTACAAGCGTCACATTACACCCTAAGGTTACCGTCCAACATACAAATATGATAGACAAGGCTAATCAATTACATCACGACGCCAACGCCATGTGTTTTATAGCACGCTCCTGTAATTTTCCGATTTTGCATAACGCTTTCGCGGAAACTCCGCCGTTCTAAAACTAGTTTTAATTTAAAAATAGAGATCTTTTTACCAAAAAAAACGACCTTTGACAAAAATGTTTACCCTTATGAAAAAAGTATACTACCTAAAAACCTGCAGTACTTGTTTACGAATTTTAAAAGAGTTAAATCTACCTTCAGATTTTGAACTTCAAGACATCAAAACAAACCCTTTAACGCTAGAACAAGTTGAAGAACTAAAAGCATTATCTGGTAGCTACGAAGCGTTATTTAGCAAGCGCGCCAAACTTTATAAAGAGAAGGGACTTAAAGATCAAAATTTAACCGAAGAAGATTACAAACAATATCTTTTAGAACATTATACCTTTTTAAGTAGACCGGTAATAGTAATTAATGACGCTATATTTATCGGAAACTCTAAAAAAACAACGGAAGCCACAAAACTAGCACTTGATGAAAGCTAGGTATTGGGCCTTACTGGCGGCCCTAACCGTCCAAATCCTATATGGCTTAAACTATACTTTTGCCAAAAACGTTATGGTCGGCGGTTTTATAAAACCCTTTGGTTTTATTGTCTTACGTGTTGGAGGTGCAACACTCTTATTTTGGTTGTTTAGTTTTTTTGGACCTAGAGAAAAAATAGAGAAGAAAGACTTTTTAACCCTAATCTACGCCGCCTTTTTTGGCGTTGCCACCAATATGCTTTTATTTTTTAAAGGTCTGGAGCTAACGACACCAATACATGCATCGGTAATAATGATTATTACACCCATTATTGTATTATTACTATCTTCTTTTTATTTACAAGAAAAAATTACAAGGTTAAAAATAGTAGGCGTGATTTTTGGTTTTACAGGCGCTGCAATTTTAACCATTTATGGTAAATCTGCAAGCCCAGGAGACAATGTGTTTTTAGGTAATCTTATGATTTTATTTAATGCTATTTCCTATAGTATTTATATCATAATCATCAAAAAACTAACCTACAGATACCATCCCTTTACATTTATAAGATGGTTGTTTTTAATAGGTTTCTTTATGGTACTACCATTTGGATTTAACGATATTCTAGCTATTAACCTCTCGTCATTTACACCATACATCTGGTTTTCGGTACTATTTGTTATAGTTGGCGCTACTTTTGGGACTTATTTATTAAACCCTTTAGCTTTAAGACACTTAAAAGCCTCCACAGTAACCGTATTTATTTACCTACAACCATTAATAGCAGGTATTTATGCTGTAATAGCGGGTAGTGATGCTGTAACAGCTGTAAAAGTGACAGCATCATCCCTAATCTTTTTTGGTGTGTATTTGGTTACTAAAAAACCTAAAGTTTTAAATCCTTAGGTAAACGTCCATGCAAACGCATGTCTTCTTTAGTTAGCACTTTAAAATCTTCCGTTTTCGGGAATTTATTAGCCATTTCTAATAAGTCTGCGGATAAGCCTGTCAGCTTTCTAGTTTCTAAATTAATCCATGCGCCTACAATTTCGCAAAACGCTAAATTCTGACCTTTACTATTATAAAAGTTGTGATCAAATTTAAAAAACATCCCATCTTCACTTAAACCAGACACTTCTAAACTAACCGTTATAGGCTGCCCTAAAAACGCTTCCTTAAAATAATGTACATGCTCATGGAAAACAACAGGACCAATACCAGCTTTACTTAAGGCCATTAAAGAAAACCCGTGGTCTTGTAAAAAAGCAGTCCTAGTATGAGACATGTAGTTAATATAAGCCGAGTTAGCTAAATGTCTGTTAGCATCAATATCACTCCATCTAATTTCAAAATCTTTTGTGTACATAATTTTCAACTTTTGTTATTTCAAAATTACAATAATTAGCACGCGACTCATAATAAATTTTCGATTTCTTAACCGTTAACATTTTACTTACCTTTGTCACAATTAATTAGTGTGTATATGATTTATTCGATGACAGGTTATGGCAAATCTGTATTACAATTGCCAACAAAGAAGATAACTATAGAGTTAAAATCGCTTAACAGTAAAAACCTAGATTTGAATGCACGTATGCCTTCAATTTACAGAGAAAAAGAACTAGACTTACGTAAGCTAATGGCCAAGCAATTAGAACGTGGTAAAGTAGACTTTTCTATCTACGTAGAAACTACTGCAGATGATACCTCAACACAAATAAACGCGCCTGTTGTTAAGCAATACATGCAACAACTTAAAGCGGTGTACAATACCGGTAATGATATCGAATTACTAAAAATGGCAGTTCGTTTTCCTGACGCCTTAAATACCATTAGAGAAGAAATTGACAATACAGAGTGGGCACAGATTGAAGCCGAAATAAATATCGCTTTAAACAGCTTAAAAGACTACAGATTAAACGAAGGTAAAGTCCTAGAACAAGATTTTAACGATCGTATTAAAAACATAGCCGATCTATTACAGCAAGTTATCGCTATGGATCCTGATCGTATTGAAGGCGTGAAAGAGCGTTTAAGAAAAGGGGTTGAAGAACTAAAAGAAAAGTACGACGAAAACCGTTTTGAACAAGAACTGGTGTACTATATCGAAAAATTTGATATTACTGAAGAAAAAGTACGTTTAGACAATCACTTAAACTACTTTATAGAAAGCATAAACAGTACAGATTCTAACGGAAAAAAATTAGGATTTATCGCGCAAGAAATTGGTCGAGAAATTAATACTATTGGGTCAAAAAGTAATTATGCACCAATGCAACAATTGGTTGTACAAATGAAAGACGAATTAGAAAAAATTAAGGAACAATTACTAAACGTCCTTTAAAACACTAGACTTTTGACTGAACACACTAAAAAACAAGGTAAACTAATCGTATTTTCAGCACCTTCAGGCTCTGGAAAAACAACTATAGTAAGACATTTACTAAAACAAGATCAGCTAAATTTAGCCTTTTCTATCTCTGCTACATCTAGAGAGAAACGCGGTACAGAAGAACACGCCAAAGACTACTACTTTTTATCTGCCTCAGATTTTAAACAACACATCAAACACGACGATTTTTTAGAGTGGGAAGAAGTGTACAGAGATAATTTTTACGGGACTTTAAAAACCGAAGTCGAACGCATTTGGGCTTTAGGAAAAAATGTGATTTTTGATATTGATGTCTCTGGAGGCTTACGTATTAAAAGAAAATTTCCAGAAGAAACTATTGCTATTTTTGTTAAGCCGCCAAGTATTGACGAGCTAAAAATAAGATTAAAAAAGCGCAAGACAGAAACTGACGACAAAATAAACATGCGTATAAGTAAAGCCAGTGCAGAGCTTGCAACCGCGCCTTTATTTGATGTTATTATAGAAAATGATAATCTTGACAAAGCATTACAAGAGGCTGAACATTTAGTGAGCGACTTTATAAAAAAATAACAACATACTGTCAATTTTGGTGGTTACTGAGGTGTAAAAACGCATCTCTCTAACACTAAAAGCACTTCGACTGCGCTCAGTATGACACTTCTAAAAAATGAAAATAGGCTTATACTTTGGATCGTTTAACCCAATACACATTGGGCATTTAATAATTGCTAACCAAATGGTAGAAAATAGCGATTTGGATCAAATTTGGTTTGTGGTAACGCCACACAACCCGTTTAAAAAGAAAAGCTCGCTGTTAGATAACTACCAACGCTTAGAAATGGTATATCTAGCCACTAAAGACTACGACACGCTTAAAGAGAGCGATATCGAGTTTAATTTACCCCAACCCAATTACACCGTTAATACTTTAGCGTATTTAACCGAGAAGTATCCTGACAAGGATTTTTCTTTAATTATGGGGGAAGACAACCTGAAAAGCTTTCATAAATGGAAAAACTACCAAGTTATTCTGGACAATCATCATATTTACGTCTATCCAAGAATTAGTGCAGGCACAATAGAAACCCAGTTTGATAACCATGCTAAAATACATCACGTTGAAGCACCAATCATGGAAATATCTTCAACCTTAATACGTAATAGTATTAAAACTGGCAAAAACATAAAACCACTATTACCAGAGCATGTTTGGGCGTATTTGGATGAAATGAATTTTTATAGATAGCGCAATTGCTAATACCATTGACTTTATAAAATCCTTAGACTCTTTACGTTTAACTAATAACAACATTAATCAAAACCATCTAATCCGGTGGTTTTTTTTATGCTTAGTTTTTAAAATGTCCCGGAAACCCGTAAAATTTATTATTACACTAGTGCAACTTAGACCTAACAAATAAAATCACTTAGTTATACGTATTTTAAATGCGCATTAATAATTGTAAGTTTACATAAGAGCACTTAAGTAAATCAGGAACAAAACTTCCACATACCACGCAATAATTAAGGAATAATTAGTGCTTTAGTCTCCATATAATTAGTTGGCATTAATTTAAAACAGAAACTTTCACACAAAGTCACTAATACATATTTGTATAATTAAAACATAATAAGAATACATATAAGTATTCTTTTATTTGTTTTTTTATATTTATATGTATAATTTTGAATTAAATTACATACTTATATGTATAAAATGTTATCAAATGAGAAACAAGAAAAAACTACTCATAGAACAACTAGATCAAAAATTGGTAAATTTTAAAGATGCAGGAATGGTCCTGGTCCCACAAAAGGGATGGGTGAATACTATTAGAACGACTCTTAATATGACGAGGGAACAGTTAGGGACCAAACTTAACTTAACTAAAGGAGCTATACAAAAAATCGAGGAACGTGAAGCTACAGGGCAAATAACCATCAATAAATTAAAAGATGTTGGTGATGCTTTGAACATGAAATTTATCTATGGTTTTATTCCGAAAGATGGGACGATTGAAAACTTAGTAAACATAAAGGCTGAAAGGTTAGCACGAAAAATAGTTTTAAGAACTAATCAAAATATGAAATTAGAGGACCAAGGAATTCGAGATGAAAAAATAAATAAAACCATAAAGGAACTTGCTGGTGAAATAAAACGAGAGATGAAAAAATCATTATGGGATTAGAATTCGATTATAAAGAAGGACAAACACCTTTAGACGAAGAAGAAAAGGAAGGTCTTAAAATAAAGTCTATTACTTCTCAAGGAGAACTAGATGAATTTGAGCAATTGAATATTGAAAAAGCAGTCGAATGGACTATTCATACAAAATTCAAACTTGAAAAAATTTTAACTGAGAAGCTTGTAAGAGACTTGCACAAAAAAATGTATGGTGATGTATGGAAATGGGCAGGCGATTTTAGAAAGACTGAAAAGAACATTGGAATTCCGTGGACGCAAATTGGAATTGAATTAAAAAATTTATTACACGACACTAAGTATTGGGTAGAAAACAAAACTTTTCCACCTGAAGAAATAGCTATAAGATTTAAACATCGTATAGTATCCATCCATTGCTTTCCAAATGGAAATGGTAGACACTCTAGAATGATGGCTGACATTATTATGGAATCAATATTTGGAAACGAAGTATTTACTTGGCATCAATCAAATATGGTTAAAGCTAACCAACCAAGAAATCAATATATAAAAGCTCTAAGACAAGCAGATAATGGTAATTTCAAACAGTTAATTGAATTTGCAAAAAACTAATACCAATCAAGTAGACGGCTCAGACTAAAATAGTCGGAGTGCGCCTCTCACACCAACGTACGTAAGTAACTACGTTGGTCCTATCGTCCCAATTACCACTAGCAATACAACTCAGGAACGTATACGGCGGTTCGTAAATCATCACATCATAGGGTTTTACAGCTTTGACACAATCTCCTAATTTAGGCATAGGTTACCACTAGTGCTCCTATGCGAATTTTGAAGAGCATTACGTTCAGTTCGTCCTTACTTGTGAGACCTTCTGAGGCATTTGCTCATTAATCAATCACAAATAGCCTTCAGATAACCTCAGGGTTTTCACCCTTGAGACTTACTAATGCTTCAATAAGCCTGTCCTGAGCGTAGACGAAGGGTTACTCCTGCGCATAAGGGACTTGCACCCTCTAGATTAATTATTTACCTTTAGGTAAATTAAAAGATGCCCATGCTGGGCACACACATCATATATAATTAATGGCTAGTTTTAGCTTGCTTACGAAAATCTTTGCAGATTTTTTATTCGGTTTTTATTTGCTAAATTAGGTGCTTAAACAAGCCACTAATCATATACAAAACCGTTAGCAAACATTAAAAACTAAGAATTATGGCAGGACCAGCAGCAACGGTAAGTAGTAATCATATATGTCCAATGTGTAGTGGATTAGTTCCACATGTTGGCGGACCAATAACACAAGGAGAACCTACAGTACTTATTGAAGGCAAACCTGCAGCCACAATAGGCAGTATCTGTACTTGTGTAGGACCTCCAGATATTATTGTAACTGGTGTATCTAATGTGTTTTTTGGAGGAAAGCCTGCAGCCACAATGGGTAGTATGACAGTACATGGAGGTTCAGTTGTAATGGGTGCTGGTACAGTTTTAATAGGCACTGGAAGCTCTGCACCTACTGCCATTATGCCTATAGCTAAAATTCCTTTCTCTAAAACAACAACCATTGATAGAATTAAGGCAGCGCTAATAGGTGAAACTAAAAATTTAAGAATTGCAGAAGAAAATCAAGCAGAAATAAGAGAACTTGCAGAACAGCAAGAACAAGAACCTCAAATAATAGATATTCAATTTATAAACGAAAACGATGTTGTATTATCGCAATCGAGTATCAAAGGAATTGAAGGAGGAAATGCAACCGATTTTATTTATGGAATAAAAATAAAAGTAACAACAAAAAACATAGAGAACGGTAAAAAGATTAAATGTAAATTAAAAGGAAAAACAAAAAATACTAATCAAAAATTCTTAGGCATAAGTCAACTAGATTGGGAATTGGAAATAAATAATGACGAATGCGAAACAATATTATTTCCTTTACCTATATCTTGGTATAGTGAAGTTTTTGAAAACTATAATTCACATAAAACAATAATAAAATCAGAAGATTTAAATGCTTTCATGGTTGATACAATGTATGAAGGGCAATAACTTTTTTACATAAAAAAGAACATTGGCTTAAACCTATAGCTTATCGCAGAAATTATGAGGAATATATAGGGTTGTATAAATATGAAGATTTAACTATTAAACACTCCGAAAAAAGAGACTCAGTAGATAACTACGAAAACAAATACATTTCTAAAAACTCTGAAATTCGCACATTGGTAAAAGACTTTTTAGAATTTTTAAACCAAGAAGATTTAAAGATAGAAGGTGATGAAAACAAAGGCATAAAAGAAAGAATAGAAAAAGATGCAAAAAGATTATGGCTCTTAGGTGTTAAACAAGTGCAGGATGGTGATTTAGACGACAGAACCTTATATTGGGCGAGAAATAAAATGCAAGTACATTTAAAACGTCATCCCTTATTTGAAAAGGATATAAACTTTGAAAAAAGTACTGTAAATACTAATAATACACCATTGAATGATATTATTATTTTATTTGAAGAATTGAGTAGAAATTATAATAATATAAGTTTTTCAGGTATAACAAGTAAAAAATTATTGATAACTGGATTTGACCCATTCATCTTAGATCCAACAAAAGGAGGTAATCCATTACAAAGTAATCCAAGTGGAGTGAACGCTTTAGATCTACATGGCAAAACTATTGGCGATTATTATATACAGACATTTATTGCTCCCGTTAGATATAAAGATTTTGATGAATTTAAAGAAGGTGAAGGTATTATAGAAAAGTTTATAACTCCTTTTATAAAAAAGGTTAATATGATAATCACCGTAAGTCAAGGTGGTGCTTTTAGATTTGATGTAGATAGGTTTCCTGCAAAAAACAGAGGTGGTTATAAAGATAATATGCTTTGGGGTACAGGAACCGATGATAATAAAACTCCGTTTAAACAACTTACTATTGATGGTGAAGAATTCTATAAAACAACATTACCTTATAAAAAAATAGTGCCTGATGTTAACAATCCTTCTGATACGTTTTGGGTCTATTTTAATCAAACCTTTAAAGCAAATGGAAAAATTTATGTTAGAAAAGATATACAAGGAACAAAATTAATAGAAGAGGTTAGCGATAGTACTTCTCAAAATAACGGCATCATTAATGATTTTAAAGAATTACAATCTTTAAAATCAGTTAGCGGTTCAGGTAGTAATTATCTTTCTAATGAAATATATTATAGGGTTGCAAGATTAAGAACAGATATAAAGTCAACTTTACATACAGGACATTTACACATTCCGTTGACGCAGTACGGAATAAGCTTCCCTGATTCAAGAGGAAATATAGTAACTATAGATATTAACCCTAAGATGGAAGAGTTAATAGACAAAATCAAAGAAATAATCACAAAAATATAATTATGAAACTCATTTTATTAGTAAGTTTTTTATTCCTTAATTCTAATTTAATATTAGCACAACCAATAAACACTCCTAGTATTGAAATTAAGAACATTTTATTAAAAAACAAGCCTTTATGCTTTACAACTTCAAATGGAACAGATTATTCATTGTCAATTAAAAAAAAATGTGAATTGTGCAAAAAATCATACAACTATGATTATGCTTTAATATCTGTTAATCGTGTTTCCAACTTTATTTATAAAAAAGATACAATGCAATTAAAATTAATGTTTGATTCGCATAGCCCATTTCGATTTCAAATAGATAAATTACTTTTCCAAAAAGGGAATTTTAAAATTGATTTAAAAGGGTGCACAGAAATACTAAATTCGGACTCTTTTCCGATTGTAATAAAAAAGTTACCTTATGATTGTAAGTCTTATATTGAAGAAGACGAAGAACAGTAAATTAATAAGAAGTAACGTTTGCTAATCGAGTAGACGGCTCCGACTAAAACAGCCGGAGTGCGCCTCTCACACCAACGTACGTAAGTAACTACGTTAGTCCTTTCGTCTCTATTGCTACTAGCAATACAACTCAGGAACGCACAAGGCGGTTCGTAAATCATCACGCCAAAGGGTTTTACATCTTTGACACAATCTTCCTGTTTAAGTATAAACTAAAACTTGTACTATTACCCCCATTTTTAAGCCTTAAAAAAACCACTAAGACTAACAGTACTGCTGTAGTACTCAATCTTTTTACAACAATGAGGTTTCCCGTAAACAGCCTACAACTAATTAGTGTACATTTAAACCTTATTAACAGTAAAATATACATCGTTCTACGTATTGCGAGGCTACTTTATAAATTGTAGCTTAGCTTTTTAAAACCTAAATCAGGAACAAAAAGTACCGATATCTCACAATATTTACGGGATATTCACTACTTTAGTTGCTATATAACGAGTTGTAACACATTGCTCACTGAACTCAAAAATGACTGAAAAGGAAGAAATAAAATTTAATACAAAGGACAAAAGAAAATTAAAAAATAAAATTTTAGGAAAAGGAATTTTTACTTTTCTTTTTTTATTATTAAGTGCTTTTTCGATTTATTATTTTTTCAAGATATCCGCAGATAATTATTTAATCTTATTTATTGTAAGTCTTATTTTTTTAGGCACACTTACTCATATTATTTATCTATTTATAACTTTAAAAAAAGATTTAGATAATAATACAAAAATAGTTAGTACTGTAAAAATTATAAGTATGAAAGAAAAAAGGAATGATGGTATATCTGATTACCATATATTATTAAGTGGAAATTATGAATATAACAATTATAAGGTTTTTAAAAAGGACTTTGATCGCATAAATAGCGGAGATACTATAGAACTAGAATATTCAAAATACGGAAAGTGGATTTTAAAAATTAAATGTAACGGAATAAATATTGAAAACAATGCTAACTTTAAGTAACTAAAAATGAAAAACACATTAACACTTATTCTTTTTATGTTTTTTTTAAATTCTTGTTCAAATAATAATCATACAAAAGAAAACGTAGTTGTTATTTCAAAAAAAATAGCAAATTTGAGAAAAACTAAAGAAAATTACAGGAAAGTGATTAAAGAAAAGAGTGAAACGCTCAATAGAATAAGTAGTGAACAACCTGAAAAATATGGAGAATTAAAACACAAATATGAGCAAATAAAAGTCCAGTTAACTGATTTAAATTTATTAATAGAGACACTAAAAAATGAGTCTAAAATCAATAATTTTGATATTTCAAATTATGAGGAATTAATTGACCTTTCTTTATACAGTAAACTTCTTTTTAATAATTCAGAAAAATTATCAAAAAAAGGAATTAATTTAAAAAATAAAATCAATTCTCTTTATATAATAAACAAAGAAATATTGAATAAAAATCAACGTGAATTCAAGTCATATAATGAAAGGAAATTTAATGTGAATTCAAGTTTAGTAGATGAAAACGGTAAAAATATTAAATATATAAACTTCAAATTAAATGATAAATCTGTAATTGGAGTTTTATTATATTTAGAACAGTTACAACTTGAATTAGAAACATTTGAATATAAGTATATGAATTCGATAATACAATAACGTGTTACAATCGAGTAGACGGCTCCAACTAAAATAGCCGGAGTGCGCCTCCCACACCACCGTACGTACGGGTCTCGTATACGGCGGTTCGTAAATCATCACACCAAAGCTCTTTTCACCCTTGGCACTATCTTCTAATTTAGGCATAGGCTACCACTAGTGCTCCTATGCGAATTTTGAAGAGAATCACGTTCAGTCCTTCCTTACTTGTGAGACCTTCTGAGGTATTCCCTCAACTCGTTTCCTGTAAGTACTATGACCTCTGCTGACTTCTCCATATAGTCAACTCGTAACTTTGGAGACCTCCCCAGGTAATGGCATCTTCTTTCACTCAATGACTGCCGTATCTACATAATTACTCTTTTGTTACTGTTTGGGCGTTACAATGATGTGCTTGCTTACCCGAATAACTATGCCTCTGTATACGATTTCTGTTTAGTTTATGCTGAGCGTAGTCGAAGTATCAGTACCGAGTTTTGTAGTGGTATTTGCTCATTAATCAATCACAAATAGCCTTCAGATGTAACCTCGCGATTACCACCCTTGCGACTTACTAATGCTTCAAGACGTTACTCCTGCGCATAAGGGACTTGCACCCTCTAGATTAATTATTTACCTTTCCGTAAATAAAAAGATGCCCATACTGGGCACACACAATGTATATAAAAAATAGGCGAAAAAGTATTGATAATAAGGGTTTTAGCTTGTATTAAATTCAATGCTTAACTGAAAAGATAAAGCTTCGAAATCGCCTACTTTTCATATACAAACCGTTGGCAATAATTAAACTCACTCAAAACTGAATGAAAAAATTTCTTACTTTAATAACAGTATGTATTCTTACTTCTTGTAGTTCTATTATGACTAATCGTGGTCTTAAAAGAAGTGGAGTATTTAATATAAGAAGTGAATTAAATTCAATAGAAAACGACCAAAAAAAAATAATTTTTATTCCAATGCATCACATTGGCAGAAAAGAGTTTTATGATGATGTTGCAAATAAAATTGACTCACTTCAAAAGCTAGATTATACTGTTTTTTATGAAGGAGTCGATTATGGAAAAGATTCTTTAGAAAGAATAGAAAATCTTATGAAGTTAAGAAGGATTAAAGGCTTTTTTCCACAAGGAAATCAAAGGTATTTAGATACAACTACAAATATTATTGCAGGTAAAATAAAATACAAGGGGAAATATAAATTGATAAATCAACCAAGCTATGGGAAATTAAAGTTAGATAGCTTGACTTCAATACGAGCAGATGTTAGTTTGGCTGAATTGATAACTGATTTTGAGAAAAAAAATGAGGAAATAATATTGGATAAATGTGATTTTAGTTTTAGCCTAAAAGATGAAAATTTCAAATGTAAAAAAGTAAAAAAGAGTTTACGAAAGATATTTGATAGAGAATATGCTTTTGGTTATAGAGACAAATCTTTAGCTAAAAGAATAGTCAAAAGTGAGAAAAAGAAAATTTTAGTTATTTATGGGAGTCGTCACTTTTGGGGATTATATACTCAATTAAAAAAAATAGATAAAAATTTTAGATTAAATTTTGGACTAAAAAAAGTATAAAAACTATTGCCAACACCGGTAACCGTTGCACAACCCCTTAAAAAAGCATAAAAACAGCTTAAAATCTTTGATTTTAAGCTGTTTTTAATTTTAATACGCCATACTTTCTCTAAAATGCAAGTGGCTTAAAACATAGTACTCGAAGGCTTATTAGGTGGTTTTTGGTGCTTTTAATAAAAGCAAGTAGTCCTGCTATACTTTCTGGTAAGTTTTTCATATATTTTAAATACTTTTTAAGATTATAGGCTGTTGCGGATAGATGCATACACTTATTAGCTTGTTTAATCCCAAGAGTATTCACTTTGACCATGTCTAAAAACTGAGTTAGTGCTCCAAATACGGGGGAACGTACTATGTCGTTTTACTTTCATATAGCTTCCTTTTTTCACTAATTCGTCGTCGCCCTTTACTGAACAAAATCCTTTTTACAAAAATGCCATGGCAGAATGTGTAAATGGCATATTAAAAGATGAATTTTACCTCGATCAAACCTTTGATAGTGTAGCACACGCAAAGAGCGCTGCAAAAAAGACAATTAATTTATACAACGACGTTAGATTACATTTATCTTTAGATTATAAAACACCTAATATGGTATATAAATTATCAGCTTAATTCAATTTTAACCTGTAGCCATATTTCAGGACAAGACATTGATTATTCACCCAAAAACATGACACAAAACGAATTAAACATAATTGGACTAGCATTTGATATTATAGGAGTTGTTTTATTGTTTTTTTACGAACCTCCTAAACCAGAGATTGGAGCTATATTATTAGAATCAGCGCCATCAAAATCAGATAGAGACAAAATAAAAAAAGTAAAAAAAATGGTATCTAAAATCGCCTTAATATTAATACTTATTGGATTTTCTATACAAATATATTCTAATACGATCCAATAAGGTTTTTTAGCTTAAAAAAATCAATCGCTTTTTTATTACACAACGGAATACTCACTCAACCGATTTCGAACAAATACAATACGAAACTGTTGCGTCGGACTGATATTCTGCACGGAATCGAAACTCTATAATTTCTGACCATAGTAAAACGCAAATATTACGGCGGATTTACTTTTTGTACGGCAAATCTAAACGTGGTAAATAAAAATCACTAAAACAGCGTTTTATAAATGTTTGAGAATTAAATCAATCCTACAAGTGAGAAATTATAATGTTCGCTAACAAAATGTATAAAAAACAGCTATTTTATTCCTAACTTTTTGATAGTTGCTTTGTTTGCCAGCTTCTGATTTTCCTTCGGAAAATCCTCGCACACAAACACGCTACTTTCCAAACAAGACCGTTAGCAGAAATACCAAAACTAGTAATATCTAAAATTTAATTTCTGTTTTTAAGTTTAAGTTTCTTAGTAGATAACCAACACAAAATAGAACCTACACAAACGAGTATTGCACCTTGCCAAAATGATAAACCTAAAGTTGTTGACAATATCATAGAAGAAATTGCTGAAGAAAACACAGGAATAAAATAAGAAGCTCCAGTCAAAATTGTAACATTTCCTTTCATAATACCAACATTCCAAGCAGCATAACCAAATCCCATAGAAATAGCTGCCAAAATCAAATAAATTATTGATTCTAAGTTGAAATTAAAATTAGAAATTTGATTTCCAAACAAAAAGAATTTTACCCAAAGCACAATTGCAACAAGCATAAAAAATAAAGTAATACCATTTATTCCTTTTGCTAATTTTATCGTTACAACACAATAAGCTGACCAGAGAATTACACCTACAAATGCTAAAGTATAACTCAATGGATTACTTTTGATATTTAAAATCATTTGAGAAATATCTATTCCTTCATCACCACCCAAAACCCACATTATTCCAACCATAGAACATAAGATTCCAGGAATGATTAACCAATTAGCCTTTTTTGTATGAAAAACTACTGTTGCAACCATTGTAAAACTTGGCCATAAATAGTTCACCATTCCAATTTCAATTGCTTGTTTTGAATTTTGGGAATAACCAATCGATAATGAAAGACAAATTTCATAAGCAACAATTAAAAATCCACCTAAAATCAAATACTTCTTAGGAAATTTCTTTAGTGGTACCCAACCTACACTAAAAATCAAAAAAAGAAATGCAACTGTATAAATTAACGCAGAACCACCAATTGCACCAAATGAGTTACTAACCTCTTTAATTAATCCGACAATAGCACTCCACAAAATTATAGCTGACAAACCAATTAATGTCCCTTTAGTAATTTGGTTCATAAATAAAATCTTAAAAAATCATGAATGCAATTATAGTAAAAAAGCAGTACTTCTGCTAACAAAGTACTGTGTTAAAAAACAAGTGAAATCTCATTAATTTTTCACTAATGTACTTTTATATTTTTTATTAAATATCAACCCTGATTTAGCAATAGCTTGTTTTTATAACTTATTACAAACCACTATTAAAGTTAGTTTTTTACTTTTTCCTTTGGCTACTAATCGCTCATAAATAGCTTTGCATGCTTTGTTGTATTTGCAAGCGCTAAAAGGCCACATAAACAATAAATTTCTAAGGTTTTAATTATCCATTTCATTAATTCGTCGTCGCCTTTTACTGAACAAAATCCTTTTTACAAAAATGCCATGGCAGAATGTGTAAATGGCATATTAAAAGATGAATTTTACCTCGATCAAACCTTTGATAGTGTAGCACACGCAAAGGGAGCTGCAAAAAAGGCAATTAATTTATACAACGACGTTAGATTACATTTATCTTTAGATTATAAAACTCCTAATATGGTATATAAATTATCAGCTTAATTCAATTTTAACCTGTAGCCATATTTCGGGACAAGACATTAAAGAAAAATGAAGTATTTATTCCTTTTAATAATTTTGATTAGCTGCAGTCAAAAAAAAGAAAAAATTAAAGACAAAGAGAATACAACATCTATTTTATTAAAGGATACTGTTTCTAATAAAATAGTCTATACTGTTGACTTGGAAAATAATGACTATAATTTATCCATGAATATGGAAAAATATTTATTAAAAGTAATTCCTGACTCTAATTCTTCCAAACAAGATATGAATTACAAAATATTGATGACATCAAAATCTGATATTATTATAGACTACATCATTAATATTGATTCTATCAATAAAAATTACATAGACCCTGAAAACAGTTTGAAAAAGGATAGAATAGATTTTAAAAACGAATATTATTTAAGCGGTATAGACATGTCGTGGTTGCGTCCTAGAGCAGATAATTTATCGTTTAGAGCTAAATTAAATTCTAAAAAAGATACAACCAAAAGACACGTTGAACTAACATTTAAAACTTCTGGACATAAAATGGGAAAACTATCTATAGCAAACATTTCAAACTAAAGCCAATCGAGTAGACGAACTCCGACTAAAATAGTCGGTTGCGCCTCTCACAACACCGCACATATGCAACTACGTTGATCCTTTCGTCTCTATTGCTACTAGCAATAGAACTCAGGAACGTATACGGCGGTTCGTAAATCATCACGCCAAAGGGCTTCATCCTTGCTACTTACTAATGCTTCAATAAGCCTGTCCTGAGTCTAGCCGAAGGGTTACGCCTGCGCATAAGGGACTTGCACCCTCTAGATTAATCATTTACCTTTAGTTAAATTAAAAGATGCCCATGCCGAGCGCACATACCGTATAAAAATAATTGAAATAGGATAAAGTTATGCAAGAGAGATACACTTCAAATTATGAAACACCAAGACTTACAAATGGAATACTTGATTACGATAAATTTATTAAAAATAACACCTAATAATGCAACAATGTGATGTTATTGAAAATTACAGTAAAAAAGATTCTCTAGAGTATATAAAACAACTTTTAAAGAAAAGAATTACTTTCAGAGCTATACATAATAGTCCTTTTATTCAAATGCATGACTATCATACTCTTGGCATAGGTACTCTCGAAGAATCTCTAGCTCACTTAGACCACGATTATCTTCTTGCTAATAGTATTTAATTCTCTAAGGATTTTTTATATAATTTTTCTTTAGATTCAGAAGTTGCTGAGTTCAACCCATAAGTGCAACACTCATACTTTTTAGGGTTTCAATAGGGTTATTATAATTAAACTTTCTAATAGGTCTGTAATTTAGTAATCTTTCTACTTCTTTTATTCTTTTGTTAGAGACTTTTCTAAGGTCTGTTTTCTTTGGAAAAAATCTTCTTATTACCCCGATTCTGTTTTCTACAGTTCCCTTATCCTGAGAGGTGTATGGTCTTGTGAAATATGTTTTCGCATTGACGTCTTTTGCTATTTCTCCATGGCGAGCAAACTCCTTTCCATTATCAAATGTTATTGTCTTAACCCAAGATGAGTCAAAATTAGTTAGGCGTTGATTCATTTTTTGATAAACTTCATCTGCATTTTTACTACTGAGCTTTTCTATCATCGTTACAAGAGTTGCTCTGTCTGTCATAACCAGTAATGCTGATTTATGATTACTACCCATCATAAGATCGACCTCTATATCTCCAATGCGTGAACGTTCTTCGACAACCTTAGGTCTCTTATCTATCCCTATACGACCGATAATAGCTCCTCGTTTATCTTTTATGTTATTTCTCTTTTGCCTTCTACCAGTGTGGCGCAAGTGCTTGTATAGTTTCTTGTAAGCATTGTGATTTCTATGGTTGCTGTGCTTTGCTGTCCATATCCATTTATAGATAGTCTCGTGGCTAACGCAGAGTTCAGATTCTTTTACTAATCGTTTTGCAATCAATTCTGGACTCCACTTCTCATGTTCCATTAAATCGGCTATTCGTTTTTTAAGTCCATCAGTTAAAATAATTGATTTTGGTTTTAGGCAATGTCTATTAAGCGCTTTATGTTGCGCGTGTTCTGCAATGTAAATGCCAGCTGTACGACCTCGACTGGGAGTATTCCTTTTTAATTCTCTTGATACGGTACTTTTATTAACACCAATAATTTTTGCTATTTGTGTTATACTAATTCCTGTCTCTAATAATGCAGAGATTTGATACCTTTGTAACAAGGTCAATTGTTTGTAATGTTTCATCCAAAACGAATATAAATATTGAGCCTAAAATAGATGGGGCTAGCTCCATCTATTTTAAATAGTCGTGTTGCACTTATGACTTGAACTTGGAGTTTCTTTATTAACAAGAATTATCATATTCTTGTTAAGAAAAACACGTATTCTTTAAACCATTTCTTTTGACTCCTTTAAATTACCCTCTAAACATAAATCATTGAATAGTAAATTTATCTTTCTGCCTATCATTATTTTCCATTTGATCAAAGTAAGAAAAAGAATTAATTTTGGCAGTAGTTAAAAACACACTAATTAATTATAAAAATATTAACAAATAAAAAAAATATGAAAAAATTAATAGGACTAGTACTTATAATTACATTATCATTTTACAGTTGTTCATCGGATGATGACAGCGTATCAAGTTCAGAAACAAGAATCAATCCACCAACTTGGATTCAAGGAACTTGGCTATTAGAAAATCCAAATTCGGGTTATGAATTTACAAATGATGATTTTTGTCTGATTATTTTAACTACACAAACTTGTTTTAAAGAATCTATCAGTCAAACCAATAGTAATGGAGGAACAACAAATGTTACTGAAATAACTACTGATAATAGTTATTCAATAGAAATAACATTAGAGACACAAACAGTTTATTATGAATTTGAAAAAATATCAGAAACCGAAATAGAATGGATTAATGACCCTTTAGGAGATTTAGCAACGACAATATATGTTAAACAATAAAATCTATTTATAAAATTAAGTTATATCATATATAAAAACAATAAAAAAACTTTAGACGTTTTGAAATGGGCAAAAATAAATTGAAAAATGTACCTTAAACACAAAAGGACAATTCATTTCAACAAAAAAGACAAACCTAATTTTGGAATAAAAGACCCAACTTGTGTTAAACAAATTTTCTCAGATGAAAACTTACAGCCTTTATGAAATACAGAACATAAATGAAGTGACACACTCATTTACCAAGGACAATTATAATTTATATAATACAACCCTCAAATTTAGCGACAGATTTTTTGAAGGACATTGTTCAGAATGTAGAGATATTTTAGAAGTTGACATAGTCTGTATAGATAAAAACTACGTACAATCGAGTAGACGAACTCCGACTAAAATAGTCGGTTGCGCCTCTCACAACACCGCACGCATGCAACTACGTTGATCCTTTCGTCTCTATTGCCACTAGCAATAGAACTCAGGAACGCACAAGGCGGCTCACCAAATTGAAATTTGCGTATAGTACTATAATCTAACAACGATTTATACCCTTTTAGTTTTAAGCCTAGAGGTTGTGATAGTAGTCTTTAAAATAGGACTTTGAGCTACTGCCCAACCTCCCATTCTGGTTCTACTCCAAGCATAAGCTTGTCCTGTCTCTACACCTAATTGAATCCTGTTTTGCGCTTGCGTTCTAGTGTCTTCAAATTTTGTTTCCAAAACACCAAGCTCACTTCCTTCTAGTGTTTGAGAATAATTAATTAAAACCAATCGTCACTTAAAGCACTAATTTCATTTTTAGATTGCTCTAATAAACTATCGACCTTATCCGCATATTGTTGCAAACCAAACGCGGTAATGTTTTTAGATGGAATACCCATTAATCCCAAACAAGCGTTTAATAAAGGGGTAGCAAAATTCATGCTTTTTAATGGCTCGATATTAAAATCACTTCCGCTAGTCATTAACACTAAAGCTTGTTTGTTTTCACATAGTCCTTTTGGTCCCATTTCGGTTTGTGTAAAAGTAACACCTGCCTGGATCACAACATCTATCCATGCTTTAACTGTAGCAGGAACAGACATATTAAATATTGGGCTGGCGATAACAATAAAATCAGACTCTAAAACCTGAGCCACCATTGTATCATTGTTTGCTAATAATAACTGCTCTTGATCCGTTAATGTAACACCTCCAAAATTACGTTTAACATATAAGTTTAATCTGTCTTCCAATAGTAAATCCGGTGTGTTTTTGGCTAAATTTAGTTCCGTAATTTCTGTTTTACTTTTGTTATTTTCAATAAAATAATCTACAAGTTTTTTTGTATTAGAGTTTTCTCTAGGCGTATAACTTACAACTAATGTCTTTGTCATCTGTTTTGTTTTTAAAATTGAATGAATACTATACTTCAATTTTTATTATTTTCAAAAGTAGGCTATATTTGGTATACTTTATATACTACTATACTAAAGTATACCGCTATACTTTAGTATAGTAACACCGTTACAAGCACATAACATGAAAACAATAAAAAACGACACAACCAGTTATACCCCAACAGAATGTAAAACATTTATCCTACCCGTACGTGATGTGATTGATATTATTGGCGGAAAATGGAGACTACCTATTATTATTGCGCTGTCTTTTAAAAACCATAGATTTAAAGAATTAGAACGCCAAATAGAAGGCATTACTCCTAGAATGTTGTCTAAAGAACTAAAAGATTTAGAAATTAACGGTTTAGTAAACAGAACTGTTTTTAACACCACTCCCGTTGCTGTGGAATACAGCCTAACAGAATACGGTAAATCGTTAGATAAAGTTATCGAAACCATTCGAGAATGGGGTATTACACATCGTGAAAAAATTAAAAATAGCTAATAGTACTTCTGCTTTAAACAAAAAACGCCAACCTCACAGTTGCCGTTTTTTATATATAAAAGTATGCTTTAGTCTAAAGCAGGGATACGTAATACTTGGCCAACATAAATTTTGTCTGGATCTGTAAGCATTGGTTTATTAGCTTCAAAAATTTCTGGGTACTTCATAGCATTACCGTAATATTTTTTAGCAATCTTACCCAAAGTGTCTCCGTTTATCACGGCATGAAACTGCGCTTCTGGTATAACTACTGCTGCTACTGCCACCGTCATTTTATCGTCCACTGTTGCAATACCATCGCTATTACCCACTAAAAGCACCACTTTTTCTTTAGTTGCTTGATCTGCCGCTTCACCAGAAATGGTTGCTGCATCAGCATCTATAAATATAGTTAATCCCTCTACCACTAAATCTAAATCTCTTGCTGTTTCTTCTAGTTTCCTGGCAGCTAATGCTTCTATTTTAACTTCAGCTGCAGCTGCTTCTGCGACTTCTTCTTTATCTGTTTGTCCTATCCCAAAAACTTTTGCTCCTGCGTTTTTAATAAATGAAAATAATCCCATAATTGTGTTTATTAGTTTAATTGTTACTTAATAATTATAAAGTTAAAACATTAGTTACCCAACGCCAACTTATAGCAACAGCTCTTATGCTAAGTCTTTGTTAAAACACCTGTAGCAACCTTGTTTTAACTAAAAATAAAAAACCGTTTAAAGCATATGCCTTAAACGGTTTTTACAAACTAATTAACTAACTTTTTATGTTCTAGAACTGTCTCTAGCATTATCCTTTTTCTCTGTATGTTGTACACGCTTTTTTAGCCCAGATGCTTTAGATCTATTGGTTTCTGTACCAACCCTTAAATATTCGATATAACCTCTTCCTGTAAACTCGTATACTGTTCCAGAACTTGGGTGATATAACTCGATACGTTGATCGTTAAGTATACTTAATTCAAATTGTTCGTTATCAAAATAATCGTAATCTAAAACCAATGTTTTTAAATACATGTTTCCAATTACATTTCCTACGCCATACAATCCTGTATAATCCCAATATAAATTGTTTGGATTAATACCATTTGCATCTTGACTGCTTCGGAACGTGTCATCATTTCCTCCAGATAAAAATTGTAAGTAATTTTCGTTATCGAACTCATTTAAAGCTCCAAAATTACTAGTGTATGTTTTTTCCCAACCCTCATATTCTTGTAAAAAATATTGGATATTATCGTAAAACACAAAGTCATAATCAAAATTACTACGTTGGTAACCATGTAAAAAATACGAGGTATCTGTAAATGGGTTGTATAATTCTATAGTATTATTGTCTATTTGATAAACATCAAAACTATCATTTCCATCAATATCGTGGTCTACATCTAAGATATTATCATAGGCGTTATAATACCCAATTGCGATACCATAACCATTACCCTGACTACCAATCCCTACTAAGTTATTATTCGCGTAAAGCGTCCCATTTCTAAAAGAGACTGTAAATGCGATTTGTAAAAAAGGAGACTCGCCATAACCGATAGTTTCCTCAACCGCAACATACCACAACTCGTTAGAGTTTAATACTTGGTTAATGTTTATCGGAATTGGGTCATTATAGCCATTATAGTCATCAACTACAACTTCTGTATAACAAGACGTAAATAATGTTGCTATTAAAGCAAAACCTGTAAGTAGTTTTATAGTCTTCATAATCTGTCGTTTTAAGGATTGATATTTAAGTCTATTTCAAAAGCTGTGCCAAAAACGATATAACATTGATAAATCATTAACCTATAACACTAAAATTTTCCGTATTTTTGATATTGATATAACCCCATTTTATGAGTCAACAATTAAAATACGCTGTTTTTGGATCCGGAAGTTGGGCCACTGCAATTGTAAAAATGCTTTGCGAAAACTTGGACGAAGTCGGATGGTACATGCGTAGCGTTTATACCAAAGAGCATTTATTAAAAGAGCAACATAATCCCAGTTATTTAAGTTCTGTCGAGTTTCATTTAGAGCAATTAAAACTCAGTAACGATATTAACGAAATGGCTGAATATGCCGATGTGCTAATTTTTGTAGTCCCATCCGCATTTATACATTCTGAATTACAAAAACTAACCGTAGATATTACCAATAAAACAGTGGTCTCTGCAGTAAAAGGTATTCTTCCAGAAACAGGAATGCTTTTAGGAGAATATTTTCACGACAGCTATAAAATACCTTTCGAGAACATTGCAGTTATCGCAGGACCATGTCACGCAGAAGAGGTAGCGTTAGAGCGTTTATCGTACTTAACCATATCTTGTGCCGATCAGAAAAAAGCACAAGCTATTGCAGATGTATTGTCAAGCGATTATATAAAAACTAAAACTAGCGATGATGTTATTGGTACAGAATATGCCGTAATGCTTAAAAACATTTATGCTATTGCTGCCGGAATCGCACACGGTTTGGGCTACGGAGATAACTTCCAAAGTGTATTAATGAGTAACGCGATCCGAGAAATGAAGCGTTTTATTAAAAAAATGCACAAAATGAAACGTAACATAAATAACTCCGCTTACTTAGGCGATTTATTAGTTACCGGATACTCTTCCTTTTCTAGAAACCGTTTGTTTGGAAACATGATTGGTAAAGGGTACACCGTAAAATCTGCACAAATGGAAATGAGTATGGTAGCAGAAGGCTATTATGCCACTAAAAGTGCTCATTTATTAAACGAGAAAAACAAAAAGAAAACACGTTTACCAATAGTCGATGCTGTTTATGCTGTACTATACGAAGGTAAAGATGCCAAAAAGGTGTTTCAGAAATTAACAGATAAATTAGATTAAAAAAAGTCCCTTTGTATAAATTATATAAAGGGACTTTTTAATTTTTAAATCTATTTGGGCGTTACCTAAAGGTCGCGCTTTACGTTGCAATCTTTTTAATCGTGCCTCATAAAAAGGATTTACACTACAATCGCTAACGCAACTACCAGCCAAGGGTTTTTAACACAATAGTGTAACAAACCTACTATTAAGTTATCCTTATTAAAAGCCATAATTTAACTTTTATTATAACCGTAAATAGTATGAAATTTAAAGCCATCCTTTTAATCATTTTTATAAGTATACTAAGCTGTAAATCCAATAAAGAAGAAAAACTAGACCCTTTTAAAAAAATCACAAAACTAGTAGACACCTACGCTAACCAAACTTTAGAGAAAAACAACATTAACTCTTTAGCGTTTGCTATTTATAAAGACGGAAAACTATATAAAAACTATTATGGCGAAATTGATAAAGGTGCAAACAACAGACCAGACGACAATACATTATATGAAATAGCATCTATAACCAAAGTATTTGCAGGCTCTTTAGCAGCAAAAGCGGTTTTAGAAAAAAAGATTAACCTTAATGATGATATTAGAAAACACCTAAAAGGAGATTATGCTAATTTAGAATTTGAAGGCACACCAATAACCATCAAAAATCTGCTTACACACACCATAGGTTTAAAAAACAAAACACCAAAAAGACTAAAAGAAGTAACAGACAGTGTAAATAATGGTTATTTTAAAAACAAACCATTTTCTTATAACATTACTCACCTTTTAGAAGAACTTAAAACTGTAACAGTAAATAAAAAACCAGGCACCGTTTACGCTTACAGCTCTGTTGGACCAGAACTTGTTGCTTATATTTTAGAACAAGTGTACCAAAAACCATATCCTGTTTTATTGCAAGATTTTTTAGACCAATTAGGCATGAAAAACACCTATTTACTAGGTTCTAATTTTGATGAAAACCGAATAGTAAACAGCTATAAAAATGGCAAATTGGCTCCATTAGACAAAAACCCCTTACTTGGTGGAGCAGCTGGACTTATTTCAACACTACCAGATTTAATTACGTTTGTGAAGTTTCAACTAGAAAGCGATAACCCTATTGTTAAAGAGTCTGTTAAACAGCTTTTTGAAGACAATGACGATAATCTAGTTGGATACCTATGGGAAGGTTTAGGTGTTGGAGAAGAAGAAGGTTTTTACTATTCTAAAACAGGAACATCAAATGGTACACAAAGCGGACTTTTATTATGTCCAGATAGCGATTATGGTATAATTTTAATTATGAATAGTAACTCTGATGCTGCTTTAAATAATTGGGAAAATTTATTTTTTAGTACAGAAAACGAACTCATTAAATACCCTAAATTAAACAGCGTTGCCTTTTTTGAAAATACTTTATTGCATGATACCAATAATGGCATTAAGCAATTAAGACAACAACTTAAAGATACGACTAATTACTATACAAATAATGATAATTTAAATGCCATAGCATACCAACTTCTTAATAATAAAAAGACCGAAGATGCTCTAAAAATATTTAACCTTCAACTAGAAATGTTTCCAGAGCATTTTAATTCTTACGATAGTTTGGGTGAATTCTATTTTACAACCAAAGATTACACTAAAGCATTAGTTAATTACAAAAAATCTTTAGAGTTTAATCCAGACAATGAAAACGCTAAAATCTTTATTCAAAAAATAGAAGCAATAACTGGCAAGTAAAGTAGCTACTTAACCAAAACACCTTTTGCTTCCATTAAAGGTACTGCCTGTAATGCTTTTAAATTAATGGTGTTTTTTCTAAAGGTATAGGTTTTATCAAACATTGCATTACCTTCAAAAAAGGTCACTTTAAACTGGTTATTTAAAGTAAACAAATCTTCCTGCATCAATTCGATCTTAGCATAACTCTTTTTAGGTAGTTTGTCTAGTTTTTTTCTAAAAATAGAAGTCATTTTATCATCAGAATACCCGCTAGTTACAATTAAAACCATGTCTAAATCAACGTCTTTATCATTAATGATATAAGCGTTCCAATCTTGTGTTTTATAAAGGTCGTTATACTCGTTAACAACAGCAATATAAACGTTTTCTACTTTAGGGATGTCAATGTCTTTTTTCATAAAAATATTATAAACTTGAACTAACAAGTCTTGCAAAAATATAGATTAGTACTAAGGATTATGTAACATTCGGTAAGTTTTTATTACATATATTAGCACTAAATTAATAACCAATGACCTTTTTTAGACCTTTTTTACTTTTATCCTTTTTATCAATAGCCCTTTTTTCTTGCGTAGATGATGCGTCAAAAGCCCATACAGCAGCAGCTGAGGAAGATATCCCTGACTGTAAAATAATGATTATTCTTGGTGATGACAGAAGTGGCTCATCACAAAGTATTCAAAAATTAGACAAAGCAGACTATGAAGCTGTAATAAATATTATTACCGAAAATGGTAATGGGTATTTTGCTTCAACCATTATTGGGAATCCTGCACCAAACTCTAAAGAGATTTTTAGATTAAAAGTAAGCGCGTTAAAACCTTACGAAGACATCTTAACGTCAGACAACCCAACACTGTCGGAACAAGCAAAACAAAAAAAACACAACGAAAAAATTAAAGCTAAAAACGAAAAGATTAAAAAGAAAAACCAATCCCGTGTAAACACTTTTTTATCCAAAACGTTAACGTCTTCCATTTTAACTTACGAACCTTATAAAGGTAATGACATTACTAATATCGATTTAGCCTTTAACCACATTAATAAGCTTTTAAAAGAACCTAACATGGATGATTACGACAAGATAATCGTCGTATTATTTACAGATGGTGTTAATGAGCCTGTTAGATCTGGTAAAATTGAAGCGATTGAAAACACTTTAGAACTTACTGATAATGCAGAATTGTATTTAGTAGGTTGGAAAGACACTTCCGTATTTGGAGGTGCCGAGATTAATGAATTTGAGGGTAAAGAAGGCTTTTTTAGCTACCTTGAAGATTTTGAATGTTTATAATAAACCACACATAACCAATTATGATTGTTAACTGGAATCAACCATCTACAGACGAGTCTGAGAATTTATACACCATCTCTGACGAAGTCGCATCAAGAGCGAACTCTGCCTCAAAACGCGCAAGAGATACTTTTGAAATTTTAAAACCTGAAGAGAAAAAACTAAGCCAATGGGACAAAATAATGTCCAATGCTTATGTTGTGCCTTTCACTATTTCGTTTATTGTAATTTGTATTTTAGAATACTACTTTAGTC
Organism: Psychroserpens sp. NJDZ02; assembly: GCF_004843725.1. Lineage (NCBI taxonomy): Bacteria > Pseudomonadati > Bacteroidota > Flavobacteriia > Flavobacteriales > Flavobacteriaceae > Psychroserpens > Psychroserpens sp. NJDZ02. The sequence goes on along the minus strand of NZ_CP039451.1, from coordinate 1,838,767 downwards.
GCGAAATTTATCGTGACATCTTACCTCAAGCGCCCTGGATTATTGGGATTGGAATTATATTTATATCGATAGTTATTGCCGAGCTTTTAGTAGGGATGCTAAGTTCTCATACTAGAAACAGACGTTTTTTTGAGGATAAAAAGATAAGCGCAAATGCCTCTACACCTGATTCTGATATTGTTAGAGGCGTATACAAACATGCTAGAGGTCAATTTATCTTTGGTGTTGTTTTATTTATTGCTATTGGAGGTGCCATTTTCTATTTTTCTAAAGAGCGTGTTGCTAGAGAAATTGCTGCAGGAATTAGAGAATCTGCTTTTGGAATTCAAGATATCTTACCAGTCTTATTTTATGTTTTAGAAGTATTAGCTGGACTGTTTGTCTTTTACTTATTCAAACGTTCTGTAGTGGCTTACAAAAACTATAGCAACAGAAAAAAATACAGTAAAGAGGTTGAAATTGCTAGATTACACACCAGCGAATCTTGTAAATATTTTGACAATGCTGAGAAAAAAGGATACAATACCTTTTTAGACGACGTGAGTAGCAACTTACATTTAGGCTTTTACAGAAACAAACATCAAAATACAAATCAGCAACATTTAAATTATGTTAATGAGCCTGAGATTGAAGAACAGTTTTTTAAAGCTAAGTTTTTAAATGTCAATGGACATCCTGCGCAAGTGACTATTGATGTCTTAACAGAATACAAGTTTAAAGAAAGTAAAACTAGCGATTCTAGTGGTTTAATAGAGTTGAGCATCCACGCTTACCCTCAGGACCAAATTAAGCAGTTTAAAATTACTTATTTTAATACCAACGACGAGAAAGTGATAGAAGATATTTCTGGAAATTACTCTCTAAACAATGAGGTACCTTACGAGATTATTTTAAAGTAAATCACAACAAAATAAATCCAATAAAAAGCCCATTTGACTAGTCAAATGGGCTTTTACTATTTTAAGAACTTAGACTAATTAATAATTAAAGTGTAATCAATATCATCTACAGAAAGTATTGTATTAAACACATCCTTATCTTTTCCACTAACTAATGCCTTCAGCTCTTTAATTTCCTGCCGATTAAACATTAGCACTAAATTATCTTGTAAGGTTGGAATTGGTATTTTACGTTTAACGTTAGCACAAGCATATTTATGCTCCCAATAATCCGCTTCCACAAATAAGATATACGTTTTAAATTGCTCATATTCCTTAGGCGTAAATTCGAAATAAATATTATTAAATTCAAGATGAAATTGCTGACACCCTTTACAGAAATTTAATTCGCCTTTAGAGGTTTTAGATATTGATTTTATATTGTTGCACATAATGATATATTTAGAATCAATAACAGTCTTTTTTTATTTGATTATTGGCCTCAAAAAAGGACAATGGTTGCTGCAGTTTAGATGCTGTGATGTGCTGTAACACTTCTAGAACCTTATTTTGCATAGCTATAGAGCCACAAATAAATATAACACCGTTGTCTTTTAAAACCTGAGCTATTACGTCTTGGTTATTAGCAACGACATCCTGAACATAAATTTTATCTTGTTGCTCTTGCGATAATGCAAGATAAAAACTAGATAGCGTTTTGTTTTTTAAACTGTTATCAATATGGTTTTTATATAGTTGTAAAGACTGTTTTGTACGCCCGCCCCAAAACAAATGTTTGGTTATTGGATGAGACTGACTTATCATACCCAGAAAAGGACCGATTCCTGTTCCATTAGCAATTAAAACAGCACTTTTATTTGTTTTAGATTCAGGTAAATTAAAAGACGGATTACGTTTAATCACTGCTTTTACCTGATCTCCTTTTTGCAAAGCACTAAAATAATTAGAGCAAATGCCGTGTTCGTGTTTTTTTACACTAATTATTATCTGATTGTTTATTTCTGCAATAGAATATAAGCGTTCCACACCATCTACTTTTGGAACCATTGACAATAAATCTCCTGAAGTAAATCTTACTTTTTTACTAGGTTTTAGTGTTACTAAAAAAGTGTTATCTATATTTAATGCTGAGACATCCAACACTTTAAAAGTTTGTTCTTTTCTTGGTTTAGTAATCGTTTTAATAGTTGAAATATCTAAATTTAAACTAATCACAGATTGCCATTGCAACACCCAATCTTTAAAACGGTCTTCCGATTGATTATGGATTTTAAACAACTCTAAATTAGGTTGAAATTTTGAATCTAACTGTAAACTCGCATCTACGATTTGTGCGTACTTGCAATACTCCTTATATTGTAAAGATCCAAATCCAACCACCGCGTAATTAAGTATTTGCTCTTGCTGCACACTTTTTAAAAGTGACACAAACTGTTTTGCATTTATTGGCGCTTCTCCTTCTCCATAAGTAGAAGTAAACACCACTAATTGTTTGGCTTGCTTGTATGTTGAATAACTGTTTAAGTCTGCAATAAACACCGTTTGCCCGTTAGCTAATAATGCTTTAAAAAAAGATGTTGCCAAACTATATGTACTGCCCGTTTCCGATCCCACAAGAATGATATACTCGGCTTTATCCTTAGTAAACTTGTTTTTTGGTAAGACCGTTTTTTTTCTTCTATCTATAGTCATTTTAAAACCTGAGTAGATAAAAAATAGAATATTTAAACACGCAATTAACAATACTATAGACCACCAAATACTCCCTTTACCAGTATGTAATAGCAAACTTAAATCTGATAAAAAAGTAACCATTGGATAATCAATCTGACTTAACACTACACCAGAATACTGATGTACAATAAGTTCTTTCTCTTTCAATTTTAAAGTAAAATAATCTTCTTCATCTTCCGAGAAAGGAAATTCTAAAGCAACAACCTCATCTAACATTACCGTACTAAACAGATGGCTACCAGGCTGCTTTTCAGCGAAAGCGGTCATATTAAAATCAACCGAATGCGAAGGTTTGTTTTCTGTAATAACATCAAACTTTAACAGTGATAAATACAGCCCTGTCAAGGTAATAATGATAATAGGAATTAAAGACAAACGTCCTAAAACGACATGCCAATATTGAGAGAAATCTTCATTTATAACTTTAGCAAAAAACCGTTTTATTCCGCTTTGACGCTTAATAATTAAAATGGATCCTGTAATAGCAATAATAAATAATAAAAATGACCCCAAGCCAACAAAAAAACGACCAAGTCCTTTCAAAAACAGAGAGCGGTGTAAGTTTGTTGTGAATTTAAAAAAATTAGATACTTCTGGCTTTTCGCCTAAAAAAGCACCTGTTTTTGGATTGAAATAACCATTTAAAGCGCTGCCCTCTGTAGTAATAACAGAAGCAGACACAAATTGATTTGCATCTACTTCTATAGTTATAATCTCTGGATATTGTTTTTTAAACGTTGCAACGGTTTGTTGTAAATCAAGTTGCTCTGACCCTTCTATTTTATACGATTGTAACTGCTCTGATATAGGCTGAAATGCTAATACAATACCTGTTATTGTTGCTAGAAAGACAAATACAAAAGAAGCTATAGCTAATGTGAGGTGACTATACCTCCAAATAGAAATGGTCATAAATACGTTTTAGTTTGGCATTAAACGCACATAGCGTATAAATCCTGTCCCTTCAACTTTGCTTTTTACACTGTCGGTGGTTAACAAAAACTGAACATCTTTAGTGTAATATTCTTGATCCTCTACTGCAGACTCAAAACGGATACTATAGCCTGCATTGATTTTAGAATCTTCAATTTGTATCACACTTACTGCACGTTCTCCTCCAGAAATAGTAGCGCCCGTTAAAGCATCAATATCAGTTCTTACTTTACCTTGAAATTTCCACCATTCTGTGATGTCATGATACCACTCTTCATCATCACCTTGGACGTACAACGTTTTTTCGTATTCGCCATCAGGATTAATTAAAGAGATAGCAACATAAGCGCCTTCTCCGCTATAATTAGTCATCTGCACCATACATTTATACTTGGATGACGTTGTAAGGCTTGTAAAAGAAAACAAACTGATACAAAGTACTGCTAGGCTAAAAATTAGTTTACTGTTTTTCATTTAATGTTCTATTTTAAAAAATCTAAAGTGACTTGATTACTCATTAAAATTTCGTTTTCCGATGCTAAATCAAAAACACCCTCATCAAAGCTAGTTTTTATTGTTTTATCTGCTCCGATTGACAATAAATATCTAATAATTGTAGTATTAGTCGCTTTCATGGCTGCTAAATGTAAAGCTGTGTAACCTTCTTTATTAACCGTATTTACATCAACATCAAATTGATTAATTTGTTTTAAAAAATCGACGTCATTTTTATCTAAAGCAATATGTAATAATGTGTTTCCGTTTTTTTGAGGTGTTGCAAAGTCAAAGCCATTACCTTCTAAAAGTTGTAATTTGGTTTTGAAATTTGCTTCCTTTTTAGGATTGTATGATTCTACTAGATAATACGCTATATTATTTCCATTACTATCAGCAACATCCGTTTTTGCCCCTTTATCTAATAGTAATTTTACAACGTCATGACTATTATTTTTAACCGCTAACATTAATGCTGACTGTCCTTTTTTGTTAGTAAAATCAATCGATTCCACTTGCTCTAAAAGTGATGTAACAATTGTAATATCGTTATTACTTGCTGCATTTAAGAATGGCGTATTTCCATTTTTATCTGCGTCGTTTACAGAATTACCTTTTTCAATAAAATAATTAATAACTGCTAAGTCTTTATTTCTAGAAGCCACATTATGTAAAGGTGTAATACCCTCTGTTGTTTTAGTTTTTGGGTTTAAACCTACACTTTCTAAATAGTTGTACACGTCTAATCCATTCGTTTTACCTTTAGTCCCTTTACTAGCAAATATAAAGGCTTGATCGGTTCCTTTTTTCCCTTCTTTGATTAATCCTTTAAGCAATTCTAAATCCCCCGTTTTAGCCACGTAATTAAAAATTCCGTTGCCGTTATTATCAACGCTTTTATCACTTAAACCTTTATAAATAAAATAGCCCGTTAACCTAATATCGTTAGGTGCTGCCAATAATAAAGCATTAGCACCATCATGATTAACATCATTTTTTAAGTCCGCACCATTTGCAATACAAATGTCATACACTTTAGTATTGGTTTGTCCTGCATTTGCAGCAAAGTTTAAAACGGTCATGCCGTGATCATCCAAAATATCTGTTTTAGCACCTTTGCTAATAAAATACTCCATTATCGTATCATTACCAGTGTAAGCTGCCCAAAAAATATACGTACGTCCATCATGCGTTAATTTGTTAACATCGTTACCTTCTAAAGACACCATATACTCTATGACCTCATTTGGTGCCGACTGCAAAATAGCATACACAACAGGATCAAAATTATTATCATTTAACTCGGATGGATTATTCCCCGCATCAACTTGCGCCTTAACCGCATCAATAGTTACAGACGGGTTCCAAAACCCTCTACTTAAAAACACATTATCCTGTGCGCTTACTGTTATACTAACAAGCAGTAAACTTATTGCTATTATTTTTTTCATGTTAATTATATCTATTTTTTAATAAAACGTTCAATTATAGGATCTATTTGCTCTGATGTCGAGTAATTTTCGTCATCAAATAAATATTTGAATAATACTTTATTATCCACTTTTGCTTCTAAAGCTAAATCTTGGTGCCTTGCAAAAACAGACGCCCATTTAGTACGGACTTTAGCCCATTTTTCTTGGCCATCTTTCCACCAATCTTGTGCCGCTTGACATTTATTGTCATCCACCTTAACATAGGTGTTATAGCCTTTCTCTTTAGCCAAAATTACATCTTCTTTTCCAGCTTCTCTTATAATTTTTTCATTGTCCTGATCATGCACCCAACCATAGTCTGTTGTTTGATGTCTGTTACCTCTTAAGGTGATGTTATAATCGCTTCTTTTAGTATATTCTCGTCTTGGTAACGGTGCAGTTGTAATATTTTCCCAATAACTTTTACCATCAACATGTACCCAAGTTGCAGATCCTTCATAACGTGGACTATCATCTACTTGATAGACTTTTTGCGTCCATTGGTTTTTAACCTCTTTTTTCGGTTTTGACACATACGCCCATTGGTTATCGCCATTAAACATATAAAAATCTGTGTTTTCAAACAACCAGTCTTGTCTCCAATGCTTCACAATATAAGGTGCCTCAGGAGTTCCGACTTGTAATAAATGCTGAATCACAATTTTATCATCATTATCCTCTACCAATTGCGCCCATTCCAAACCTGAAGCGATTTTAGTATCCGATGGCTTGTACAAGGAATCTTTGCTATAATTAAACGTCTCTGTAAAATTGAACGTCACCTCGTAACAACCACACATGTTTTTTATGGCGTCTTGGTCCTGCTTCTTCTTGTTTTGCGCACGTAATGAGACAGAAAATGCTAAAAGTAATACTGGTAAAACTACTAATTGTTTCATTTGTAATGGTTTGGTTTTTTTATTAAAAATAATGTTGTTCTTATTTAGACTGAATTAAAATAACTTATATATTTGTAGCAAATTTAATCAAGAATGATTCTAAATAAAAACTATTTAACGGTTTATTTTATATTTTTTTTAATCGGAATTACAACCGCTCAACAAAAAGAAGCGACGACCAACGATTCTACAATAGTTCAAAATCTTGATGAAGTTGTTGTTACCGGTCAATACAATCCACAATCGATAAAAAAATCGGTACATAACGTCATCGTGATAGACCGAAAAAAGATTGATCAACAAGCTGCTAATAATTTAGCAGACTTACTAAATTTTAACCTTAATTTAAATATTATTCCTAGCGCACAAACGGGACGTTCTACTATTTCGTTTTTTGGGTTAGACTCGCAATATTTTAATATTTTAGTGGATAACATTCCTTTAGTTAGTGATAATGGCGTTGGTAATAATATTGATTTAACGCAAATTAATTTAGACGATATAGAACGTATCGAAATCGTCGAAGGTGCAGTAGGTGTAGACTATGGCGCCAATGCAGTCTCTGGTGTTATTAATATCATTACTAAAAAATCTATTGCCCATGACTGGGAAATTCAAGCCTTTGTACAAGAAGAAACAGTAAGTGATGAATATGCTTGGTTTGACGAAGGTCGCCACATACAAGCACTTAATATTGGGCATAAAATAAACGAAAAATGGTCCGCTAAATTAGGCTTCAATCGTAATCAATTTGCAGGATTTTACAACCAACGTGAAGGTCAAAACCATTATACAAATGATGGGTTACGTGGTTATGATTGGTTACCAAAAACCCAATTAACCTCTAAAGCCAGTCTTAATTACTCGGGTAACGACTTTAGATTATTTTATAAGTTCGAATATTTTAATGAAGACTTAAACTATTATGATGCTGCCGTAAGAGCAAATATAGACACACAGTCACAAACTAGTAATCCCTCGGCAACGGATAGAATATACACCACTAATAGATTTGTAAATAACTTAAGTTTAAGCGGTAGTTTAACTTCTGGTGCTAATTATAATGCGTCCTTTTCTTACCAAACGCAAAAACGAGATTTAAACGAGTTTAACTACTATATCTTAACTAAAGAAAAGACTAATGAAACCGATGAAACCTACCAATCAAGCACTGTGTTCTTCTCGAAAGGAACCATCAATAATTTATCAAAAAGCGATAAGTTTAACTACCAATTAGGATATGAAACAAGGTTTATAGAAGGGTTTGACACACAAGCATCCGGAGAAGTCACACAACAAGATAAAACACAACAACAGAATAATTACGCTGTGTTTTCGTCCTCAGAAATTAAACTATCCAATAAACTATCACTCCGACCAGGTTTAAGATATGAATACAATTCAAAATTTAAATCTCAATTTTTAGGATCATTTAGTGCCCGATATTTATTAAACAAAGGTTATGAGTTAAGAGCAAGTATCGGATCGTCTTACCGTACTCCAAATTTTGAAGAGCTGTACTACTATTTTGTAGACTCTAACCACGATGTAAGAGGTAATCAAGACTTAACCCCAGAACAAGGGTTTTCGACCTTTTTAAACCTAAAAAAACGAAGCTGGTTTGGCGACATCGCCATGACTAACAATCTAAAATTAAGTTATATCAACTTAAAAGATAAGATTGAACTAGCACTAGTAAATACAACGCCCCTACAATACCAATATATAAATATTGATGCCTATCGTTTAATTGGATTTACATCCGAAAACACTATAAAACAGAATAATTGGACTTTTAATTTAGGAGCAACCATACAAGGTGTCTCAAGAATTATGAACACTGAGGTTAATGCCGAAAACGACTTTTTATACGCCTTGCAGCTTAATACAAGTGCAACGTATTTAGTTAAAGATTGGAACACTGCCTTTACCTTGCTTTTAAAACACAACGGAAAACAACAAAACTACATTGCCGAAGGCAGCGACACTGAAGGCGGTACGCTATTTAAAAAATATACCACAGATGCTTACAGTTGGATGGATGCCTCAATAAAAAAGTCCTTTTTAAACAACAAATTACAAGCCACAATTGGAGGTCGAAATCTATTAGACGTCACAAACGTTACAACTAATGGCAACTCTACAACTGGTACCCACAGCATAAACAACAGTAGCCTTTTATTAGGATACGGCAGATCATATTACTTAAAACTATTATATAATTTAAATTTTTAAACACCAATACAATGAAAAACAAACTCTTTACTTTAGCCCTTTGCATGACTGCACTAGTTTTTACAAACTGTAGTAGCGATGACGATAATACACCATCACAACCAATAAACATCGTTATTGAAGGTGCTGCAGTAGCACCAACTGTTGGTGGACCAAACCAACAAAATCAAGTCTATGTCGATTTAAGTACAAATACAACAACAAGCGTACAGCGTGACTCTTGGGATTTAGGATTTTATTCTGGAACAGAATTTAGAGTTGCTATAAATGGCTCTATAGAAATGACCGTTGCTGAATTAACTACAAACGATATTGATAACGTTAATGCATCAACACAAGAAGTTCTAGACTTACAACCACAAATGGAAATAGGTAATCCTGGAACTGATTTATTTGTTGATAATCCAGAAGGAGATATTTCTGGTACTGCCATTTCAGAAGTTTCATCAACGGATGACAATAACAAAGTTTATCTTGTAAACTTAGGTTATGAAGTTGGAACAGAAACACCTCCTGTTGGAAGCATAAGTGTTTCTGGAGATTCTAGAGGATGGAAAAAAATAAGAATCTTAAAAAACGGTAATGACTATATTTTACAATACGCCGACCTAGATGCAACAACACATAATGAAGTTACAATTTCTAAACAGGCAGATTATAATTTTACTTTTTTCAGCTTTAACACAGAAACAGAAATAAATATAGAACCAGAAAAAACAAAATGGGATTTAAACTTTAGTAGAGCAACACAAATTTTAAGTTTTGGACCAGGCATATCTGGTGCTTATGGTTATTCGGATTATGTCTTAAACAACACTAAATCAAACGCTACTGTTTATAGTATTGATACAGAAGTTGACACGGACCTATCTTATGATAATTTCACTTTAGCAGACGTTATTGACACCAACTTTACTAACGATCAGCGTGGTATTGGAAGTAGTTGGAGAAACGGTGGTGGACCAGGCGCTTTACCTTCTTTAAAAGACAACGTCTTTTATGTTGTTAATGATACCGACGGAAACTTATATAAATTAAAATTTATAGCGTTAACTAACGCAGCAGGAGAACGTGGTTATCCAGAATTTGTATATAGCTTATTGCAATAGACCATTTAACAAACACATAAAAAAGCCTTAACAGTAAATGTTAAGGCTTTTTTTATTGCACTATTCCATATACCGGTTGGTGTAATCACTGCTAACTATTCCTTTCAAGTTATAAACCACTAAATATTGAAACAACTCCTCTTTAGGATACAATTCAAACAAATTATGCTTCTTAAAAATAAGATTATCAATTCTGAAAAAATAAACTTTCACCATTAATTCCAAATTAATATCCTGCTTAATATCTCCTGATTCTTTGGCTTTTTTAAGTAAGTTAAACACTATATCAGTAGACAATTCTTCCGTAAAATCATCAACTAGAGCACTTGCTTTTGGGTAATACTTTTTTAATCCAAACAAAAAAGAGGGCTTAAAGTATTTTAAATACTCAAACCCTCTACGGTAAATTAATATAACACAAAAAACAGGATCTTTACCATTGCTATTAACAATCCCATCTATATCATCTCTAAACTCCTTTAATAAACTGTCAAGACTAGCAGTTACTAGATCTTCTTTATTTTTAAAAAAAGTATAAATTGTTTTTTTTGATATACCAAGCGTATTTGCTAACTCGTCTAAAGTCACATGCTTGCTCCCAAATTGGGTAAACTTTGCAATAGCACAACTTAACAACTCCGCTTTGGTAATCATTTTAGTTTATTTTATCTCCATCCACCACCAAGAGCTTCGTATAAGTCTACGATAGATACCAGCTGTTGTAACTTACTATCAATTATATTCAACTCTGCACTCAAGGCACTTTGTCTCGCAGTTAACAAGTCTAAATACGTTGCGTAACCATTTTTAAGTAACTCTTCAGAGTTTGATTCTGCAGTACGCAATGCTTCCACTTCATTTTCTCTAAATTGAAATTTCTTAGTTTCAGACTCATAAGAAAACAAGGCATTGGACACTTCAGTTCCTGCAATTAACAAGGTCTTTTTAAACTGAAGTAATGCTTGTTCTTGTTGTGCAATAGCCACTTCTTTTTGTGTTTTTAACGCCCTTTTATTAAATAACGGTTGCGTTAAACCACCAACTATATTTGCGAAAATTGAATTTGCATTAAATAATTTATCTATCTCTAAACTTTGTAATCCACCGGCAGCCGTTAATTTTAAAGACGGATATAAATTACTTTTAGCAACATTAGTCAACTCAAAAGATTGAATCAAATTATACTCTGCAGACATTACATCTGGACGGTTACTTAATAGTGTTGCAGGAACACCAAGCTTAAGTTGTTCTTCAATTTTCTGAATATCTAAATTGCTTCTTTCAAAATGTTGTGCTGATTTACCAAGTAAAATACTTAACGTATTTTCTGTTTTAAAAATAGCAGTTTCAATATCGACCTGTAACGCTTGCGCACTACTATATTGTGCTATATTTTGATCTACGGCAACTTGTGTTACTTGTCCCGCATCTTTCAAAGCTTTAATCGTTTCGACACTTGTTTTTCTAGTCTCAATAGTCTCTTTAGTTACTTTCAATTGCGCATCTAAGGCTAATAAATTGTAGTATGTATTTGCTATGCTTGAAATCAATTGCGTTTTAACTGCTTGATGCCCTGCTACACTTTGTAAATAAGCCGCTTGCGTAGCTCTTTTATTACTGCGTATTTTACCCCAAAGATCTGCCTCCCAAGATAAATTTGCTGTCACGTCAAACTGATCTGTAGACGTATCCGTTAAAAACGCACCAAATTGTGTGTTTTTAGATAACTCTTGGTGTGTCCAATTAGTCCCAACACTTACAGATGGTAAATATCCTACTTTACCTTGCTTTGCATAGGCTTGGGCAGCTACCATTTGCTGTATTGCAATACGCACATCCATGTTATTTTGCAAACCTTCCTCTATATACTGTTGTAAATATTGGTCTGTAAATAAGGTTTTCCAAGACACATCTGCTATAGACACGCTGTCTGATGGTAAATTATCTGTTCTGTAAAGCGCATCGCTTACTGGCAACTCTGGTCTTGTATAATCTTGCGCCACAAAACAACTTTGTAACGTTAGTCCAACTACCAAAATTAGTACTCCTTTACTAAAATTTCTATGTTTTATATTAACTTTCATTGTTCTTATTCTTGAATAGTTTGTACTGCTGGTTTACTAGAAACTTTTTCTTGTAACCACTGAAATAATATAAATAGGATAGGAATTACAAAGACCCCTAAAATGGTTCCGATTAACATTCCTCCTACAGCTCCTGTACCAATAGAGTTGTTTCCTTCAGACCCAACACCTTTTGCAAGTACTAATGGCATTAATCCTAAAATAAAGGCGAAAGACGTCATTAAAATTGGACGTAAACGTGATTTTGCACCATCAATTGCTGCATCAACAATACTTTCACCATTTTTCCGTCTGGCTAGCGCAAATTCTACAATAAGAATCGCATTCTTGGCGAGCAGACCAATAAGCATTATCAGTGCAATTTGGAAGTAGATATTGTTTTCTAATCCAAACAAATTAGTACTAATATATGCTCCAAAGACACCAAATGGTAATGATAAGATTACTGCAAATGGTAATAAATAACTCTCGTATTGCGCACTTAATAAGAAATACACAAATAAGATACTTAAGGCAAAAATAAATGTGGTTTGGTTACCTGCACTAACTTCCTCTCTAGTTAAACCAGAATAAGCCACTGTATAATTACTTGGTAATTTTGCAACTTCTTCTTCAATAACCCTAATCGCATCCCCTGTACTAAATCCATCATTAGTAGCACCAGAAATCATTGTAGAATTAAACAAGTTAAAACGCGTTACCGATTGTGGTCCATACACACGTTTTAGGTTTACAAACTGTGTAATTGGTGTCATCTCTCCAGAATCCGTTCTCACAAACATACTATTTAAAGCATCTACATCCGCCCTGTCATCTGGTAATGCTTGAATATATACTCTAAATTGTTTACCAAACTTAGAGAAATCTGAAGCATAAACCCCTCCAATATATCCTTGTAACGTTGAAAAAATGCTATTAATTGGCACCCCTTTTTCTTTCGCTAAAGGCACATTAATATCCATTTCGTATTGCGGATAATTAGTACTGAAAGACGATTGCGCATATTTTATTTCTGGATGACTCATTAACGCCATAGAGAAATCTTTATTTGCTTGATCTAAATCTGTAAACTCGCCACCAAACTTATCTAATAAATTGACTTCAAAACCTGCCGAGTTACCAAAACCACGGATACTTGGTGGTGAGAAGAAAATAATATTAGCTTCCGGCATTGTAGATACCACACCAAATAATTTTCCTGTAATTGCTTGTACAGACGTTGAAGGATCTTCACGATCACCCCAATCTGCCAGTTTAATAATACCAAAACCATAGTTACTACCTGCACCACTAATTAAACTACGTCCTTTAATAAAGTTTACTGCAACTATACCTTCAATACCTGTAATTTTCTCGTATAAATCTCTTGACACAGCATCTGTTCTATCTAAAGACGCTCCAGCTGGCAACTCGATGTTTGCGAAAATAATCCCTCTATCTTCATTAGGTACAAACCCTGTAGGTGTATTTTGTGATGCCCAGAAAATTCCAACAATAGCTAATCCTAATAATACCACAGACACCCATTTTCTTTTGTATAAAAACTGAAGTGATTGACCATAGCGTTGTATTGTAGCATTAAACCCACGGTTAAATAATCTATAAAAACGTTTTAACGGACTCTTACCTTTTAACTCTTCATCATCTTTATGTGATTTTAGTAATAAAGCACATAATGCTGGACTCAAGGTTAGGGCATTTACTGCCGAAATAAGAATAGCGATAATTAATGTCACCCCAAATTGTTCATAAAAGACACCGGTTGGACCTGTTATAAACGTTACCGGAATAAATACAGCTGCCATTACTAAAGTAATAGAGATGATGGCACCTGATATTTCATTCATAGCAGTTAGCGTCGCTACCTTTGGATCTTTTTCTCCTTCATCCATTTTAGCATGGACCGCCTCCACAACCACAATGGCATCATCCACTACAATACCAATAGCGAGGACTAATGCGAATAGCGTTAATAAATTAATAGAATACCCAAACACATTTAGGAAAAAGAACGTACCAATAATAGATACTGGCACTGCAATTGCGGGAATTAACGTTGAACGGAAATCTTGTAAAAAGATAAATACGACTAAGAACACCAGTAAAAAGGCTTCCATTAACGTGCTAATTACCTTCTCGATAGACGCATTTAAAAACAAACTAGTATCGTAAGGTACAAATACATCTAAGCCTTCTGGAAGATCTTTTTTAACACCTTCCAACGTCGTTTTAATGTTTTCAATAATTTCTCTTGCATTAGAGCCTTTTGTTTGGAAAATCCCCATAAATACTGCAGGATTCCCCTTACTCATCGCATTAGACGCATAAGATTGTGCATCTAACTCGATAGTTGCCACATCACTTAAACGTAAAAACTGCCCATTACCTAAAGCTTTTATAACAATATCTTCATATTGTTTTTGTTCTTTAAAACGCCCGCTATACGTTAATGTATAAGAAAATGCTTCTCCGTTATTTTGTCCTAATGATCCTGCTGCTGCTTCTAAGTTTTGCTCTGCTAATGCTGCAGAAATATCTGAAGGTATTAGCTTGTATGCTGCTAACTTTTCAGGCTTTAACCAAATGCGCATGGCATAATCTTGTTGTGAAAATACACTAACATCACCAACACCGCTAATACGTTGCATTGCAGGAATTACATTAATTTTTAAGTAATTCTGAATATACGTTGCATCATAATCCTCGTTCTCCGAGTACATTGATATAAACATCAAGGCACTTGTTTCTTGTTTTTGAGTCGTTACACCTGTTTGAAGCACTTCTTGAGGTAATAATGAACTTGCTCTAGACACACGGTTTTGCACGTTTACCGCTGCTATATCCGCATCCATCTCCTGATTAAAGTACACTGTGATTTCTGCTGTACCTGTATTTGAAGCTGTAGAGGTAATGTATGTCATCCCTTCTACTCCGTTAATTTGCTCTTCAATAGGAACAATTACACTTTCTAATACTGTTTCTGCATTGGCACCTGGATATGATGCTGTCACCTTAATGGTTGGCGGTGCAATATCCGGATACTCCTCTATAGGTAAGCTTGTTATACTGATAACCCCTAGTATGACTATGATAATAGAGATAACTGTTGAAAGCACTGGTCTTTCAATAAATGTTTTTAACATGACTATTAAATTTGTTAGTTACTAGTTTTTAAATAATACGGCTACTGGTTTAATAGCGTCCTCAAATGATGTTTCTTGTGGGGCAATTGTCATTCCAGCTCTTAATTTACCAACACCAGACACAATAATCTTATCTTTCAAGTCTACTCCAGACTCTACAACATATAAATTATCAATTGTAGCTTTTATTTTCACTATTGAAGTCACCACTTTATTGTCTTCGCCAACTTTAAAAACCATTACATTCCCTTGTTGCTCATATGTTGATTGCTGAGGAATAATAATTGCATTCTCATACACTGTTGGAATTTGGATTGTACCACTATTACCATTCGTTAATAATTGGTTTGGGTTATCAAACACTGCTCTTAAACTTACCGTTCCTGTGTTTTTGTTAACTTGTCCAGTACTTGTTTCAATTTTACCTTTTTCAGAATAGGTACTTCCGTTTGCTAAAATCAAATTGATTTCGGAGTAATTAGCTAATTTCTCCTTTAAGTTTTTACCTTTTGCATTTTGCAAGAAGTCTAAATATTGCGCTTCGTTTAAACTAAAAAACGCATAGACTTTACTAATATCACTTACACTAGTTAAAGGCGTTGGATCTGCAGGACTCACTAAAGCACCTTCTCTATAATTAATAGCACCAACATAGCCATCCACTTGACTTCTTATTGTACCATAACCAATACTTGCAGACACACTACTATAACTAGCTTTTACTTGTGCCAAATTAGCTTTTGCTGTTTCTAGCTGCACAGGACTAATAATATTTTTTTGTACTAATGGAACTAACTTATCAACTTCCACTTGCGCTGCATTAACACGCGCTTTTGCTGCTCCAGCATCTTGATTTAAAGACTGTGTTTCTAATTTAAATAACACCTGACCCTTACGTACTTTTTGACCTTCGTCAACCATTACTTTTTGGATATAACCAGAGACTTTTGCTCTTACATCACTATTAACTATACCTTCTAAATTTGTTGGATATGCTTTAAAACCAGTTACGGTTTTAGTTTGTAGTTGTGTCACAGGAAAAGGTGAAGCTGGCGCTTGAGCTGCCGCAGGAGCTTCTTGTTTTTTACCACAACTTAAAATGACTAAAAACACACTCAGTGCAAGTAACGTTACTATTTTATTATGTTTCATTTTTTACTTAGTTTAAATATCGAATTGATTGTCTGTAATTTTTATTCTTAAATCTTTAATAGAAGCACTAGCTTCGTCTATAAATTTGATGTAATCATCATGAAAGTTTAAATCAAATTTTTCATCTTCCTTTTCTATTTTAGTGTTATTAATAGTCTCCTTATAATCTTTAATTTCTAAATGTATTATTCGTTCTTCGTCCCAATGGCTTACCATTTTATCAATATGTTGAATAATAGTATCTTTTTTAATTATAAAATACTTTTTACGATCTCCTGTTTTTGTGAAGTATTGAATCTTGTTTAAATCCTGTAAATGATTAAGGTGTGTAGAGATAGTACTTTTACTTGCGCATAAAACGGTTACCATATCTTCAAACGTAGTTCCTTTTTTACCCGTAAGAATTATATAAGCCAATATACGAGCAGCCACAGGAGCTAATTGCTCTCTATTTTCTAAATGCACGCCTAGTTTTTCCACTAACGCCATTTTTTCTTTGCAGATCTCTTCTTTCATTTCTAAACAATTTAATTTCTGAAATTTTGAACATAGCATCTGTTAATGCTATATGCTCTGCAAATCTATAGATTAGTTCGGAACTAACCGAACTAACCGAAGTTAAAATGTTGTTAAATAAAAAAGCCAACTATTAACAGTTGGCTTTTAAAGTATATAATATTGAGGTTTAGACTATAAGGCTGATTTAAATTGCTCTAAAAATCTAACATTGTTTTCACTTAATAAACGTATATCGCTAATTTGATGCAATAACATTGCTATACGATCGATACCTACACCAAAAGCAAATCCAGAATATTCTTCTGCATCAATACCACAATTGGTTAAGACATTAGGATCCACCATACCACAACCTCCAATCTCTAACCAACCAGTACCTTTGGTGATTTTGTGATCAGTTTCTGTTTCTAATCCCCAATACACATCTATCTCGGCACTTGGCTCTGTAAACGGGAAGTATGACGGACGCAATCTAATTTTAGATTTCCCGAAAAGCTCTGTTGTAAAGTATTGTAAGGTTTGTTTTAGGTCTGCAAAACTGACATCTTTATCTATATACAACCCTTCCACTTGATGAAAGAAACAATGAGATCGTGCAGATATTGCTTCGTTACGATACACACGGCCTGGTGATATTGTACGTATTGGTGGTTGGTTATTTTCCATATAACGTACTTGTACAGAACTAGTATGCGTACGTAATAAGATATCCGGATTGGTTTGCACAAAAAAGGTATCCTGCATGTCTCTTGCTGGATGGTATTCTGGTAAGTTAAGTGCTGTAAAGTTGTGCCAATCGTCTTCTATTTCTGGACCTTCGCTAACATTAAATCCAATATTAGAAAAGATATCGATGATTTGATTTTTTACGATAGATATTGGGTGACGTGATCCAATAGTTATTGGCTCTCCTGGCCTTGATAAATCCCCACTGGTACCTTTGTCTTCAGTATTACTTTCAAATTCTTCTTTTAAAGTGTTTACTTTATCTTGAGCTGTATTTTTAAGCGTATTAATAATCTGGCCAAATTCCTTTTTTTGGTCGTTTGCGACATTTTTAAGCTCTCCATAGAATTCTTTTAACAATCCTTTGGACCCTAAATATTTTATACGAAACGCTTCAACCTCTTCTTTGGTTTGTGCTTTAAAGGCGTCTGCTTCTGCTATAAGTTCTTTTATCTTATCTATCATAATCTTCTAAATGATTGGCAAATTTATGAATTTTATCGTGATTTGCGTTAGCGATGGAGGCATTTGTTGAAGCTCTTTTATTTGCCAAAAAGCAAATTAAAAGCGACTGCCGATAGCGCGACCCTTGTGGTAACGCCCAAAAATTATTTAATATATTGGGTTTCCAAAAAGTAATTAACGATTGCTTCTTTCATTAAAACACTTTGTTCTCCTGCCTTTAGGTTTGGTAATTCTCCTATCGTTTTATAGTGTGGCCAGCCATCTTCATCTACAAACTCAAATTCATAATACCCGTAAGGCACCAACAATTTACAGATTGCAATGTGCATTAAATCTAGTTTGTGATCCTTTTTAAATGTGCGCTCCAACTGTCCTAACTCTTGCACGCCAATTAAATAAATTATTGCATCTAAGTCTAGTGTGTCTCCGTCTGCAAATTGGTTGGATAGCTTAGTCACTATCTCCTGCCATCTCTCTTTTAACTGTTCGTCTCTTGCCATAATAATTTTAAAGTCGCAAAGTTAATTTATATTTGCCTAAAATCTAACTTTATGGCTGTAATTGATATTGTTTTAGGTGCTTTACTATTATTTGGTTTAGTTCGCGGATTGTTTAAGGGACTTTTTGTTGAGCTAGCATCGATTGTAGCATTAATTGCTGGTGTTTATGGTGCTATTCATTTTAGCTATTTTGCTGCCGAATTTTTAATGGATAAAACCTCTTGGAACGAGAAAACAATTAACACGACTGCGTTTGCTATAACTTTTGTGATTATTATTCTGGTGATTAGTTTAGCCGGAAAAGCACTAACAAAGTTAGCAGATTTTGCTTCTTTAGGAATTTTAAACAAACTACTAGGCGCTTTGTTTGGCGCACTTAAAATAGGTTTGATTTTAAGTGTTTTATTAATTGTTTTTGATAAAATGAATAACGCCATTCCATTTGTTCAGGATGAGGATATTGAGGATTCTATGTTATATGCGCCCGTAAAATCTTTGGCGCCAATGATATTTCCTAGTATTATTAAGTCTGATGAGGACAACGAAGAAAACGAAGACGATCAAATTATTGATCCTGCTGAACCTACTGACGAGTCTGAAGCTTAAGGATTAATCTAAGTGATAGATTTCCATAATGTCTTCTAAATAGTGATCAAAATCTATTTTTAAGTCAATTAACTTACCCGTATGCACATTAAATACCCAACCGTGTACTTTTAAATCTCTATCTCTATAGGCTTTTTGTACTGCTGCTGTTTTTAACAAGTTAACACATTGCTCTTTAACGTTAAGCTCAACCAAACGGTCATACTTTTTCTCTTCGTCTTTAATGGCATTTAATTCGTCTTTGTGTATGCGATACACATCACGGATATTACGTAACCAAGAATTTAAAATACCTAAATCTGCAGATTGCATCGCCGCTTTGACTCCTCCACAAGCATAGTGTCCACAAACGACAACATGATTAACTTTAAGGTGTACTACCGCATATTCCACAACAGACATAGCGCTTAAGTCATTACCAGAAACCATGTTTGCAATGTTACGATGCACAAACACTTCGCCTGGACCTAATCCCATTAAATCTTCGGCTGTTACACGACTATCACTACAGCCAATATAAAGTAATTCGGGACTTTGACCTTTACCTAGGTTTTCAAAATAGTCCTTATCTATAGCTAATTTTGTCTTAACAAATTTATCGTTGTTATCAAACACTTTTTTAATATCCATAAGACAGTTATTTAAAATTGGTCTTTCACATTATCCTTAACCCATTGTAAGCAGGAATTAAAATCTTCAAAAATATGTTCTTTTGGAATTAAATCAGGAATGATATCAATACGCTCCATCATATATCTTGGTTGCGTTAATAGATTAACAAACAAGACGTCCATGTTTTGCTTTTTTAAGTCAACCAACACATCCTCCATTGCATATAAACCAGATTGATCCATGTACGGCATACGTCCTAATCTAACAACAACAGTTCTTGCTGTACTTGGTATTTGCTTTGCTAGTTGTTGAAAATCTGAAGTAGACCCAAAAAACAAAGGGCCTTTAATATGCTTTATAAAGACTTCTTCTTCCAACGCATCAGGAAAGTCAACTTCGTCCGACCACGCTTCTTCTTTTAACGGTTTAACATCCGAGCTTTGGGCTGTTAAATCTCCAATTTTTTTCATGAATAACAACGAGGCAATTACTAAACCAATTCCTACCGCATATATTAAATCCCATGTACTTGATAAAACTAACACGATTAACATGATAAGCACTTCCGAACTGAGTTTGATGGGTCCAATTTTCATGTCTTTTGGTAATGACGGAATAGCCTTTAAGCCTTTATAATCCATGACACCAATACCTACTGTAATTAATATACCCGCTAAAACTGCAGCCGGAATTTTTGAAGCTATTGGACCAATAGCTAACAAAATAAATAACAGCATGACAGAAGCGATCATACCAGACAAACGCGTGCGTCCACCAGCATTAATATTTACAACAGTTCTAATCGTTGCACCTGCACCAGGAAGACCTCCAAAAATAGAAGCGATACTATTACCTATACCTTGACCTATTAATTCTTTATTTGGATTGTGTTTTGTTTTAGTCATATTATCCGCAACCACACTAGTTAGCAACGAATCTATCGCACCTAAAAGCGCTAAAGTAATCGCTGTAAAAATATAAGGTGTAACACTTGCTAAGTCAAAACGTGTAAAAATCTCGAGGTTAGGTTTTGGCAGACCCAAAGGGATTTCTTCTATTGTCCGATACCCTAACTTAAAACCATAAGCGACACCAGAAACAACGATTAATGCAACCAAAGCACTTGGTATTTTAGTTGTTATTTTTTTAAAACCATAAACTATAAAAATGGTTGACAACGCTAGAGCTATTTCTAACCAATTAATTTGCTGTAAAGCTCTTGGTAACACTTTTAATGTCCCTAAAACCCCAGATGCTTCAGCTTTTGCTAACGTTTTAGATTCTTTATCAATATCGTCTTGTTGTAAATCCCCTGCTTTTTTAATGGTTTCTTTAAAATTCTCTAAAACCAGAACACCTTCTCCAGCTTCTTCTTTTAATATATTTTGTAAAATCAACTCTTCTGCTTGCGGCTTAAACTGCGCAACATATTCTGTATCTTCTTTTGGATAATAACCAATTGATGGCAATATCTGAGTGACTAATATAATTACACCAATAGCCGTCATAAAACCAGACACAACAGGATAAGGTATGTATTTAATGTACTTACCAAAACCTAATATCCCTAATCCAACTTGAACTAATCCAGCTAATAAAAATACAGAAAGAATATATGGTAAAGCTTTAGTGACATCGCCATCGTGAGTTGCAATAATACCAGCAATTACCACCATACTAACTGCCGTCATTGGAGCTGTTGGCCCAGAGATTTGGGTTGGAGTACCACCAAAAAAAGCGGCAAAAAAACTGATAAAAATAGCACCATACAGACCTGCACTAGGTCCTAAACCAGACGAAACACCAAATGCTAATGCTAAAGGCAAGGCAACAATACCTGCTGTTATACCACCAAATGCGTCTCCTTTAAAATTGGCAAAAAACTTCTTCATAGTCCTAAAATTATTTTATACTAAATTAACATTTTTTCTAAATAATAAAAATTTAGATTCTTGTACTACCCCTTAATTAACAGTAAATTATAAGCGTAGACTTGTTTAAAAATTAACAAAAGCCATGATGTTAATTTGATCTCTACTAGTTGTTTCAAAAAACTGATTCATATACCCTAATTCTAATCGTAATTGCTTCGAAAACTGATACCCGAAACCTCCATACATCCTGTTTCTATCAAATATTGAGCTTTTAGTGTTTAAAAAAATCTCATTATAAGCTGAAAGATACAATGGATTATTACCATCTGCATTATTTTGAAGTGGAATTTTCAAGCCTAAAAAATACCTAAAACGCATCTTGAAATCGGCTTCTACAAAACGTTGTTCAAACCTGTATCGATGACTTAAACTTAGTTTCCCTAAGTTTTGTTTTGTGGTAAATTGTTGAAAAATTCGATGTTCATTTACCGACACTTTCTCGTGCGTATTACCCACATAGTTTTCAGAGAGAATGTAACCATAACCTAATAACAAGTTGTTATTGTTTTCGGTTAAATTATAACCTAATCCTATTCTTAACAACAATTGTTCTAAATCGCCAATAGCATCATAGTTTCTGTATTGGACTTCATTATGAATGTTCCAACCATTTTTAAGATCTTTACTACCAATATAGATCAGCCAGTTTCCTAAACTGCTATCCTGGCTTAGCCCATAAAAAGGCAACACCAGCGATAGTGCTAGTGTTGCGATTATATTTTTCTTTTTCAATTTCCTCATTCTCATCCAAGTATGCTACTAATAAAACGATACTGCTCCTGTATTAATATCATACATAGCACCAACAATTTTAATTTCACCACTCTTTTCCATTTCTGTTAAAATTGGACTTTCAGCATGAATACGGTCCATCGTTAACTCGACATTTTTCTTTGAAACTTCATCTACAAAAGCTAAATTTTTAGACGTACGTAAACTTTCATCTTTAGGTTCTGATACTGCATTTACAGCAGGAGTAATTTTCTGGATTAACTTAGTAAGATTACCCATTTCTACGTGATCACAAGCCCCTTTAATAGCACCACAACTTGTGTGACCTAAAACCACAATTACTTTAGTTCCTGCTAATTTACTAGCAAACTCCATACTCCCTAAGATGTCTTCGTTTACAAAATTACCCGCTATACGCACACTAAAAACATCACCTAAACCCTGATCAAAAACCAACTCTGCAGAGACACGAGAGTCTATACAGCTTAATATTGTAGCAAATGGAAACTGCCCTTCACTTGTATCATTAACTTGCTCTAAAAGGTTACGGTTTGCTTTTAAATTATTTTGAAACCTTCCATTACCTTCGACTAAAAATTGTATCGCTTTATCTGGAGTCATTGTTGACTGAGTTTCTCTTGTATGTGCTTTCATATCTCTTTGCTTTTTTAAATTATTATAATACTACCTAGGCAGTATTGTTGTATTTTTTCCTATTAGTAATAACGACACATTAAGTCTGCTGATTACTTTTTTAATACTGGTATTGGATTTATCTTGTTTCGAATTATCAAAACACATTAAATTAATATTACTTTCTGACGCATATTTTGAAACATTATCGACTGCCTTGCTTCCTTTTTCAAATACATATTCCGTTGTTTTGTCCGTTATATTATTTTTAGACTGCGTCTGATTTGTTACAATTTTAAATGCTTTTATCGGCTGACTTGTTTTATTTACAAAGCCTTCGATAAAATCGGTAGTTATACTTTGATCGGTAGTATTTAAAACACCCAAAGTAACATCCTCATTTGGTTGTAAAGCGTGCTGTTCTGCAGCAATCATTATTGCCCCATTATATTTTTTTAAAACAAAACCGGTGATATTATCACCCATAAAATTGAGTGTTTTAGATTTTCGTCGACCTAAAACAATCATATCTGGCTGATAGTCGTTAATATACGTCTCAATTTCGTGTTTTACATTACCAATTACAACCTGATAGTTAACATTTTGCTTGAAATCTTCCTGAATAGGTCTAATTAAGCCTTCAATCTTCTTGTTAGTCGCAATATGATTCTCATTAATTGCACGCATTGCAGACAACTGACTTTCTCTTTCGACAATATCAGTAGGTTTTTTAACATGTAATAAGGTAATGTCTCCATCCATCATTTTAGCCAAACTTACCGTGCTTTTTAATTGTAACGCTGTGGACTTATTTAAATCTGAAAGCACCAATATTTTATATTTATTGTTTTTCATGATTTTAAGTTTATGCAGATACTGGTCTTAGTTTAAAAAACTCTATAAAACTATCTGGATTCTCCACGACACCACGCTCTGAAGTTAACTTAATATTAATGTTACGCTCTTTGGCTTTAAAAGCGAAATCTTCTAAAATTTCGATTATATCGTTATCCAAATATCGTGTTTTTCTAACATCTAATTCTAAAGACGTATCTCTTGGTAAGCTATCAAGTTCTTTTAAAATCGCTCCTTTATTAAAGAACGTTACCTCTTCAGCAAAAGTCATTTTTATTATATGCATACCGTTGCTTTTATCTTCAATATTTAAAAAGTGTGAGTTTTGGTAACTCTTAATTAATATGACAACAATACCAACTAACAATCCTAAACCAATCCCCCATAATAAATCAATAAAAACAATACCTAAAACAGTAATTACAAATGGTACAAATTGTTTCCATCCCATGTCATACATCTTTTTAAACAATCCTGGTTTTGCCAACTTATATCCTACAATTAAAAGGATGGCCGCTAAAACAGATAGTGGAATCATGTTTAATAATTTTGGTATTAAAACAACCGAAATCAACAATAAGAACCCATGAAAAATAGCGGATAATTTGCTACGTCCTCCCGATTGAATATTAGCCGAACTACGTACGATTACTTGCGTAATTGGCAAACCTCCAACTAAACCAGAAATAATATTCCCTGTACCTTGCGCTAATAATTCTCTATTAGTAGGCGTTACATTTTTATCTGGATCGATCTTATCCGTTGCTTCAACACATAATAAGGTTTCTAAACTTGCTACTAAAGCAATTGTAAACGCAACAATCCATACATCAGGATTTGTAATTGCACTAAAATTAGGAAACCTAAACTGACCTAGAAAGGAATCTAAATTCTCTGGAATTGGCACGCTTACTAAATGCGTTTTTTCAATTCCTAAATTAGTATCTTTTGTCACAACAAAATAAATGATACCTACAACTACTGCCACTAAAGGACCTTGTATTATTTGAAAAAATTTACCTTTTTTAGACAACACTTTATCCCATAACAATAAGATAGCTAAACCAATAAGACCAACAAGTAATGACCCTATAGTAATATGGTCAGTAATATTTAAAATGGCCGAAAATGTATTTTCTCCCGACAACTCAACAAAACTATCAGCACCTTCAGGCTCTGAATCGTATCCAAAAAAGTGAGGGATTTGTTTTAAAATAATTATAATTCCAATACCGGTTAACATTCCTTTAATTACTGAAGACGGGAAATAATACCCAATAACACCAGCTTTTAAAACTCCAAATACGATTTGAATAATTCCACCTAAAACCACTGCAACCAAAAAGTTTTCATAACCCCCCAGTGATACAATTGCTGTTAATACTATTGCCGCCAATCCCGCAGCCGGACCACTGACTCCTATTTTAGAACCACTTAAAGCTCCTACTACAACCCCTCCTATAATACCGGAAATTACTCCTGAAAAAAGTGGAGCATTACTGGCCAGAGCAATACCTAAACATAAAGGTAACGCTACAAAAAACACGACTATACTCGCTGGTAAGTCATTTTTTAATGTTTTAAACATGTATAAATTCATTTGCACCACTGCGGAAACGCAATGGTTATTTTAGTAATTTTTGTGTGGACAGATTTGTCCTATTTGAAAAAGATCACTAAATGAATTCGGGAGGTGGGAATAATAAATTCTGATGTGGTTTTGGGTAACTTTTGAAGCAATACCCTAAGTTATCCGTCTTTTTTGAAGTTTCTAAAAAACTATCTTCTAGATTTTCTAAAATAAAAGCGAGATTTAAGTTTTTGTTTTCTTCCTCTTCTTCTGACAAGCTATAAAAGACAGAGACATCCACAGAATCGTCCATAACAACAATAATTGATGGTGCTGTTATTAGCGCCAAAAATAATATTGTAAAGAAGATGGATACTGCTTTTCTGTGCATTTTTTTACTTTGAGAAAAGCAAATATATAACTTCAGACTCAGTTAACTGTTAAGGAACAATTAAAAATTATTCAACATTTTAATATCCTTTGCATTAATCCAACCTATTTTTCCATCTAAAAGTTTAATTTTTCGCCAGTCATTTATGGTATCTAAGACCAAAACCTTGGCGCCTTCATGTAAGACAAAAGCATCCTTACCATCCGAGTTAGGCTCGGTTTTGACTTCGCTTTTTTGTGCGAATACAATTGCTGGATTATCTTTTGTATCTAGTGCTTGTTTCTGAAATGCTAAGCCTACACTACATAATGATAAAAATAAAAACACAAAACTTAAAATAAAAGATCCCCGTTTACTTTGCGTCCCATGTGTAAAATAATACACTAAAAACAATGCAATAAACAAAACCATCAATACTATGGCTAATTTTGCCCAATTATCAAACGTCAATATCTTAATTACCTTATTAAAAAATCTAGATAAACCTAATTCTGGAACTGCCTGAATCGCATCCACGGTCATCTTTTTGGCGTATGCTCTATTGTTTAGGATATCTTTATCTTCCGGTTTAAGCTGTAGTGCTTTTTCATAATAATAAATACTTGGCGCAATATTATTTAGCTTATAATGTGCATTTGCAAGATTATAATAGACCTCTGCCGAGTGCTGTTTGGTCTCTAAAATAGATTCATATTTTGCAATGGCTTCATCAAACTTAGCATCGTTATATAATGCGTTTGCTTGCTCAAAAACAGTTTCGTTTTGCGCTGTTAAGCTTCCGAAGAAAAAAAAGAGTATGTAAATTATGTGCTTCATTATTATAGGTTTCCGCTTAAGCGAAAGTAGAAAAAACAGGTTATGTAATTTGTTTATCAATGAGATTAATTGTGGTTGCCGACTTCTCATAATCTTGTTGCATGGTTACAGTAGTAATAGGTGTATAACGTGCTAAATCACAATTTTCAAGTAGGGCTTCAAAATCTGTTATTACAACGCCTTCTACCCCTCTTTCTGTTAACAAACTGGTTATTTTATCCTTACTTAAATCGGAAGTCTCTATACTTAATCGTCCTTTTAAGTAATTATGTAATGCTTTTTCTAATGCGATATAAAAAGCTTCCTTTTGTCCTAATGCTTTTTTAGCCGCGCTTAAATATTTTTTAGCAAGTCTGTCCGCTTTTCTTTTTCTGTTACCAGAAACATCTGCGTCTCTTTCGTCACGTTTTCTTCTATATAATAGTGCTAGAGGAATAGCTAATAAAGGCCCTAGCAAACTTGTCCAGAACATAGGTGAATTTAAAAATGCTTCTTTTTCTTCTAAATCAAAACTAGTTTCTGTTTTTATAGAAGCAAACTGATTAGCATCTAAAGCTGTCACTTGTTCTCCACTACCTGCAATTGGTAAATTATTATCCGCCTCTGCATAAATCGGTCCTTCTATAACATTAATAACAATGTCTTGAGACGTTATTTCTTTATACGTTTCTGTTTCTAAATCAAAGTAAGAAAAACTTATTGGAGGTATTGGAAACTTACCTTTATACTGTGGCACAATAGTATACGTATCAGAAATCTGACCTTGCATTCCTGCTGCATTTGTTCTGACATTTTCTAAATGCTCAGGATCGTACACTTCCAACGTACTAGGTGTTGTTAATTTTGGTAATTGAAATAACTTCAGATTTCCTCTACCTGACACTTCTATTTTAGCCTGTAGAGACTCTGTTGCATTCAAACTATTTTTTGAAGTCGTTACATTAAATTGAAAATCTCCTACAGCTCCTGTAAAATTAGCAGGCTTACCTGCTTCCGGTAACGCTTTTACATTTATAGTTCTAGTATTAGCTGAAATTGTTCTATGGACTTGATTTGACACTTGTCTGCCATAAATATCACGTCTATTAGTTGGCACATCCACTGTGATATCTAAACTTAAAGGCTCTATCACTAAAGCGCCCGTTTTTTGTGGATATAACACTGTTTTTCTTAAAGTGACAAAACGATACTCCTCACCTTTATACGTCCCATTTTGTATTCTAACACCTCTATCATCAATGCTTTGACTCCAAAACCCATTAAACTTAGGACTTTCAAGCTCTCTATAATTACTAATCCCCGTTCTTGGTGCTACATATAATTTATAAACCACTGTAATAGGTTCATTTAAATAAGGACTACTTTTTGAAACCTCTGTAACCAAATGAATATTTTCCTGTACAATATAATCTGGATCGTTAGGATTCTCAGGTTTTTCTTGTGCTTTTGTAACCTTTATTGTTATTGCTGTGGTTTGAAAATCAACACCATCAATCTCTATTTTAGCCGGGTTAATTGTAAACGTCCCCATCTTTTTTGGCGCTAAAAAATAACTGTAAATTTTTGTAAATTTACGTCGTTTTCCATCCCACGAATTACTCACGGATTGATTAGGCCCACCAACGACAATAAAATCTGAAAAACTTGGAGGCGTAAAATTATCTCCGTCCCTATTCATCTGAAAATCGATACGTAAGCGTTCATTTAAAGCTAACCTTTTCTTACTCACTTTCGCCTGAAAAGTAACAGCATCACTATCCTGTGCCATTACTAAAGTAGTGGAGCACGTTAAAAAAAGAACTACTATGTATTTTAATACTTTCATTATAACTACCAATCTTTCTCTGTCTGCTGTTTAGCCCCTTTTACCTTTTCGGCATTTATTTTCTCTTGCACCTTTTGCTCTTGATTATTCATCGCTTCTAACAAGTTTTTAATTTGCTGAGGCGACATCTGACCTGGCTGTGGTTGCTTCTGTTGATCTTTCTGATCACCTTCCTTTGGATCATTTTCTTTTTCATCCTTAGGCTCTCCCTCTTCATCCTTATCCTGATCACCTTCTTTCTTATCCTTATCGCCTTGATCTTCCTGATCTTTCTTATTCTCGTCCTCTTTCTTATCTTTATCCTCGTCTTTCTTCTCGTCTTTATCCTTATTGTTATCACCGTCCTTATCGTCGTCTTGAGGATTATCATCTTCCTGCTGTTTTGCACATTCTTTAGCTATTGCAAAATTATATCTAGTCTCATTATCCGACGGATCATTTCTAAGAGCACTTTTATAAGCTTCCACAGCTTCTTTACACTTCTTTTCTTCCATTAAAATATTACCTATATTATGGAAAGCTTTATGTTTATCTGATTTATTTACAGCATGTTTCGCCGCTTGTTGATTGCGGTACAACGCTTCTCCAAAATTACCTTTTTTAAAGTATTGGTGTCCTAAATTATAAGCACCTGCAACTTCTGTTGGCTTTATAGATAATGCTTTACGGTATTCCATTTCTGCTTCAGCAAAAGCATCACTATTTGCTAAATCATTAGCTTCTGCAACAAATCCCTGCGCTTTCAACTTTTGTTTTAGTGCTGCTTTATCCTCTTCTTGCTCTTGGGCAACAACAGTTATTGATAAAAATAGCAATATGTAGGTTAAAATATTTTTCATTTAAATTTTATAACTTGTAAATATACTAAAGGCTTCCAATCGTTGATGTTAAGGGTTTTATAAATTCTCATTAAATAGATTTAATTTTTTCAACCAAGCTGTTTTTCTTTCTAATAAGAAAATATCAATTAAAAATAATAAAATCGCTAATCCTAAAAACCACTGAAATCTACTCTCAAAATTCGCGACTTGTTTAGCCTCAAATTCTTTTTTATCCATTTTATTTAAAATGTCAGTCATTTGACTCACCACTTTATCTGTATTTGCGCCATTAATATAAACCCCATTCGCCTGATCAGCAATATTCTTTAAGGTTTCTTCATTAAGCTTTGTGATAACCGTCTCGCCTTGTTTATCTTTTTTATAACCCACTAGCGCGCCTTTTACCCTTAATGGAATTGGCCCTCCTTTAATCTGTCCAACACCTATCGTAAATATTTTAATACCTTCTTTACTCGCTTCTTCTGCGACTTGCATAGCTGCTTCGCTATGATCTTCTCCATCAGATATTATAATTAACACACGATTGGTTTGCTCGTCGTCGTCGTAATACGTTTTTGCTAAATTAATAGCCTCGTTTATTGCGGTTCCTTGAGAAGACAACATATCTGTATTCATGTTTTGCAAAAACATTTTTGCTGCCGCATAATCTGTTGTGATTGGCAACTGCGGAAATGCTTTTCCTGCGTAAGCAATAATCCCTACACGGTCACTCCCCAAGTTATCTATAATTCTAGAAACTAACTGTTGTGCTTTTTTAAGTCTATTAGGCTTAATATCTTCTGCCAACATACTTTTAGACACATCCACTGCAAAGACAATATCTACACCTTCACGCTTTACTGTTTCTAAACTAGTTCCTACTTTTGGATTGACTAACGCCATCGATAAACTTGCAAAAGCCAAACATAACACGACTAATTTTAATACCGATTTAAAGACCGATTGATTTGGACTTAAACGTTTTAGCAAAACCTTATTAGCAAACTTTTTTTGTGTGCGTTTTTTCCAAAATTGTAACAACAAAAAGAAGACTACTAACACTGGAATAACCAGTAGTGTCCAAAACCATATTTTTTCTTCTATTTGAAACATTTTTCTTAGTATTCTATTTTTAGTCGCCGTAAGCAAACCTTACTTTGACGGGATAATTATTGATTTACATGTCGCTTTCGCGGAAAACAGGTCTGTTACACAAAACTCCTAAACAGTGTTATTCTTATCAAAAACTCTAACAACAATAACAATCCTGCGATCCAAACAAATGGTCTAAAAAGCTCTTGATAGGTTGTGTATTTTATTTCGTCAATTTCTGTTTTTTCAAGTTTATTTATTTCGGCATAAATCTGTTCTAACTTTTTATTATTATTTGCTCTAAAATATTTCCCTCCTGTAACTTTAGCAATATCTTTAAGTAAATCTTCATCGATCTCAACCTGAACGCGATCATACTTAAATCTACCATTTGGTAAAATTGCTACTGGTGACAAAGCCATACCATTGGTACCTAAACCAATAGTATACACCTTAATTTTAAACTCGACAGCCAACTCACTAGCAATTTTCGGATTTAAAACGCCCGAATTATTAACACCATCCGTTAACAAAATAATGACTTTACTTTCTGCTTTACTATCCTTTAATCTATTAACAGACGTTGCTAAGCCCATACCGATGGCAGTACCGCCTTCTATAATCGTATTGTATTTAATATCATCTAACGAGTTTAATACAATAGATTTATCACTAGTTATCGGTGTTTTAGTATAACTTTCTCCAGCATATTCTACTAATCCTATGCGATCATTTGGTCTCCCTTTAATAAACTTAGCTGCCACTTTTTTTAAAGCTTCTAAACGATTTGGATCTAAATCCTTTGCCAGCATACTTGCAGACACATCAATAGCCATAACAATATCAATACCTTTTGTTGTTTTAGTTTTAGTGTTAGTTTCTGACGTACGCGGTCTAGCAAATGCTACAATTAAAAACCCTAAAGCCAACAAACGCAACCCAAACAAAACGTGCTTTAACTTTGGCAATACAGAGTTACTAACCTTAAACCCTTTAAGACTTGATATTTTTAATTCAGCATTTTGCTGTTGGTTTTTAAAAACATACCAAACGACAGCTAATGGCAATGCTAAAAGCAACCAAAAGAATTCTTTATTTAAAAATGTAATTCCGTCAAACATTAGTTTTCTTTTTCTTTAAGTTCTACAGACGCTATAATACGATCTACCACTTGATCTAGATAAATATCATCTTTTAAATAGGTGATTACTATTTGTTGCATTACCTGCTCATTAGCAAAACTTAGTATTACAAATTGACCTTTAACATAATCCTCTTTAGAGTCGTCCGTAGGATATTCTAAAGTACCAGAGGTTTTAACCCCTTCCGCTCCATTAGGCGTTTTAAATTTATCTTTATTAGATATTATATTTCTTCCGCCTTCAGCCTCAATTGCTTTTAAATTTGCTTCAATTGCTTGTAATAAGTTGCCCTCTGCCGATGGCCCTTTTTCGCCTGTAGGCGAATCAGAAAAAGTTGTTGTCACAGTACCAACGGTAAACTTACCTTCTAGCTCATAATCAAATGCAGACACTTTAATCTGGTCCTTCAACTCTTCCGGAACAGGCATTTCCTGCCTTTTTAAAACTTCTGGAGTAGAGATTGTAATTGGAGGAAAACCATAATCACTATCGACCCAACCACCTTCTAAAAGTTGCTTAGTGTCTTTTTGAAACACCGTATCCACCACATATCCAAAACCATATCTATAACCAAAAGCAGCAAAGGTTAGACCTAGCATAAACACTATTGCAGCAACAGTCACCCATACTTTTTGGCGGAAATCTTTACGATCTTGCGCTTTTTTATATTCTAAATCTAATAGCTTTTCTTCTTCCGTAGCCTCTGGTAGCGCTTCTTTAACCTGATCAATCTCCTGATCAATCACCGTTCTATCTATTTTAGCTAATTCTACATCGGGAGCAGATTTAGCAAATTTCACTAAATCGGCACGTTTTAAAACAGTTTCTAATTTTCGGATGTCCTCTTTAGATAATTCTATCTGACTACCATCACTTAAGACTTCCAATCTTGTTATTAACTCGTCTGTTGTACTTTCTAAGGCTCTATCATACACCTTCTCATCTAAATAAGTACGTATTGCTAACGTTAACTCCGAATAATAATCTTTATAATTATCCTGAGACAAGTAGTCACTATCATCTAGCTTTTGCAATGCTAATTTAGCTCTATCATAAGGTGGTAATAATGCAATTTGCTCTTCTTCTGTCAATGGTTTTTTACGCCAAACAAACCAATAAATCAAAAAACCAACTAAGGCTAAAACGGCTAAACCTATTACCACATAAATCCACCAACTACTAGCTGGTTTATCAACCTGTAACATGGGTTTAATATCATATAAATTTTGCTTAGTTGTATCTACTACTATATTGCTAATATCTATTAACAACGAATCCGTTAAATATTGCTTTCCTGCAATAATTACTTTTTGCTTAGGAATAACATAACGTCCAGAATCGAACTGTGTTAATCCATATTTTTTTATTAATTTATATTTAGCATTTTGTTTGGTTGTGTCCGTTTTGTAAGACTCAATCATCTCTAAAGGCATAAAACTTTGCCCAACAGGAAACACAACTCTATTTACGGTATCCGTTTCTACTTCTATCTTATAAGTAATTTGTGATCCAATTTGTATGGAAGTCGAATCAATTGACGTTTTTACTTGACCAAAAGAACTTGTAGGTAATAGTAAAAGGGCAATCGCCACAAGACAAAATCCTATCGCTTTGATTGTATTTACTTTATTAAAATGTATTTCTTTTTTCACTTGTAGCTAATTAATTATCCTCTTGTTTTAAAATAGCCTAATAGCTTTTTTACATAACTTTCATCCGTCCTGCAAGCAATACTTCCTGCCCCAGATTTAGAAAAACTATCTTTGTAATACGCTACTTTTTCGTGGTAAAACTTAGCATAGTTTTTTCTAACTGTTTTAGAACTGGTATTAACCAACATTAACTCTCCCGTTTCTTCGTCTTGCATTTGTACCATTCCTAAATTCGGGATACTTTCTTCATGCCGATCAAAAACGCGTATTCCTGTAATATCGTGTTTTCCTGCTGCTATTTTAAGCGTTTGCTGATAGTCATCAGCAATAAAATCACTCATCATAAAAACAATAGCTTTCTTTTTCATGACACTACGTAAAAACTTCAAAGCTTCAACAATATTAGTCTCTTTGCTTTTAGGCTCAAACTCGATTAACTCCCTGATAATTCTAAGCACATGAGACCGCCCTTTTTTAGGTGGAATAAATAATTCGACTTGATCGGAAAATAAAATTAAACCAATCTTATCATTATTCTGTGTTGCCGAAAATGCTAAGGTTGCCGCAATCTCTGTTACAATTTCGTTTTTAAATTGGTTTTCAGTTCCAAAAAATTCTGACCCTGAAACATCCACCATAAGCATCATGGTCAACTCACGCTCTTCTTCAAAAACTTTGATATGAGGTTGACTAGTACGCGCGGTAACATTCCAGTCGATGTTTCTTACATCATCTCCAAATTGATATTGTCTCACTTCAGAAAATGTCATACCACGACCTTTGAAAGTCGAATGGTATTCTCCTCCAAAAATATGATCAGACAAACGACGTGTCTTAATCTCAATTTTACGTACTTTTTTAAGTAGCTCTTTAGTATCCATTTTTTTTTAAGTATGCCATGTGCAGTCTTCAATTAACAGTCAAAAAATAATTAGTAATCATTTAAGCTAATGCCTATACAATACTAATTACTGCCCACCCATCTATGGTACTTCAATTTCGTTTACAATCTTATTTATAATATCCTCGGAAGTTACATTTTCCGCTTCTGCTTCATACGTAATTCCAATTCTGTGACGTAATACATCGTGTACTACTGCACGCACATCTTCTGGTATTACATAACCACGACGCTTAATAAACGCATAACATTTAGCAGCTGTTGCCAAGTTAATACTACCACGAGGCGACGCTCCAAAAGAAATTAATGGTTTTAAATCTGCTAGTTTATATTTTTCCGGGTAACGTGTTGCAAAAATGATATCTAAGATATATTTTTCAATCTTCTCATCCATGTACACTTCCCTAACCGACTCTTGCGCTCTTAATATTTGAGCAACAGAAACAACTGGATTAACTTTTTCCCAGCTCCCTTTTAAATTAGCACGCATAATTAGTTGCTCGTCTGCTTGCTTTGGGTAATCTATAACCGTTTTTAGCATAAATCTATCGACTTGTGCTTCTGGTAATGTATATGTTCCTTCTTGTTCTACCGGGTTTTGAGTGGCCATTACTAAAAATGGTTTATCTAGCTTAAAGGTTTCGTCACCAATAGTTACTTGCTTTTCTTGCATCGCCTCTAATAAAGCCGATTGCACTTTTGCTGGCGCTCTGTTAATCTCATCCGCTAAAACAAAATTGGCAAATATTGGTCCTTTTTTAATTGAGAAATCATTCTCTTTCATATTAAAAATCAACGTCCCTACAACATCAGAAGGTAGTAAGTCTGGAGTAAACTGTATACGACTAAAGCTAGCATCAATGGCTTGCGACAGTGTATTAATGGCTAACGTTTTTGCTAATCCGGGCACCCCTTCTAACAAAATATGTCCTTGTCCTAAAAGACCAATTAGTAATCGTTCGACCATATGTTTTTGACCAACAATTACTTTATTCATTTCAAGCATCAGTAAATCTACAAATGCGCTTTCCTTTTCAATTTTCTCGTTAATCGACTTGATATCAATTGTACTTGTTTGTTCCATTATGTATTATTTTTTAAGAAAATGAACCGTTATTTAAATTCAAGTGCTGCAAATTGTTAAATTTTTAGCTGTAATCGTGTTAATAATTGGTTAAAAATAGCGTGTTTGATGCACTTTTAAGAGTATTTTATGGTTTACTTTTATTGCACAATTTATTCTATGACAAAAAACAAGTATTCTAAAGTTATTGCTGGAGCTATGACTTGGGGAAAATGGGGCAAGCAATTGCACCAAAAAGACATGATATCATTAATGAATCATTGTATTGATAATCAAATAACTACATTTGATCACGCGGATATTTATGGTGACTACACCACTGAAATTGATTTTGGAAACGCTTTCGCGGAATCCAATATAGACCGACAAAATATTCAGTTAATTTCTAAATGCGGTATTCAATACATTGGACAAACACGACCAGAAAATAAGGTCAAACATTATAATTATAGTAAGGATTATATTATTTGGTCTACGGAACAATCACTAAAAAAACTAAAAACAGACTATCTAGACCTATTATTATTACATAGACCAAGTCCATTAATGCAATCAGAAGAGATTGCAGAGGCGATTTCCATTTTAAAACAACAAGGAAAAATTAAAGACTTTGGTGTGTCTAATTTTACGGCATCACAAAGTGCGCTGTTATCCAAATACATTCCTATTTCTGTTAATCAAATAGAGTTTTCTTTAACGCAACATACCGCAATGCACGATGGTACTTTGGATCAAATGCAATTAAACAATACACAATCTATGTGTTGGTCTCCTTTAGGAAGCACTTTTAGAGAAGATACTGAACAAACCAGACGTATACATAAACAGCTAGGGCGTTTATTACAAAAATACAATGCCACAGAAGACCAATTATTATTAGCATGGATTTTAAAACACCCTGCCAATATATTACCGGTTGTAGGCACCACAAACACAAAAAGATTAAGTGGCGCTATCACAGCCACAAATATCACATTAGAATTAGAAGACTGGTTTTCAATATTAGTTGCTAGCCAAGGACATAAAGTACCATAAAACAATACAAATATGAGTAATACTAAAACAGCATTAATTACTGGCGCAACCAGTGGAATAGGTCGTGCAACAGCACATGAGTTTGCCAAACACGGTATTAACCTTATCCTTTGCGGGCGTCGTCAAGAACGATTAGACACGATTGAAAAAGCATTATCAAAGCAAACCAATGTGCATACGCTAAATTTTGATGTCCGTGATAAAAAAGCAGTCTTCGCGGCTATTGATTCGCTTCCTGAAAATTTTAAACAAATTGATATTTTAATAAACAATGCCGGAAACGCACATGGATTAGACCCAATCCAAGATGGTAATTTAGACGATTGGGATGCCATGTTAGATATAAACGTAAAAGGATTATTATATGTCAGCAAAGCTATTATCCCACAAATGACAGCTCGCCAATCAGGACATATTATTAACATCGGATCTTCAGCAGGAAAAGAAGTGTATCCAAAAGGCAACGTATATTGCGCCAGTAAACACGCAGTCGTTGCTCTCACCGAAGGCATGCGCATTGACCTCAACCCATTCGGAATTAAGGTGACTGCCATAAACCCAGGTTTAGTGGAGACTGAATTCTCTCAAGTTCGTTATAAAGGAGACGCCAAAGCAGACAACGTTTATAAAGGTTACAAAGCACTACAACCAGAAGATTTAGCAGACGTTATTTACTTTGCAGTATCACGTCCAGCACATGTAAATATCGCTGATGTACTACTATTTTGTACCGCGCAAGCTAGTTCTACTATCGTAAAAAAAGGACTAACACAATGATTGATTGGCTTAAATCCGAATGGCCTAAACTAACTAAAAACTATTGCGATGGTCCTTTAGCTGAATCACTTTGGAAAGACATTGAATTGCACTACACTACAAAAGACAGGCACTATCATAATCTTTCTCATATTTTTAATATGCTGAAACAATTGGATCAGATTCAAACAAAAATTGAAGATTTAGATAGTTTACGTTTTGCTATTTGGTATCACGACATTGTATACAAATCAACAAAAAAAGATAATGAAGAAAAAAGTGCTCTTTTTGCTCTAAAAAGACTCAAAAGGATAAATTTTAAACCAGAAAGAGCACAATCAGTAGAGCATTTAATATTATCTACTAAAAAACATAATATACTAGTAACACAGAATAATGATAATGCTGTGCTTTTGGATTTAGATTTATCTATTCTTGGCACCGATTGGAATACCTATAAAAAGTATATTTCAAATATTAGAAAAGAGTATAAAATATACCCTGATTTTATGTACAATCCCGGTCGTAAAAAAGTGTTAAACCACTTTTTAGAAAGAGAAAACTTATATTTTACAGAGCACTATAAAAAACAATACGAACAACAAGCTAGAGAAAATCTAAGTCGCGAGATAAAACTACTTTAAAATATAACACATAGATATAAGTCATGATTAATAAACGCTTACTTATCAAAAACCTACTCGCACATAACGATGAGAATAGTTTTTACGATAAAAAGCGCAAAATTGACATTGGCCAAAAAGAAGGGAAAGCTAAATTTTTAAAACACGTTTGTGCGCTATCCAACTCCAACCCAAAAAACAACTCATTTATTGTTATTGGCGTGGAAGATGAAGACAATCAAATTATAGGTGTTGATTTTTTTGACGATTCTAAAATCCAAAACCTCATCAACGCTTATTTTACTAACCCACCCATAGTTCAATACGAAAACATTCCTTTTCCGCATTTACCGGACCATAAAGTCGTAGGACTTGTTACTATTCGCCCAAAAGAAGGCTTGACGTCTCTTAAAAAAAACATCTGGAAATATTATGGAGGCTCTGTGTTTTTCAGAGACGGCAGCATTAGTATGCCCAAGGTTTTTAAAAGCGAAATAACAGACGTTAATTCCAAGATTGTCGAAGCCATAGAAAATCATGCACAAAACAATATTGAATACACTTTAGATGGCGTCTTTGATTTTATGAAAAAAAGACAAGACTACAATCCACAATACATTGTTTTCAAAGAGTATTTTGTGTTGTGTTGGTCAGGCGAAAAAAAGCAAGTTAGTAATGAAACGTTTTACTCTAGAGTAGATATTGAATTAATTAACGAGCAAGTGCGTTTGTTTTTTTCAACTTTAGATGAAGTCTCAATCACCTTTAATGAAAATTCTTTTACTATAATTGAATATTTACAGCTTGGACTTCAAAAGTCTTATAAATATTATCCATTAGAAAAAACAATAATTAGTTTTAACGACAACGCTAGTTACAACATAGCCTCAACCTTAATTTTTAACCCACCTCAATTTGACAAAAAGATACTACATCACATTTATAACACTAATAATTCCATACTAGAAAAATTAAAAAACGAACAATTATTAAATAATAACGAATCAAAAGATCTAAACAACCTCCCTGATACGTATCTTATATGTTATTTGAATCTATTTCATGAAGCGTTAGACAAATTAAACGAGGCAAAACCTTATTTAAAACCGTTTCCTGAAATATACAGAAAGTACAAAGACGTTTTACGTATTCTACGAAAAGTAAAATACAATTAAACTTAAAGTCGTTAGTTAAGCATCAATTTTAACTAACAACTATAAACAGTTAATTAGCAAGATACTTATAATAGGGGACACTTTTAATTAACTTCAAAAACCTTAATTCTCCCGACAAAGATTCGGCATTGAATAAGGTTTTATATTACTTAAAAAGCCAATATCTACAGATGTAAATATTGGCTTTTTTGTTGTTTTAATAGTCAGTATTACCGGCCACCATCTAAAAGATCTTGCCACTCATTTAGCTCCTTCCATAGACCATTAGCTGCCATATCGGCTTGTTTTGGCCACGTCCCTGGCTTATGCAATTCAAAACGTTTACCGCCACTTTTTAAAACCGCTTCACATTTTTCTACGCTACATTTTGAAAGCGCTGCCCAAGTCGTAACATCATGATTATGAAACAACTCTTTAATTTTAGGTCCAATCCCTTCTACCACAGTCAAATCGTCTTGCTTGATCGTTTTTCCAAATACCGCCTTCGCTGCTGCCGCATCAAAAGCAACGACTGGTACAACTGGTTCAATAGGCACAATAGGCTCGATGACTTCAACAGGCGTAACACCCGAAACGTCATT
Organism: Psychroserpens sp. NJDZ02; assembly: GCF_004843725.1. Lineage (NCBI taxonomy): Bacteria > Pseudomonadati > Bacteroidota > Flavobacteriia > Flavobacteriales > Flavobacteriaceae > Psychroserpens > Psychroserpens sp. NJDZ02. Next base: position 1,799,566 of record NZ_CP039451.1, on the reverse strand, counting down.
GGACTTAATAGTCGCATCAGTTACTGCTCCCGCAGCAAAAGAAGACGCTGTATTACCTGCTCCCGAAAAACGCGACACAGACTCCTTACTTGCTTTACAAGCTGCCAAATCTGTTTCCAGTTTAGCTATTCGACTTTTATAGACATCCAAGTCTACAGTATTATTAGTATCGCCTCCTCCAAATAATCGACCTAAAAGATAGCCCAAAATAGCACATATTACGCCCACTAATAATGGAATTAACCAGCAAGGGATACTACTAAATATATTTAATGATAAATTCATGATTTTTATTTTTGTTAGTTAATGGTTACGACTACTCTTCTATTTTTTGCACGACCTTCCTCTGTTGCATTATCTGCAATTGGAGCATCTGGTCCTTTAGAAGTACTATTTATTTTATTGGCTGCAATACCATTTTCTATTAAATAATTTTTAGCAAAGTCAGCTCTTTCCTGCCCTAACCTTACATTATTTGCCTGATCTCCGGTATTATCTGTATAACCTATTACCTTAAGCATAGCACCATCAACCTTGTCTGTATATTTAACCATATCAGCCACTTTTTGACGCTGTACTGCTGTTAAATTAATTGAAGCTTGAGCTGTATTAAAATATAAAATCAATGGATCTGCCTTAATAGCATCTCCTAACGCCTTTAAAGCATCTGCTTCACCTGTATCCGTTTCTGCTGTAGTATTAACACTATAACTTAGTGGCCCATGTAAAACACCATTACTATCTGCATTAAAATTGTCATCTAATACGCCAAAGGTGTTTACCTGCTTAGAAGACATTCCTTTTGAGATTAATTGATTTTTAATAGTATTGGCTCTTGCTAAACCTAGATTAGGAAAGGCAGAATTATTTGTTTCATCACTTTTATAATGCCCTTTGATATCAATAGATTTATTAGGATTTACCTCTAAATAATCTACAAGTTGTGTCAATCCATTGTCTACCTCTGCTGATAAAGGTTCGATATAGTGATAGTCTGATGTTTTGAAATTAATATTATCATTAATATCAAAACTTAAATTACCATTAGCATCACTTACTGTAAATGCATTCATGGTAGCATCTAATTTTGCGGGAACATCATTCTTGCTTTCTATTGTACCTGTTTTAGAATCGGCCTCTGCATCTGCAGCGCCAGAACAACAATTACAACACAAAAACCAGTACAGAATTGTACCTAGAATAATAGTCAGCAAAATACCTAGAAGATAACCGGTTTTTTTACTCATTATGGTTTGGTTTTTAAGTTAATGACTATCAAGTTATTAAAAAATTAAAAACCTTTTAACATTTACTACACTAAATAAAAATTTCACCTAAAAAAATCGACGAAATACACAAAAACAAGTTTAAAACACAAAAAAAAGCCACATCTTTCGATATGGCTTTAGTTCCGCGACAGCGAAAAATGATTTATAAATCAAACTTAATACCCTGAGCTAAAGGCAATTCGTCTGAGTAATTTACTGTATTTGTTTGTCTTCTCATGTATACCTTCCAAGCATCAGATCCAGACTCACGTCCACCACCTGTTTCTTTTTCTCCTCCAAAAGCACCACCGATTTCGGCTCCAGAAGTTCCAATGTTTACATTTGCAATTCCGCAATCTGATCCCGCAAATGATAAAAACTTTTCAGCCTCCTTCAATTCGTTAGTCATAATTGCAGATGATAATCCTTGTGCGACACCGTTTTGAGCAGCAATTGCATTTTCGACATCACCTGAATATTTAATTAAATATAATACTGGAGCAAACGTTTCTGATTGTACGATTTCAAAATCGTTTTTAGCTTCAATTATAGCTGGCTTGACATAACATCCAGACTCATAACCTTCACCTTCTAAAACACCACCTTCTACTAGTACATTACCACCTTCAGCTTTTGCTTTTTCAATAGCAGCTAAATACGTATTTACAGAATCTTTATCTATTAACGGTCCAATATGGTTTTTCTCATCCAATGGATTCCCGATAGTCAATTGTCCGTAAGCACCAACAATAGCGTCTCTTACTTTATCATAAACTGATTCGTGAATAATTAGTCTTCTAGTAGATGTACAACGTTGTCCACAAGTACCAACAGCACCAAATACAGCACCAGGAACTACAACTTTTAAATCTGCAGTTGGCGTGATAATAATAGCATTGTTTCCTCCTAACTCTAATAAAGATTTCCCAAAACGCTCTGCTACTGTTGCGCCAACAATACGTCCCATTCTAGTAGACCCTGTTGCAGATATTAATGGAATTCTGTGATCAGTTGTCATAAACTCACCCACTTTGTAATCTCCATTGATAATAGCCGAGATACCTTCTGGCAAGTTATTTTCTTTTAAAACTGATGCAATAATATTTTGACAAGCTACCGAGCAAAGTGGTGCTTTTTCTGATCCTTTCCAGATACATACATCACCACAAACCCAAGCCAAAGCAGTATTCCAAGCCCAAACCGCTACAGGAAAATTAAATGCCGAGATTATTCCAACAACACCTAAAGAGTGCCATTGCTCACGCATTACATGACCTGGACGTTCTGAAGGGATGGTTTGCCCATTAAGCTGTCTTGATAACCCGACTGCAAAGTCACAGATATCAATCATTTCTTGTACTTCTCCGTAACCTTCTTGTAAAGATTTACCCATCTCGTAAGAGACTAACTTTCCTAAAGGCTCTTTTAATGCTCTTAATTTATTTCCAAATTGCCTAACAATCTCTCCTCTTTGTGGCGCAGGCATTGCTCTAAATCCAACAAAAGCTTCCGTTGCTTTAGTGATTACTTTTTCGTAATCTGCTTTAGTCGTTGTTGATACTTTACCTATTAATTTACCATCTGTTGGCGAATAAGACTCAATCAACTCTCCACTCCCAAAGTTATTTAAACCTGTAGAGGTTCCTTGATTTATATCTTTTAACCCTAATTTTTTTAAGGCTTCTTTTATTCCGAAATCAGCTGAAACTGCTTGCATATTATAATGATTTTTAAGAATTATTTAATTTTTAGCCAATATACTACTATTTCATCGATTTTTTAGCAGTTTTATAGGCATAAAACTCATTAACTATTTAGTCCCAAAATTAGATTGATTTTCTCAATAAATTCCTTAATTTTACTGACTAAAGTTAAATTTTACCATAACTTTAACAAGCTGTAACATACTAAAAATCAAAAACTAAACGTATTCCATTTAACAAGTATCTTCTTGTTAAACTTTTCATCTTACAATATCTAACCGTATGCAATTAAAATCGCTATTTACCCTTTTGCTTATTTTTTCCATAACTGTTTCGTGTAAACAAAAACAAACAGACACAGATAACCTCTTTAAATTCAGGGACTATATTAGCTATACAACTTCTGGTCGCGTGTCTGTTGCAGACAATGTCAGGGTAAATCTATCCGAAGCTGTTAAAGGTTGGGAAGCAGATCAAGTATTGGATAAAAATGTATTTAACATTTCCCCTTACGTAGAAGGGAAAGCTATTGTTATTAATAGTCATTCTATAAATTTTATTCCTGATGAAACGTTAGAACCAGACACAGAATATACCGTTACTATTGGTTTAGGCGAAATCTATACCGATATCCCAAAAGAATTTAAAGATTACACGTTTCAATTTAAAACAATCACCCCTAATTTTAATATTGAAACCAACGATTTACAATCCTATTCCAAAGAATGGCAATATTTACTAGGAGTTGCCAAAGCCTCTGATGTTATTACATTACAACAAGCTAAGCAACTAGTAACAGCCTCTCAAAAAGGTAAAAACTTAAATATTGTATGGAATGAGAAAAGCCAACCTTCAAAGTATTTCGAATTCAAAATAGACAGCATCAACCGTTTGCTTGAAAATTCGGAGATTTTAATTAAATGGAATGGAAAAGCAATTAAAGCTGATAATTCTGGAGAAAACACGTTTGATATCCCCGGAAAAAACAATTTTAAGATTCTGTCTGTAAATGTAGTACAATCACCAGAGCAGTTTTTATCAATCAACTTTTCTGACCCTATTAAAAAGCAACAAAATTTTGATGGATTAATCTCTATTCAAAACAGTAAAAACCCTAAGTTTATTGTTAATGGAAATGTTCTAAAAGTGTATCCTGAATCTAAAATCACTGGTAATGTTCAAGTTGATGTTTTTCAAGGTATAAAAAATACTGAGGGTTATAAATTAAAAACACAGTTTAGCGAGACAATAGCTTTTGAAGACGTTAAACCACAAGTTAAATTGGTTAATAGTGGTGTCATTTTACCAAACTCAGAACAATTAAATTTTAATTTTGAAGCAGTAAATTTAAGTGCTGTTGATGTCAGAATTGTTAAAATTTTTGAAGATAACATCCTTCAGTTTTTACAAGACAATAGCCTAGAAAGTAATAATGCTAATCAAATAAGACGTGTTGGTAGACGCATTGCAAAACACAAAATAACGCTTATTGATGACCCTATAAAAAACGACGGAAAATGGAAAACGTATAGTATTGATCTTTCTAAATATATCAATGCCGATCCCGGTTCTATTTATCGCGTAGAGCTAGATTATAAAAAAGAATATTCTTTATATGATTGTGACGCTAATGCAAGTGTCTCAAGCAACGAAGACGATGACGATGACTACTATGATGACGAGTATTACTACAACGATTACTATGGCGATGGTGATTACACCTACACTAATACAGAAGATGAGGATTTAAAAGAAGAAGAGTATTGGGATAATATCACTTATAGCTATCGTGATAACAATTACAACTGGAGAGAACGCAACAACCCGTGTAATGATGCGTACTATAACTCTAATAAGATAATTTCTCAAAATTTAATAGCGTCTAACTTAGGTGCTATTGTTAAAAAAGGATCTGGAAATACCTATCATTTTGCTATTACCAACATATTAAATACCAATCCAGAATCAGGAGCCAAAATAACTTTATACAATTTCCAACAACAAGAGCTAGCCACTACAAATTCTGATCAAGAAGGATTAGCAAAACTTAAAACAGATAAGCTAGCTGCATTTGCAATTATCACTAAAGAAAAGCATAACACTTTCGTGAAACTACGCGACGGTAACTCCCTTTCACTTAGTAAATTTGATGTCTCAGGAGCGACGTTACAACGCGGACTTAAAGGTTACATGTATACCGAAAGAGGGGTTTGGAGACCAGGAGACTCCATCCACTTAACCTTTATGTTAAATGATATTGCTAATAAACTTCCAAAAGGACATCCTGTAAAATTAGAAGTGACAGATGCTAATGGAAAACTGGCATTTAAAAACATAGTTAATAATAGCGTCAATAATTTCTATCAATTTACAATACCAACTGCAATCGAAGACAAAACAGGTAACTGGAATGCTAAGATTAGTGTTGGAGGCGCTAACTTTTATAAAGGCCTTAAAATTGAAACGGTAAAACCAAATCGTTTAAAAATCAAAATAGATTTTGACGACAAAGTCCTTAGATCTAATTCGCCTTTAAACGGAAAACTTTCTGTTAATTGGTTACATGGTGCTCCTGCTAAAAATGTAAAAGCAGAAATTAAAGCAAAATTTACCACCTCTTATTCTGGTTTCAAAAACTACGAAGACTACCAGTTTAGAGATCCTTCAAAGAGTTTTAGCACAGAAGAAATTACTATTTTTGAAGGTAATGTTGATGACGAAGGGCTAGCGGACGTCACTAAAAACCTTAACATTGGACAAGATGCTCCAGGTATGCTAAAGGCACAATTTTTAGTCCGTGCTTTTGAAAACGGGGGAGACTTTTCTATGGATGCCTTTACAATGCCTTATGCGCCATACAACTCTTTTGTGGGTTTAAAATCGCCAAAAGGAAAAGCTTATGGTTCCTTTTTTACAGATGAGAATCACACCTTTGATTTAGTAACAGTAAATGACCAAGGAAAACCTATCAAACGTAAAAACCTTGAAGTAAAAGTGTATAAAATAGAATGGCGTTGGTGGTGGAACTCGTCTTACGATAATCTATCTCAATACACCTCTAGCTCGTATCACAAACCGTTTTTAGACAGTAAGGTTACCACTAGCACAAAAGGTAAAGCCTCTTTTAATATTAGAGTCCCTGATAACGATGGTGGTCGTTATTACATTACAGTTAAAGACCCTGTTTCAGGGCATATGACCGGACGTACGGCTTACTTTTATAAAAACTGGTGGCAACGTCAACCCTCTGGAGACAAAGAAGCTGCTAAAATGTTAGTCTTTGCTGCCGACAAAGAAAATTATAATGTTGGCGAAACAGCTAAAATCACATTCCCATCAGGAACAGAAGGTCGCGCTTTAGTGAGTATAGAAAATGGCTCTGAAGTCTTACAAACTAAATGGGTAAAAACATCAAAAGGAGAAACGACTGTTGATATCCCAGTTACAAAAGACATGGCTCCAAATGTATTTGTTAACATCTCATTATTACAACCACACGCGTCTACTGCCAATGACTTACCATTACGTTTATTTGGTGTTATTCCTTTATTAGTAGAAGATCCAAACACCAAGTTAGAACCAGAAATTAAAATGCCTAGTGTTTTAAAACCTGAAGAAGAATTTGAAGTTTTTGTCTCAGAAAAAAACAAAAAAGCCATGACATACACCATTGCAATGGTAGAAGAAGGCTTATTAGACCTTACCCGATTTAAAACTCCAAATGCATGGCATTCTTTTTATGCAAGAGAAGCATTAGGTGTTAAAACTTGGGATGTCTTTGATGATGTTATTGGTGCCTATAGCGGAAGTATTGAACAAGTCTTTGCTATTGGTGGAGATGGAAGTGCAGCAGATGGTAAAAACAAAAAAGCGAATAGATTTAAACCCGTGGTTACATTTTTAGGTCCTTTTAAACTAGAAGCAGGCGGAAGACAATCGCATAAAATAAAAATGCCAAATTATATTGGATCAGTAAGAACAATGGTTGTTGCTGGTAATAATCAAACCGAGGCTTACGGTAGTACAGACAAATCTGTACAAGTTAAAAAACCTTTAATGGTGTTGGCTACACTTCCTAGAAAATTAAGTCCTGGAGAGAAAGTAACACTCCCTGTTACTGTTTTTGCTATGGAACCTAATGTAAAAAAAGTTTCTATTAAACTAAAATTAAGCAAAGGTATTACTGTCGTTGGAGATAAAACCAAATCATTATCTTTTCCTCGTCCAGATGAGCAAATGGCTTACTTTGAACTAGATGTCAGCAAAGCAAAGGGAATCAACACTGTTGAAGTTATAGCTACAGGAAATGGCGAATCTTCAACTTATAAAGTAGAAATAGATGTCGAAAATGTTAATCCAATTTCATCTAAAAGTTTAGATGCAACATTAGAGGCTAATTCCTCTAAAACAATAGATTTCTCAACCTTCGGTGTTACTGGTACTAATAGTGCTAGTGTCGAGTTTTCTACTTTACCCCCAATGGACTTTACTAGACGTTTACAATATCTAGTGCAATATCCTCATGGTTGTGTAGAGCAAACAACATCAAGTGTATTTCCGCAATTATTCTTACAAGATATTTTTGATTTACCTTTTAACCAAAAACAAGAAATCCAATCTAACATAGAAAATGGAATCAAACGTTTAGGTCATTTCCAAAGACCAAATGGAGGGATGAGTTATTGGATTGGAGAAAATAACGCTAACGACTGGGGAACTAGTTATGCTGGACATTTCTTACTTGAAGCAGAGAAAAAGGGTTTTGTGTTACCATTGACTTTTAAAAGTAATTGGATAAAATATCAAAAACAAGCAGCACAAAATTGGAGACCAAGTTACAGAACTTATAATTCTGATTTAGCACAAGCGTATAGATTATACACTTTAGCCTTAGCTGGAAGCGCAGATTTAGGAGCAATGAATCGCTTACGCGAATTTTCTGAAATTTCTAACGAAGCTAAATGGCGTTTAGCTGCTGCTTATGCTTTAGCTGGTCAATCCGAAGCTAGTAATCAAGTTTCAAGTACTGCGAATATTAATTTCCAACCACCAAAATATAACTACTACACGTATGGGTCTGTTGATAGAAACAGAGCAATGGCTTTAGAAACCATGATTCTGACTAAAGATAAACGTGTCAAAGACTTATCAGAAACCATTGCTAAAGACCTATCTAGTCAACGCTGGATGAGTACACAAACCACAGCATATAGTTTATTAGCCATGGCTAAAATGGTAAATGCTAATGGTGGAAAAGCAATAAACCTAAAATATACGATCAATGGTAAAACCGAAACATTAGATACTAAAAATGCTATTGCGCAGCGTCCTCTAGTCATTTCTGATGGTAACAATAGTATTACCGTAAAAAACAACAAAGAAAACTTAGTTTACGTTCGCGTTTTAAATTCAGGAAAACTTCCATTAGGACAAGAATTAGCAGAGCAAAGAGGATTAACTGCTAACGTAGTCTACAAAGACTTAAAAGGAAACAGCATCGACATATCTAAGCTACAACAAGGACAAGATTTTATTGCTACAGTACAAGTGACAAATACTAAAGATTACAATGTCAATGATATCGCGTTAACACAAATTTTTCCATCAGGTTGGGAAATTGTAAACACACGATTTACGGCGTTTGGTGCTTCCACAACTAGTCAAGCTAGGTTTACTGATATTAGAGATGACCGTGTTAATTTCTATTTTGATTTAGGACCAAAGAAAACTAACACATTTAATGTTATGCTTAATGCGTCATATTTAGGAACCTACTACCTACCGGGCTTACAAGCTGAAGCCATGTATGACAATAAATTTTTAGTAAGAAACAAAGGACAATGGGTAGAAGTTGAGAAATAATGTTTTCCCACTGTCGTGGGAAAACACCGTTTTAAACAACTAATCGACTTCTAAAGTGTTTATGCATAGGATAACTAACTTTATTAAAAAAAATAAGATAAAATCGGTAGTTCTTTTTGTGCTATTAGTTGCCTATATTTTCTGTTTACCCAAGCAACTTTTTAAAGATCCGACCGCCACTGTTATTACAAGTAACACCTCTATTTTACTTGGTGCTCAAATAGCAAAAGATGGACAGTGGCGTTTTCCAGAAAGTGATAGCATTCCCGAAAAGTTTAAAACTTGTATTATCGCTTTTGAAGATGAGTACTTTTACAAGCACCCTGGTTTTAACCCTATTTCTATTTTTAAAGCTATAAAACAAAACATAAGTTCGGGCAAAGTCAAACGAGGCGGGAGCACCATTACACAACAAGTCATTAGACTTTCAAGAAAAGGACAATCTAGAACCTATATTGAAAAGCTAAAAGAAATGATTTTAGCGACACGATTAGAATTAAAGTATAGTAAAGAAAAAATATTAGCTCTCTATGCCAGTCACGCACCCTTTGGTGGAAATGTTATTGGGATTGATGCCGCTTCATGGCGGTATTTTAATAGAAATGCTAATGATTTATCTTGGGCCGAAAGCGCAACACTTGCCGTTTTACCTAATGCACCTAGCTTAATTTATCCTGGTAAAAATCAAAAGCAATTGTTTGAAAAACGAAACCGTTTATTAAAAAAACTATTAGACAATCAAACGATAGACCAACTGACTTACAATTTATCAATTGCAGAAGGTTTACCACAAAAACCCTATGCTTTACCGCAAATTGCTCCTCATTTATTACAAACCATCTCCAAAACAAATAAAGGAGAACGTATTCAAACAACCATTAAAAAACAACTTCAAGAACAAGTAAACACCATTGTCTCGAACCATTACAACTCTTTAAAGCAAAATGAAATATATAATATCTCTGTATTAGTTTTAGATGTTAAAACAAGACAAGTTTTATCCTATGTTGGTAATGCACCAACAGATAAAAAACATCAAAACAGCGTTGATATTGTAAACAAACCCCGAAGTACTGGTAGTATTTTAAAGCCTTTTTTATACGCTGCAATGTTAGATGCGGGAGACATTTTACCAAATACGCTAGTTGCAGATATCCCGACACAATTTGGTAATTATACACCTCAAAACTTTAATAAAGAATTTGATGGTGCTGTCCCTGCAAAACGCGCATTATCTAGATCATTAAATGTTCCTGCAGTTAGAATGCTTCAGGAGTTTGGGTTAGATCGCTTTCATCATTATTTAAAAGCTTTAAATTTAAAAGATATCACTTATAATGCTAATCATTATGGTTTATCTCTAATTTTGGGTGGTGCAGAAAGTAACCTATGGGATTTATGCAAAAGCTATGCTGCTTTCTCATCCACTATCAATCATTTTAATGAGACATCTAGCGAATACTTTTCAAACGAATTTTGTGAGCCGACCTATTTCGCCTCCAAAACCATCGATTTTGGCACAAAATCTACAGAAAAAACACTATTTGATGCCGCATCAATATATCTTACCTACCAAAGTCTAAAAGAAGTTAATAGACCCGAAGGTGATGATAACTGGGAGTTTTTTGACAATTCTAAACAAATTGCCTGGAAAACAGGCACCAGTTATGGTTTTAGAGACGCTTGGGCGATTGGTAGCACCTCAGATTATGTTGTTGGTGTTTGGGTTGGTAATGCGGATGGAGAAGGTCGTCCTGGCCTAGTTGGTGTTCAGGCTGCCGCACCTATATTATTTGATGTCTTTCACTTATTACCAAACAGTCCATGGTTTAAAAAACCATTGGATGAAATGCAGAACATTGATATCTGCTCAATTAGTGGCTACAGAGCCTCCGTTAATTGCAGAGAAACAGAGCTTCAATTTGTTCAGAAAAGTGGTTTAAAAACTAGACCGTGTCCGTATCATAAACTGATTCATTTAGATAACACTAATACGTTTCAAGTTAATACGTCTTGTGAAGACCTAAATGCAATTACGACAAAATCCTGGTTTATACTGCCGCCTTTGATAGAGTACTACTACAAAAAAAAGAATCCTTTTTACAAATCCTTACCAGCATTTAGACCAGATTGTTTAGGCGCAAATGCAATTACTATGCAATTTATTTACCCCAAAAATGGGAGCACCATTTTTCTGCCAAAGGATTTTAATGAAACCGTTAATGAATTAATCTTAAAAGTAGCACACTCTAAAAAAAACACCACTTTATATTGGTATATAGACAAAACTTACATCGGACAAACCACAGATATTCATGACATGGCCATTATACCAGACATTGGCGAACATTGGCTTGTTGTTGTAGATGAGTATGGTACCGAATTGAAACGAAAAGTCACAATCTCTAAATAAGTTAAGGCTACTCTTTATTCAACCCACAGCGTATACGGATGTTCGCTTAATTGCGAATTATAATACCTAGTAATCCCCGTAACCTCTTCACCTAACCACTTGGGTTTTGTGTAAACTTCTGTTTCGGAGTTTAACTCGACTTCGGCCACTACCAAACCTTCATTCTCACCAAAAAACTCATCTATTTCAAAGGTGTGGTTATCGACTTTAACTTCGTAACGTATTTTATCTATCACCCCTTGTTTACAGAGTTCTAACAACTGCTCTGCCTCCGCCTTCGGGATGTTTTTTTCCCATTCAAAACGAGATAAACCATTTTTAGAAGATTGTCCTTTTATAGTCAAATAGCCTTCCTCGCCTTTTATCCGCACTCTTACCGTTCGTTTTTTATCCGTACTTAAAAATCCTTGAACAATTCGCGTCTGTTTAAAAGCTTCCGCTTTAAAACCCTCTGATCTTACTAAAAATTTACGTTCTATTTCTATCATGATTATTTAAGATTTTCGATATATTTTCAGTTAAAAAAATGAAAACACCCGAACTGTCGTTAGTATTAATGCCTAAATTTACAAGATGCAAAACGATTTACCAATAAGAAAAATTATTCATGTGGATATGGATGCCTTTTATGCGTCTGTAGCCGAAATGGATAATCCCGAACTTAAAGGTAAAGCGATTGCTGTTGGAGGCGGCGGACCACGTGGTGTTATTAGTGCTGCTAGCTATGAAGCTAGGAAATTTGGAGTAAAAAGCGCTATGTCTGGTCAATTAGCCATAAAGCTATGCCCCCATTTAATTTTTGTTAAAACCGATTTTGAACGCTATAAAGACATCTCTAATAAAATCAGAAAAATATTTTATGATTATACTGATTTGGTTGAACCCTTATCTTTAGATGAAGCCTATTTAGATGTTACCGAAAATAAAAAAGGTCACCCCAGTGCTTCCATACTTGCTGAAGAGATTAGAACTAGAATTTATAACGAGGTTGGCTTAACGGCATCTGCAGGCATTAGTATAAATAAATTTGTTGCTAAAGTAGCCAGTGATTACAATAAACCTAATGGACAAAAAGTAGTTAATCCTGAAGAAGTTTTAGATTTTTTAGAAGCGTTAGATATAAGAAAATTTTATGGTATAGGTAAAGTCACTGCCGAAAAAATGTACCAAAAAGGCATCTATACTGGAAAAGATCTAAAATCAAAATCTATTGAATTTTTAGAAACTAATTTTGGCAAATCAGGCCTATCGTATTATTATATTGTTAGAGGCATACATAACAGTGAAGTCAAACCAAACCGTATTAGAAAAAGTTTGGCTGCTGAGCGTACCTTTAATGAAAACTTATCTTCTGAAGTGTTTATGTTAGAAAAACTACAGCTAATTGCTGAAGAAGTTGCCAAACGTTTAAGTAAAAGTAAAGTCGCAGGAAAAACAATAACTTTAAAAATAAAGTATAGCGACTTTACACTACAAACGCGAAGCAAAACACTTCCTTATTTTGTATCCAATGCAGAGCTCATATTAGAGACCGCAAAGGATTTATTATATCAAGAAAAGATGAGTAACTCCGTCCGCTTATTAGGGATTTCTTTATCTAATTTAAATACCATAAAAAAACCAAAAATAATAGAAACGGACAAAGCTATTAGTGTCCAATTACGTTTTGGGTTTTAAGCGACAGACAAAATACGCTCTAAAGGAATAATAGTAGATGTTTTTAAAATGACATATTTTTCTGTCACGCCCCATATGGTAGTGTTCACTCTTTTTAAGCCTTCATTATCCGCAAATAGAATACGTACTTTTTCGTGCTCTATATTACCTAAAACCATAGCTCTAGTTAATGTTAAACAACGCTCTGCTTTATCTGTCTTGGAGATTAATAATTCTTCTTTTGGAAACTTTAAAAATTTGATTTGTTCTTTTTCTATTGTTTGTATCGTTAGGTTTTTCATTAGGTATATTATTTAGGGTTTAGTAGTTTAAATTACACAATCATTACTTAACAAACTAAATAATTTATGTTTTTGATACTATTTTAACATTTTTTGTAAGTATTTTAAAACAAAAAACCAGCTATATCGCTATAACCGGTTTTGATAACTGTACCATACCTTTGCTCGCGTTAGCGATTGTAATGGCATCCTTTTTTGAGCGCGATTAGGCGCAAAAAAGATATAATGAAAAGCGCGACCCTTGCGGTAACGCCCAAATTGTTTTAGAAATTACAACTTTCGATTTCTGTGACTCTAAGCGTATTTACCATTCCTTTGTCTTGAATTGGCATAGCCGCTAAACTAATTAACATATCACCAACTTCTAAGAATCCTTTTTTACAAGCTATTGCATTAACGTCTTCTATCGTTTCGTCTGTGCTAACAAACTTATCGTAATAAAAAGAAGTTACACCCCACAGTAAACTTAACTGCGTTAAAATACGCTTATTTGAAGTAAATACTAAGATATGCGTACTTGGTCTCCAAGCCGAAATTTGGAAGGCAGTATACCCACTATTTGTTAATGTAGAAATTGCTTTGGCGTTAATATCGTTAGCCATATGCGCTGCATGATAACAAATAGATTTTGTGATGTAACGCTTAGTACGAATATGTGGTGGTGATTGTGGGACTTTAATTAAGTCTGAATCTTCCACACTTCTAATAATATTTGCCATTTGACGGATTACTTGTACTGGATATTGTCCAACACTAGTTTCTCCAGATAGCATTACTGCATCTGCACCATCCATAACACTATTGGCCACGTCATTAACTTCTGCACGCGTTGGTGTTAGACTAGTTATCATAGTTTCCATCATTTGGGTTGCTATAATTACCGGAATTCTGGCACGTTTTGCACGAAGTACTAATTGCTTTTGTACTAATGGCACCTCTTCTGCAGGAATCTCTACTCCTAGATCACCACGCGCAACCATTAATCCATCACAATAAGCAACAATTTTATCGATGTTCTCTACTGCTTCTGGCTTTTCAATTTTAGCGATAATTGGAATTTTGTGCTCGCTATGTTTTTTAATTAACTCTTCTAATTGCATTAAATCTTCTGCATGACGCACAAAAGATAAAGCCATCCAGTCTACTCCTAATTTACACGCAAAAATAGCATCTTCGATATCTTTTTCTGTTAATGCTGGTTGAGAAATATTAGTATTTGGTAAGTTAACTCCTTTTTTAGATTTAAGTGGTCCACCTTGTATCACCTTAGCTTTTACTTCAGACTTTTGATCTGTAGACACCACTTCAAAAATTAATTTTCCGTCATCTAAAAGAATACGTTCTCCTGGTTTTGCATCTTGAGGAAAACGATCGTACGTCATATAGACACGCTCTTTAGTTCCTTCAAAACGTTCTCCAGTTACAAAGATAATTTCGTCACCTGCATTAACAATAACCTCTCCCTTCATTACTCCAACACGTAATTTAGGACCTTGTAAATCCCCAAGAATTGAAGCATTGTAACCAAACTCGTCGTTTAGCTCTCTTATCATTTGTACACGTTCTTCAACGTCTTTATAGTCTGCGTGAGAAAAATTAATTCTAAAAACGTTAGCACCTTCGTCTAACATTGCCTTTAAAACCTCTTTACTACTAGTTGCAGGCCCTAAGGTTGCAACAATTTTAGTCTTTTTTTTGTTTAGCATTAGTTGAATATTAAGTTCTCTTTAGATTTTAAGCCCTCTACATCTATACTGTAAGCGGTAGACACTTGAGGAATCTTGAGAATATTAGTTAAAATGATTTTTTCTTTATTTAGAAACTCGGTCTCAACTTTAAGAATATAATTTACTTTCTTAAATTCTGGTAACAAATAAAAATTGGTTACTTCCGAGGTGTCTTCTCCAAATAATGAATTTGACTGTTGTTGTACATTATTATATTGCACTTTACAAGTATTAGCGACTAAATGATAGGTCGTTAATTGCTTTTCGTCAAACCACTCAAAAATAGCATGACTCGTATTTAAGCTTGGATCGGTAACATCTTCCTTTGCTCTTTTAAGGGAAATGTCCAATGTTTGATTAATTAAAAAAGCTAATCTATAATCTTCTATTACGCAGTGAATTCCTATTAATGCGTAATGCTCTTCTTCTAAAAAGTCATCTAAAGAGAGTTTTCGAACAGCCATTTTAATTATAAAATTAAATGTAAATATAGTATTTAAACACTTAGTGCCATCTTATTTTACGTAATCTTAACAACAAAATATCACGAAAACGTTGTAGTAAACCCTTAAAAAATAAGATTTTAAGACTACGGGCTTTTTAAATAAAGCCAGCCTTAGAAATTTGAGATTGTAGTGCAAAAAAAGCACGTTTAGACGCTTTTTCTTCTGCTTTCTTTTTAGAAGTGGCTCTCGCCTTAGCAATTACTTTTTTATCAATAGATAATTTGACGGAAAAATGTTTGACATCATCATTACCAGTATCTTCATAGACATTGTAGTCAAAAATCTTCTTTTCTTTTTGACACCATTCTATTAATAAACTTTTGTAACTAATAACCTTACCTTCTAAAGTTTCGATATCAACATAAGGCCCAATAACGCGTTTTTGTATAAATTTTTCGACGTATTTATAACCTTTATCTAAATAAATGGCTCCGATAAGCGCTTCAAATAAATTACCATGGATATTATCTCCAAATTGCCCTTTGGGTATTTTGCTTTCAACTAAATTAATTAGACCTAAGTCTTTTCCTAATTCGTTTAAATGCTCTCTACTTACAATTTTAGAGCGCATTTTAGTTAGATATCCTTCATCACCTCCTGGCACTTCCAAATATAGATGGTTTGCTATGACCGAACTCAGCATTGCATCACCTAAAAATTCTAAGCGTTCGTAATTAATGATGTTCCCTTTTTCATCTTTGATGTTCATTGAACGATGCGTAAAGGCGGTCTGGTAATACCTTAAGGTTTTAGGCTTAAATTTTAAAATTTTAGAAACAGCCATAAAAAAATTCCCATCTTGATTAGATTGGGAATTAAATATGTTACGAATTCTTTTCATTCAGAAACTTAATCTAGTTTTTTAAACAATACACAAGCATTGTGACCTCCAAATCCAAAAGTATTGCTCATAGCAACGTTTATCTCTCTTTTTTGTGGCGTATTAAGTGTTAAGTTTAATTCAGAATCTATATTCGGATCTGCTGTCGTATGGTTAATTGTTGGTGGCACGATACTATGTTGCATTGCTAAAATTGCAGCAATAGACTCAATAGCTCCGGCAGCACCTAACAAATGACCAGTCATTGACTTAGTAGAATTTATATTGATGTTTTTAGCATGATCGCCAAAAACTTCTTTAATCGCTTTTAACTCGGCAACATCACCTAAAGGGGTAGATGTTCCGTGTGTATTGATGTGATCTACATCTTCTGGTTTTAAACCAGCATTCTCTAAACAGTTTTTCATAACTGCTATCACCCCAATTCCTTCCGGATGTGGTGCTGTCATATGATAAGCATCAGAAGACATTCCGCCTCCTAAAACCTCTGCATATATTTTTGCTCCTCTTGCTTTTGCGTGCTCATATTCTTCAAGAACAATTGCTCCTGCACCTTCTCCTAAAACAAAACCATCACGAGTTACATCAAAAGGTCTTGATGCTGTTTGTGGGCTTTCGTTTCTAGTTGATAAAGCATGCATCGCGTTAAATCCTCCCATTCCTGCAATAGTAACTGCAGCTTCACTACCTCCTGTTACAATAACATCACATTGTCCTAAACGTATATAGTTTAAGGCATCAATCATTGCATTTGCAGAAGAAGCACAAGCAGATACTGTTGTGTAATTTGGACCCATAAAACCATTTTTTATAGAAATGTTTCCGGGTGCAATGTCTGCAATCATTTTAGGAATAAAAAAGGGATTAAATCTAGGTGTACCATCACCCGCAGCAAAGTTTAAAACTTCATTTTGAAATGTTTCTAGTCCACCAATACCTGCTCCCCAGATAACGCCAACTCTAAGTTTGTTAACGGTATCTAAATCTAGTTTAGAGTCCGCAATAGCCTCATCAGATGCGACCATTGCGTACTGCGTAAACCTGTCCATTTTTCGGGCCTCTTTTCTGTCAAGAAAATCAGTAGCCACGAAGTTTTTTAACTCGCAAGCAAAGTTTGTCTTGAACTTTTCAGCATCAAAATATGTAATAGGTGCCGCACCACTTTTACCACTAATTAGACCAGCCCAATACTCGTCTATAGTGTTTCCAATTGGTGTCAACGCTCCTAATCCTGTAACTACTACTCGCTTAAGTTCCATAAATATTGTGCTTATTTAGCAGCTTCAATATAAGATACAGCTTGACCTACTGTTGCAATGTTCTCTGCTTGGTCATCTGGAATCTGGATATCGAATTCTTTTTCAAATTCCATGATTAATTCTACAGTATCTAATGAATCTGCACCTAAGTCGTTCGTGAAGCTAGCTTCAGTTACAACTTCGTTTTCATCAACACCTAATTTGTCTACGATAATCGCTTTTACTCTTGATGCAATGTCTGACATAATTTTAATTTTTTTAGTTTTAATTAAGGGGCAAAAATAAAAAACTTTATTTTAAAACACACGTTTACTTTAAAAATGTGCTACGAATTTAATTATTTAAATCGAAGAATTTCGATTTTAGCCCGTAATTGTTAATAATTATTGCTTTTTTTGTTTGAAGAATTTAACATTGAATATAGAAAATGAAACGTGTAGTAATTTTTGCGTCCGGTAGCGGAAGTAATGCTGAAAATTTAATAAGGTTTTTTCAAAATAGAGACAATGCGTCTGTTATTCAGGTATTAACTAACAATCCTCATGCCAAAGTGCTAGAGCGTTGTAAAAAACTAAAAGTTAGCGCCTTATCTTTCAACAAAACAGCACTAACTGATACTGATGACGTCCTAAACATCCTTAAATCAAACCAACCAGATCTAATTGTTCTTGCTGGTTTTTTATGGAAATTTCCTGAAAAGATATTAAAAGCGTTCCCAAACAGAGTCATAAATGTGCATCCTGCTTTGTTACCAAAATTTGGAGGAAAGGGCATGTACGGCATGCACGTGCACGAGTCTGTTGTCGCCAATAAAGAAACTGAAACAGGCATAACAATTCATTATGTAAACGAGCATTATGATGAAGGCGCCATCATTTTTCAAGCAAAATGTGAGGTTTTAGCTTCAGATACCGCCTTGGACGTCGCAGAAAAGATTCATAAATTGGAAATGGAACACTTTCCATTAATAGTCGATAAATTATTAAATTAGCATACCTAATCCTGTTATAAGAACTGTACATATATATTAAAGTAGAGTTTCACCGTCTCAGAAAAGATAAAACAATACAATTTTCGCTTAAGCGGAAATAAAAGAAATGGGTAAAAAAAAGAAAAAATACTACACCGTTTGGCAAGGACACCACAAAGGCGTTTTTGAATCTTGGAATGATTGCAAAGCACAAATCAAAGATTACCAAGGTGCCCAATACAAATCATTTGCCACTTTTGATGCTGCCAAAGAAGCCTTAAAAGGCAACTACTTTGACTATATTGGAAAAAAGAAAGGGTTTACCAGCGAGTTAAGCCATGAACAACTTAAAAAAATTGGTCGTCCCAATTACAATTCTATATCTGTGGATGCCGCCTCTTCTGGTAATCCTGGAATAATGGAATACCGTGGTGTAGAAACAAAATCTAAAAAACAACTATTTAAACAAGGTCCTTTTGCTGAAGGCACTAATAATATTGGCGAATTTTTAGCTTTAGTGCATGGTTTAAGTTTTTTAAAAAAACACAATAGCGACTTACTTATTTATACAGACTCTAAAACAGCTATGAGTTGGGTCCGCAAAAAAACGTGCAACTCTAAACTAGAACGCAACGCAAAAAACAAACCTGTGTACGATTTGGTTGACCGTGCAGTAAATTGGTTAAAAGAAAACGATTATAAAACCACGATAGTTAAATGGGAAACCAAAGCTTGGGGAGAAATTCCTGCAGATTTTGGTCGTAAATAATTAGCTTTTCTTTCAACAGATTCCACTTTTTTACAGAATATATTTTACGTAAGTTTGCACTAAATTTTAAAGCCATTTATGAGCAAGTTAGTAATAGTAGGTACAGTAGCTTTTGACGCTATAGAAACTCCTTTTGGTAAAACCGATAAAATTCTTGGTGGAGCAGCAACTTATATAGGGTTGTCGGCTTCAAACTTTAACGTAGATCAAGCAGCAGTTTCTGTTGTAGGTGGAGATTTTCCTCAGGAATATTTAGACCTTTTGACAGATAGAAACGTAAATATCGAAGGTGTCGAAATTGTAAAAGACGGTAAAACGTTTTTTTGGAGTGGAAAATATCACAATGATATGAACTCTCGTGACACGTTAGCTACGGAATTAAATGTATTAGAACATTTTAATCCTGTAGTTCCTGAAAATTATCGTGATGCGGAGATAGTGATGTTAGGTAATTTACACCCTATGGTACAACAAGGTGTTTTAGACCAAATGACTAAAAAGCCAAAATTAGCTATTTTAGACACTATGAATTTCTGGATGGACATCGCTTTAGATGATTTAATTTCAGTAATTAAAAATGTAGATGTCATTACTATTAATGATGAAGAAGCAAGACAATTAACCGGAGAATATAGTTTAGTTGTTGCCGCTAGAAAGATTCATGAAATGGGTCCAAAATATGTAGTTATCAAAAAAGGAGAGCACGGTGCTTTACTATTCCATGATGACCATATGTTTTACGCACCTGCTTTACCATTAGAAGAAGTCTTTGATCCAACAGGAGCTGGAGATACTTTTGCTGGTGGATTTGCTGGATATTTAGCAAGCACTGGAGATCTTAGTTTTGAAAACATGAAAAATGCAGTAATCTACGGATCTACACTAGCCTCTTTTTGTGTTGAAAAATTTGGAACAGAACGTATGGTAACCTTGAAAAAAGAGGAAGTCAACAAACGTCTGCTGGAATTTAAGAAACTGACACAGTTCGATATAGAATTAACATAAACTAACGCGCTCATTATTATGAGCGCGTTTTTTATTTTTATTATTTTAATAAAACAACTCACAACACAACAACAATGAGTGATGCTTTAAAACACGAGTGCGGAATTGCACTTATTAGATTACGTAAACCTTTAGAATTTTACAAAGAAAAATATGGTAGTGCATTTTATGGTGTAAATAAAATGTATTTAATGATGGAAAAGCAACACAATCGTGGTCAAGATGGTGCTGGTTTTGCAAGTATTAAAATGGACACATTACCAGGAGAACGTTATATTAGTCGTGTACGCTCAATCGCGCAACAACCTATTCAGGATATTTTTGCTCAAATTAATGACCGTATTAATAAAGAATTAGCAGAACATCCAGAATACCAAGATAGTGTTGAACTTCAAAAAAAGCATATCCCTTATATTGGAGAGCTTTTATTGGGTCACGTACGTTATGGAACTTTTGGTAAAAATAGCGTAGAGAGTGTTCATCCTTTTTTAAGACAAAATAACTGGATGCACCGTAACCTGATTTTAGCAGGTAACTTTAACATGACTAATGTTAAAGAGCTTTTTCAAAGTTTAGTTGATCTTGGTCAACACCCAAAAGAATATACGGACACCATTACTATAATGGAAAAAATAGGTCACTTTTTAGACGATGCGGTAAGCAAAATTTATAAAGAACTTAAAAATGAAGGTTATGGAAAGCATGAGTGCTCTCCATTAATAGCAGAACGTTTAAAAATCGCTAAGATATTAAGACGTGCTGCAAAAAACTGGGATGGTGGTTATGCGATGGCAGGTTTAATTGGACATGGAGATGCTTTTGTACTTCGTGATCCAGCAGGAATACGCCCAGTATATTATTATACAGATGACGAGATTGTTGTTGTCGCTTCAGAGCGTCCTGTAATACAAACCGTATTTAATGTAGAGTTTGATGATGTTAAGGAATTAACACCTGGCCATGCTTTAATCTCTAAAAAATCTGGAGCAGTTTCAATTAAAAAAATATTAGAACCTTTAGAACGCAAATCATGTAGTTTTGAGCGTATTTACTTCTCTAGAGGAAGTGATGCCGAAATATATCAAGAACGTAAAATGTTGGGGCGTTTATTAATGCCAAAAGTTTTAAAGGCAATTGATAATGACACAGAAAACTCGGTGTTTTCATACATACCAAATACAGCCGAAACGTCATTTTACGGAATGATCGAAACTGTAGAAGAACATTTAAATGAAAAGAAAACAAAAGCTATTTTAAACGGTAACGGAAAATTATCTGCAGAGCAAGTGACTTCTATTTTAAAAGAAAGACCTCGTATCGAAAAAATAGCCATAAAGGATGTAAAACTAAGAACCTTTATTACGGAAGATAGTAGTCGTGACGACTTAGTTGCACACGTGTATGATGTCACTTACGGTGTTATCAAACCGACTGACAACTTGGTTATTATTGACGATAGTATTGTACGTGGTACGACCTTAAAAAAGAGTATTATTAAAATGATGGACCGATTACATCCTAAAAAGATTGTAATTGTATCCTCTGCACCACAAATACGTTTTCCTGACTGCTATGGTATTGATATGGCTAATCTAGAAACTTTAGTTGCTTTTAATGCCGCTTTAGCCTTACTTAAAGAAAATGGTAAATATGACTTAGTAGAAGAAGTTTACCACAAATGTAAAGCACAAGAAGGATTATTAGATAAAGATGTTAAGAATTTTGTAAACGAAATATATGATCAGTTTACTACAGAACAGATTTCGGCTAAAATATCCGAGCTATTAACAGACGACTCTGTAAAAGCGGAAGTGGAAATTATTTTTCAACCAGTATCTAACCTGCATAAAGCTATTCCTGACCATTTAGGAGACTGGTACTTTACAGGTAATTACCCGACTGCTGGAGGAAACAGAGTGGTCAACAGAGCCTTTATTAATTTTTATGAAGGCAATAAAGAACGCGCTTACTAAAACACAATTTATTAACTTTTTCACACACACAGACGTTTAAGCGAATATATTTACGTTTTGACCATATTTTACAATAATTGAATTTATTTGTCGTTATATTTGAGCTTACCATAACATAAGTAGGTTAAGTTCATGGTAGATTTGGGGCAAAAAAGGAGAACACTTGTTCTCCTTTTTTATTTTACAAAATTTAGAAAACATATATTTAGAGCATAAAAAAAAGCAGATTCATAAAAATGAATCTGCTTTTATATTTTACAAACGTTTTAAAGCTTATTTAGCTTCTGCATAACGTCTTTCAACTTCGTTCCAGTTAATTACATTAAAGAAAGCATCAATATAATCAGGTCTTCTGTTTTGGTAGTTTAAGTAATAAGCATGCTCCCAAACATCTAATCCTAAGATTGGAGTTCCTTCGCAAGTTACACCTGGCATTAATGGATTATCCTGGTTTGGAGTAGAACATACTTCAACCTTTCCTCCTTTATGCACACATAACCAAGCCCAACCTGAACCAAATTGCGTTGCTGCTGCTTTACTAAAAGCATCTTTAAAAGCTTCAAAAGAACCATAAGCTGCTTCAATAGCATCTTTTAAATCTCCAGATAAACGTCCTTTTCCTTCTGGATTCATAACTTCCCAAAATAATGAGTGGTTATAAAAACCTCCACCATTATTTCTAACAGCCATATTTTTCATATCCAAGTTAGCAAGAATATCTTCGATAGATTTTCCGTCTAAATCAGTTCCTTCTATCGCAGCATTTAGTTTAGTTGTATAACCATTATGATGCTTAGTGTAATGTATTTCCATTGTACGTGCATCGATGTTAGGTTCTAATGCATCATACGCATATTTTAATTTTGGTAATTCAAATGCCATGATTGTATGTTTTTAAATGTTAATGTTCAATTTATTCAAAATTAAACATTAAAGCCTTCAATTGAAAATTTTTATGGACTCTATTATTTCTATTTAATAATATTTTAACAACAAAAATTTATTATTACAGATTGTTTTGAAATTAATTTAACAACCATAATAATGTTATTATCTTGTCTAAAATTAAAAATTAAATGTCTAAAACAGCTCCTTTTAAAGTTTATGACGCTTCTGCGGGAAGCGGAAAAACCTTCGCTTTAGTTAAGGAATACATAAAGTTATTATTTGCATCTAAACACAATGATGGTTTTAAACAGATTTTAGCAATAACCTTTACCAATAAGGCGGTTGGCGAGATGAAAACCAGAATACTAGATACGCTTAAACAATTTTCTGACCCCGAGATTATTACTCATCCAAATAGTATGTTTGAAGCCATCACTAAAGAATTAGACTTAGAGCCCATTTTTGTACATAAAAAATCGGTGACACTATTAAACACTATAATGCATAATTATGCAGCTTTTGATATTTCAACCATAGATGGATTTAACCATCGCTTAATTAGGACATTTGCGCATGATTTAAAAATCCCTATAAATTTTGAAGTAGAATTAGATACGCCGTCATTACTTAATCAGGCTGTAGATAGTTTAATAGCAAAAGCAGGAACAGACAAGAAATTGACTAGAATATTAATAGATTTTGCTTTAGAAAAAGCAGATGACGATAAAAGCTGGGATGTTTCTAGAGAT
Source organism: Psychroserpens sp. NJDZ02 (assembly GCF_004843725.1). Taxonomy (NCBI): domain Bacteria; kingdom Pseudomonadati; phylum Bacteroidota; class Flavobacteriia; order Flavobacteriales; family Flavobacteriaceae; genus Psychroserpens; species Psychroserpens sp. NJDZ02. The sequence goes on along the minus strand of NZ_CP039451.1, from coordinate 1,775,675 downwards.
TTTAATAGCATTGCAAAACTTTTAATAAACGACAATGACCTACCTCATTTAGATAGCATAAAGCACAAAACTCTTGAAGACTTTAACACTTTAAAATCTTTAATAATTAAAAAAATTACGAATCACAAAACAATAATTACAAAAGTAGCCAATGATTTAATAGCCGTTTTTGAATCCAATGGCTTAGACCAAAAAAGCTTTTCTAGAGGGACACTATTCAATCATTTTGTAAAAGCTGCAAATTTAGATTTCAATAGGCTTTACGAAAACCAATTAGCCCAAAATATTGCTGATGGCAAACTTTACACAAAAAGCTTAGATTCCGCGAAAGCAGAAATAATAGACCAACTATTGCCACAAATTGAGACTGTTTACCATAAAATTAAAGATGCTGTTTTTAATTTAAAATTTTTACAAGCTGTTTACAAGAACGTAACTCCTTTATCTGTTTTAAATGCTATAAATAAAGAGTTAACAATAATTAAGGAAGAAGAAAACAAATTATTAATATCAGAATTCAACACATTAATTAGTAAGGAGATTAAAAACCAACCTACGCCTTTTATATATGAACGTCTAGGTGAGAAATTTAGACATTATTTTATTGACGAGTTTCAGGATACGTCACAAATGCAGTGGGAAAACTTAATTCCGCTAATAGAGAACACACTTACAGGCCAAAACTTAAAAGGCATACAAGGAACAGCAATGTTAGTTGGGGATGCCAAACAAGCGATTTACAGATGGAGAGGCGGAAAAGCAGAACAATTTATTGGTTTAACACAAAATGACAATCCGTTTCCAATAGAAAAAGAAGTCGTCCGTTTAGAACATAATTATCGTAGTTTTAAAAATGTTATTAACTTTAATAATCAGTTTTTTGACTATTTATCGCAGCATAGCTTTAGCAGTTCTGCCTATTCTAGTTTATATCAAAAAGCACAACAAAAACCCTCTATAAAGCACGAAGGTTATGTTAATTTACAGTTTTTAGACGTACAAAGAGAAGATGATATTAACCAACTTTTTCCTGAAACTATTTTCGAAACTATCATCAATTGTTTAGACAATGGCTATAACCTTAAAGACATTTGTATATTAGTTAGAAAGAAAAAAGAGGGGGTTGCTATTGCTGAATTTTTAAGTAAGAAAGGGGTAAGAATCACCTCTTCCGAAACCATGCTAATCAATAACTCTGAAGATGTTAGATTAATTATTAATATCTTTAAGCTACTAGTCAACCCTAACAATCTAGAGGTTAAAATTAAAGTTTTAGATTATATTGCAACAGCACATAAAATTGAAGACAAACACGCTTTTTTTAAAACCAATCTAAACTTACCACTTCAAGAGTTTTTTGAAAGTTTTGAGCAATATTCTATTACTTGTAATCCTACGCAATTAATCCAATTATCCTTATATGACTTAGCCGAAAGCATAGTCAGAAGCTTTAATCTAACCAAGGAATCTAACGCTTACATTCAATACTTTTTAGACATTGTACTAGAATTTTCTCAAAAACAAATTTCTGATATCACAAGTTTCCTAGACTATTATCATACTAAAAAGGAAAGTTTAAATATTGTATCGCCCAATAACCAAAATGCAGTACAAATAATGACGATACATAAATCCAAAGGATTGGAGTTTCCTGTGGTTATTTTTCCCTACGCTTATTTGGACATCTATAAGGAAGTTGAACCAAAAGAATGGTTTCCGCTAGACGAGAATCAATATAATGGGTTTTCGAAAACTTTACTAAATTTTAATAAAGACTTTGAGAATTTTGGGGATACCGGAGAAGCGATCTACCTACATCACAGAGCAGAACAAGAATTAGATAATATAAACTTACTGTATGTTGTGCTAACTAGACCTGTCGAGCAACTTTATATTATTTCGAAAAAAGAAAAAGCGACTAAAGACGGTATAACATATAACACCTATTCAGGCTTGTTTATAAATTATTTGACACAAAATGGACTTTGGGATGATGCGCAACTAGACTATAGTTTTGGTAATCCTAAACGAGAAATACAACCTGAAGAAGATCTTGAAACCACACAAGAAACAAAAGATTTTATAAGCGTATCCAAACAAGATCACAACATTAAAATTATTACAAAGTCAGGTTTTTTATGGGATACAGACCAACAAGATGCTATTGAAAAAGGAAATTTAATCCATGATATCATGTCTGAAATCAAAACAAAAGACGATGTTGATAATGTCATTAAGGACTATCTCCTTTCAGGAATTATAAACAAAGAACAAGCCGTATTATTAACAAAAACAGTTAAAGCTATTATAACCCACCCAGAAATAAAAAGTTATTATACTGAGAACTATACAATTTACAACGAACGTGATATAATCTCGAAATCAGGAGCTATAATACGACCTGACCGTTTAATGATAAAAGACAATGACGCTATTATAATAGATTACAAAACAGGATTGTCTGATCCTAAATACCAAGAACAATTAGAAAATTACGCCGATATATTAAAAGAAATGAATTACAACGTCAGTAAAAAAATACTAATTTACATCAATGACATTATTAAAATAGTAACCTACTAACTACAAAAGAATAAATTTTCTACCAATCACTTAAGGTAAAACATTATTAAATTTGCAAAACTAAAACAGAACGTATGTACAGTAATATAAAAGAACATTTACAAAAAGAAATACAAGACATCAAAGACAACGGTCTTTTTAAGGAAGAACGCATTATAACATCCGCGCAGGGTGCAGAGATAACGTTAGACTCAGGAGCACGTGTTTTAAACTTTTGCGCCAACAATTACTTAGGCTTATCTTCTCACCCTGAAGTCATTAAAGCTGCCCAAGACACAATGGATACGCACGGATTCGGAATGTCTTCCGTACGTTTTATTTGTGGAACTCAAGACATACACAAAACGCTAGAAAAGAAAATAGCAGATTTTTATGGCACAGAAGACACGATATTATATGCTGCTGCATTTGATGCTAATGGTGGTGTATTTGAACCTTTACTAGGAAAAGAAGACGCCATAATATCAGATTCTTTAAACCACGCTTCCATCATAGACGGTGTTAGGTTATGTAAAGCGGCACGTTATCGTTATCAAAACAATGATATGGCAGATTTAGAACAACAGCTAATTGATGCTAACAAAAATGGAGCGCGTTTTAAAATCATTGTTACTGACGGTGTATTTTCCATGGATGGCTTAGTAGCTCCTTTGGATAAAATCTCTGTTTTAGCAGAAAAATATGATGCAATGATTATGATTGACGAGTGTCATTCTGCAGGATTTATTGGAGAAACAGGTCGTGGTACACTAGAAGAAAAAGGTGTTATGGACAAAATCGACATTATTACAGGAACATTAGGAAAAGCACTTGGTGGTGCTATGGGCGGTTATACCACTGGTAAAAAAGAAATTATTGAAATACTTCGACAAAGATCAAGACCTTACTTATTCTCAAACTCTTTAGCGCCTGCTATTGTTGGAGCCTCTATTAAGGTTTTTGATATGCTTTCTAATGATAGCTCACTGCGTGACACCTTGGAGGAAAATACAAAATTTTTCAAAAAAGGTATGAAAGCTGCTGGATTTGATATCATTGATGGTGACTCGGCAATTGTACCTGTTATGCTATATGACGCTAAACTATCTCAAACCATGGCAAACATGCTTTTAAAAGAAGGCATTTATGTTATCGGATTCTTTTTTCCTGTAGTCCCAAAAGATAAGGCTAGAATTCGTGTCCAACTTTCTGCAGCGCATACCAAAGCGCATTTAGAAAAAGCCATCGCAGCCTTTATAAAAGTAGGTAAAGCACTGAATATTATTTAGAAACAATCTATAATACCTAAACAAAAGCAAATAATATTCAATATTTTTATATATTTGTCTTTGTTAATAATATATAACAACTTATTTTTGCTTTTAATTAACACTTAAAAATTAAACTTTGAATATGAAAAATCTTAGCAGATTATTGTTCACAATGTTACTACTTACAAGTATGGGTAACGTTATGGCTCAAAACGAAAACAACCCGTGGGCTATCAACTTCGGAATTAACGCAGTAGATGTATATCCAGTAGGAGAAGACATGCCTCAAGGTGATTACTTTGATGAATTTTTTAATGTTGAAGACCATTGGAGTATTTTACCTTCTTTGTCTACTATTTCTGTATCTAAATATGTAGGTGACAACTTTTCTGTACAAGCAGGAGGTTCTATCAACAGAATAGAAAAATGGGGACAGACAGCAACAAATCCTAGCATACGTGTTGGTGATTTAGCTTATTATGCTATCGACGGTAACGTAAGATACCACTTAGGAGATATTATTGGTTCAAAAAAATTAGATCCAGCTATCGGAATTGGTGGGGGTTACACATGGATTGAAGAAGGTGCTTACAATACATTTTCTACAGTTGCAGGTTCAAACAACAACGTTGGAGCTGGAACAGTTAACGCTTCTTTAGGATTAACTTACTGGTTTTCTGATAACATTGGTTTATTTGTTGAATCAAAATATAAGCACTCTTTTGAAGATTACTTAACTAAGCATTTCCAACATTCTGCAGGTATTTCTGTAAGATTTGGTGGAACTGATACTGATGGTGATGGTGTATATGACAAAAATGATGCATGTCCTGATGTACCAGGTTTAGAAGCTTTCAACGGTTGTCCTGATACTGATGGTGATGGAATCGAAGATTCTAAAGATACTTGTCCTGAAATAGCTGGTTTAGCTGAATTTAACGGATGTCCTGATACTGATGGTGATGGTGTTCCAGATAATGAAGATGACTGTCCACAAGTAAAAGGATTAAAAGAATTAAAAGGTTGTCCTGATGCTGATGGTGACGGTGTTGCTGATTCTAAAGACAAATGTCCAAGTGAAGCTGGTCCTGCTGCAAACGGAGGATGTCCTTGGCCAGATACTGATGGTGATGGTGTTTTAGACAAAGATGACAACTGTCCTAAAGAAGTAGGTACTGTTGCAAACAATGGTTGTCCTGAAGCTGTTATCCCAACTCAGGTTGTATTAGACAAATTAAATAGTTATGCTAAAACAATCTTATTTGCTACAGGTAAATCTAGCTTTAAATCAGAAACTTTTTCTGTATTACAGTCTATTACTGCTATCTTAAAAGAATACCCAGAAGCTAACTTTACAATCGAAGGTCATACTGATAGTGTTGGAAGCAAAACTTCTAACCAATCTTTATCTGACTCTAGAGCTAACGCTGTAATGGCTTACTTAATCGAAAACGGAATTAATTCTGAAAGATTAAATGCTTACGGATTTGGTGAAGATTACCCAATCGATAGTAACAAAACTAAGGCTGGTAGATATAACAACAGACGTGTTGAAGTTAAACTTAGAAAATAAGTTTAAACCAAAACATTAAATTTTATAGAAAAACGCTTCGGGAAACCGAAGCGTTTTTTATTTTTATATAATGAGAAACTTTATTCAAGATGTACTAAATGATCTAAAGAAAAATGATGCAGACTTTAGTCAGCTTATTTTCATTTTACCAAGCAGAAGAGCTGGAGTATTCTTAAGACGAGAATTAAGTTTAATTATAAGTGAAACCATCTTCGCTCCAAAAATAGTGAGTATAGAGTCCTTTGTTGAGGAATTATCCCTACTAAAATCAGTATCAAACACAGAGCTTCTATTCGAATTTTACAATACTTACCTTGAATTAACTCCTTCGGCAGAACAAGAAAATTTTGAAACCTTTACAAAATGGGCACAAATAATTCTTCAAGACTTTAATGAGATTGATCGTTATCTGATTCCTCAAAAAAAGATATTTGACTATTTAAAAGCTATAAAAGACATTGAGCATTGGTCGTTACAAACAGAACAAACTGAAGTCGTTAGTAACTATCTCAAATTCTGGAATAAACTAGATTCTTACTACACCAACTTCACAAAAAGATTAATAACTCAAAATCAAGGTTATCAAGGTTTATTGTATCGCGAGGCATTTAATAACATACAAACATACATTAACGATACAAACCAAAAGCATATCTTTTTAGGCTTTAATGCCCTAAACGAAGCTGAAGAAAGTATCATTCAAGAATTACTACAAAACAACCTAGCTTCGGTGTATTGGGATACCGATAAAACATTTGTAGATAATCCCATTCATGATGCTGGCCTCTTTTTACGTCAGCATAAAAAATCCTGGAAACATTTTAAAACTAACCCATTTAACTGGACAAATAACAATTATACAGACCAAAAAAACATATCTGTATTTGGTGTGCCCAAAAACATTGGTCAAGCCAAAGCTATTGGTTCTATTTTAGAAGACTTATCAACACACGATGCTTCCCTCAAAAACACAGCAATAGTATTAGGCGATGAAAATTTACTAATACCCGTATTAAACTCAATACCAAATTCTGTTGACACCTTAAATATTACGATGGGATTTCCATTAAAAACGATACCATTAGCCTCTCTATTTGAGCATCTATTCACGCTACAGAAAAAAAATAGTACGACATTTTACTATAAAGATGTTATAAGCATTTTATCACATCAATACATACAGCCCTTATTTAAAAACAGTAATGCCGTAAATTTAATAGAAGTAATAAATAAAAACAATTTAGTCTATCTTACAGTAACTCAATTAAAATCAATTTGCGTAGAAGAATCAGAGCTTATAACACTACTATTTAGTAATTGGAGCAACAACCCTAACACAGGTTTAAATAGTTGCTTTACGATAATTAAAACAATAAAGGAGCACTTGTCGGTAGACAAGCAAGAAAATCAATTAGGATTAGAGTACCTATACCGCTTCAACATCCTATTTAACGAGGTTCTTAGACTAAACGAAACCTACAAGCACATAAAAGACATAAAAGGACTATACAGTATTTATAAAGAATTATTAAGCTCTGAAACACTAGACTTTCAAGGAGAGCCACTACAGGGACTTCAAATTATGGGAATGCTAGAGTCCCGAGTTTTAGATTTTGAAACGGTAATAATATCCAATGTCAATGAAGGTATTTTACCATCCGGAAAAACCAATAATTCATTTATCCCTTTTGATGTTAAGTTAGAAAACAAATTGCCTACGTATAAAGAAAAAGACGCGGTATACACCTACCACTTTTATCATTTACTACAACGCGCAAAAAAAGTTTACATACTTTATAACACAGAAATAGACACCTTAGTCGGAGGAGAAAAAAGTCGATTTATTAATCAGTTAGAATTGGAAAATATTCATCAAATAAATCATAAAATATTAACCCCCAAAGTTCCAAATTACCAAAAGGAATTAGCAATAATACCTAAAACGGAGTTAGTTATTTCTCAACTAAAAGAAATTGCTAGAAAAGGATTTTCACCTTCATCACTAACAAGTTATGTAAGAAACCCAATTGATTTTTATTACCAAAAATTATTAGGCATTTCTGACCTTGAAGAAGTAGAAGAAACTATCGCTGCCAATACACTAGGAACTGTCGTACACAATACTCTAGAAGCGTTATACCTGCCCTTTATAAATCAATTGCTAACAGTAGAAAAGGTAAAAGCTTTAATACCAAACATTGATAGTAATATAACCAAGTATTTTAAAGAAGAATACAAAGAAGGCGATATGACCAAAGGAAAAAACTTAATTGTTTTTGAAATAGCGAAACGCTATGTCCTTAATTTTTTGAATCTTGAAATCGATACGCTTAAAAAAGGTAATGCTATAAAGATAATCTCATTAGAAGCAAAAACAGAAAATATCTCTGTACAAATTGACGGATTAGACTTTCCGATTCAATTAAGAGGAACTGTAGATAGAATTGATGAATTTAATGGCGTTACACGAATAATAGATTATAAAACAGGGAAAGTTGATCAAAGCAAGGTATCCGTAATAGAATGGGACAAACTAATAACAGATTATGACAAATACAGTAAATCTTTTCAAGTTTTAATGTATGCTTATATGCTACATAAAAAAAACTTGACTAACCTTCCCTTAGAAGCTGGAATAATTTCATTTAAAAATTTAAGTGAAGGGTTTATTAAATTCACAAAAAAAGAAAGCTCACATAGTAAAAACAAAGACACGCTCATTACCGAAGAGACCTTAAAAGAATTTGAAATTCAACTTAAAAATTTAATTTTAGACATATTTAATTCAGAAATAGATTTTATCGAAAAAGAAGTATAATGACTCAAAAAAACCTTGTTCTAAACAGAAAAGACCAAAAACCTATTGTTTTTGATGTATTTTATAACAAAACAAATACACCAAAACCATTAGTTATTTTTTGTCATGGTTATAAAGGTTTTAAAGATTGGGGCGCCTGGGATCAAGTAGCAGAACAATTTAAAAATGCCGCTTTGTTTTTCGTTAAATTTAACTTCTCCCATAATGGTGGAACAATTGATCAACCTATTGATTTTCTAGATTTAGACGCTTTTGCAGAAAATAATTACAGTAAAGAACTACAAGACCTTGATGACTTAATTAACTTTCTACTTAGTCAAAACAATGACTATTTACTTGAAATAGACATTACTAATATCACGCTAATTGGACATTCCAGAGGTGGAGGAATAGCAACTATAAAAGCTTCAGAAGATTCTAGAATAACCAAATTAATAACTTGGGCTAGTGTTTGCGCCTTTGGAAAACGCACTTCCACAACGGGCGATTTAGAGCAATGGAAAAAAGAAGGTGTCAAGTATGTTTTAAACGGAAGAACAAAGCAACAAATGCCACATAATTATCAATTTTATTTAGATTACAAAGCCAACGAAGAGAGATTAAACATAGAACACTGCTGTAAGAAAATAAAAGTTCCACATTTAATAATTCATGCTGAAGATGACCCATCGGTTAAATTTGAAGAAGCTATAAATCTTCATAAATGGAATCCAAATAGTAATTTAAGAAAATTAGAAAATAGTAATCACGTCTTTGATAGTAAACATCCATGGCAAGAAAAAGAACTTCCTAGAGCTTTAAAACAAGTTTTGAAGGAAACCATTTGCTTTATAACTTAAAAGCTAATCCTCATAAAAATGTTTGTACGTTTTCCCTGATATAATTTTAAAAATATCCTCTTCAAGGCTTTCCATAGGATACTCAACAAAACGTCCTAATTCTTTATTGTCTCTATAAAAAATAAAAGTTGGAACCTTAATAATATTATAGCCTTTTGTTAATCCCTTAGCCTTTTTATTATGGTTTACTGCTATCATTTCTAAATTACTCTCATCAAAATCGACTTCCTTTAACAGTTTATAAAAAACTGGTAGTTCTCGTTTACTATCTCCACACCAAACCCCCATAAATGCCTTAATTTTCACATCTTTAATATGCTTTTTAATGTTTAAAACAACCACTTCACTAAAGGTTACTCTTTCATATTTAGGGCTAAACCAGTTTTTATAGGGTAGTGCTTCTAATACACTTTTATCAATAATGCCTGTTACTATTTTATTTTCGTTTTTAACGACAGGTTTAGATCCAGCACAAGACACTAAAGTTGTAATTAATAGTATTACTACAAAATTTTTCAACATTTTTTATAATTTATAAGTTATTTTACCCAGTATTGTTCTTGGGAAAACATACGTTCTAGTCTCATTAAATAAAACATCTGTTAAACTAGAGTTTATTTTAACCCTACTATCACTTATATTGTTTGCCTTAATTTCGAAGCCCCAAGCACTATCTTCTTTTTGATAAAAAACAGAAGCGTTAATTTGATTAAATGAATTATTTGTATTTGATGCTTTATTAGTATAATAATCATATATGTTTTCTGTCAAAAAAGTCCAATTACCCATCTCATAATCTATAGCTAAATCTATTTTTGTATTATTAGAAACACTCTCAAATAACGTCGTTTTGTTATCACTATAAGTATGACTTATAGTAGCATCCACATTAGGACCATTTATATAAACAGACCTAAACGATGCTCTACCTGTATACCTATTATTTGTAGCTTTTGTTTCTAACTCATTTAATATACTTATATAATTATTATTGCTAAAATTGGTGCTTAACCAGGCTTTCCAATATTTATAATTATAATATAATCTTACATCTGCAGAAAATTCTTTCTCTGGATTAGTTAAATTAACAGGCGTATTTGAAGTGTAAATACCATTATTTAAAATAGAGAGGTTTTTAATTTTATCTTTAATTATCTTATACCTTAGTGTAGGATAAAAACTCCAGCCATAAGTTTGAGTTTTTCTAAACGATACTCTTAAATCATGATAATAGCTATCATTTAAACCTAACTGTCCTGCATAAATAGCATTAAAACTTGTTAGTTGCTTTGCGGTACTTAACAGTGTATAAGTTGGTTGCTTATTTGATAAGCTATAATTAAAACTAAGTTGTTTATTTGCTGTAATATCCCAATCTATAGTTAAGTTTGGTAAAAGTATTTTATGGTTTTTATTGTTCTCCAAAGCAAACTGATTATTAAACCTATTATAATTTAAATACTCCAACTTAAGTGTTAAAAAAGCATTACCAATCAAACGTTTATATTCTGTAGTAAAAGCTGTAAAAACTTCTTTATTATAATTTTTATTTTCAAAATCTATAAATTCAGAAACTCCATTCGGGTTAAATTGGTATAAATTTGACTGAAAATTATTTATAAACAATTCGTTTTTAAAGCTTAAAAACAAATGATTTTTAGGGTTTATAATCCAAAAATGTTTAAAAAAACTATTAATTTTAAATGTTTCTAAAGATGATTGTTGATAAACCTTTATAATGTCACTGTCTTCGATAGCTAAAGCATTGGAAAAAATATTTTCATCACTACTCCAGTATTGTTCTTCATTATTTTTTGAAAACAACACATTAAATTTAGCTTGAGACGTGTGAAATTTCGAAAACTGTTTTTCTATTCTAAAATTAGATTTATAAGTAAAATTATCGATACTATCATTTGTTGCATAATTTATATTCCGAGAGGTAATGTCGCTATTGGTTTGATTAAAATTATTAGCAGATGAAAGCTCTATTCTATTTTCAAATTTAATTCGAGTCGTTTCGTTAGGTCTAGATTTTAATTGAATTTTACCTAATAACATGTTTTGCTTTAGGCTTCCAAGCGTTTCTCTGTCCTCATTTACAGCGGTCCCTAAATAATTTTGAGATTGGTTAATTTGAGACTCTGAATGGTCACCTACACCAATTACAAATGCACTCCACTCGTTTTTTTTATTTGTATTAATTTGAACATTTAAACCACCAAATAGGTGTTTATTATTATAGAAATTATCATCAACTAGTAAACGCAATATAGGAGAGGTGTAAAAAGATGAAAAATCGCCTACATCAAAACCGCCTTCGTAATTAATATAATCTTTTAACGTAAACGATTTTTTACCCACATTATTAATATCACCTATAAAATTATAATTTATTTTAGGTGAGTATTTAAATACTGTGGGATGAAACACATATCTATCTTTTGTATCGCTACCAGCTTCTAAATCGCCAAAAATAAATTCCTTTTTATCCTTTTTAAGGCTTATATTTAAAGCTACTTCTTTAGATTCCTCAAAGCCTTTTAACAAATCACTTTCATGATAATCTTCTATAACCTGTATTTCATAAATTACATCTGCAGGTATGTTGTTAACCGCTAATTTACTATCTCCTGTAAAAAAGGTTTTATTGTCTACTAATACAGTTGTTACTTTCTTACCTTTTACGGTTACATTTCCTTTTCTATCAACGTCAACACCTGGTAATTTTTTAAGTACTTGACGCAGTTTACGTTCTTTACCGTTAGTAAAAGCATCTGCTCTATACGTTGTGGTATCTTTTTTAACTATAACAGGCTCTTTATAGTTTATAACTATTTCTTCTAATTGATTAGGATCTACTTGTAAAACAAAGTTTTGTACACTATTTTCTTCTATTATAACCACTTCTTGTTTTAAGGTAATAAACCCAATAAAACTTAATGTAAATTTATAACTAGCATTAGGTGTTAGCTGTAAACTATACTCTCCTTTTGTATTAGAAACCGTATAAGAAAACTTAGCGCCTTCTGTTATGGGTTTTGCAATAATATGAACATCTGGCAAAACACCTGAAGCACTGCTTAACTTTCCTGAAATGGTTACCTGGCCATAACTACTATATGATATTGTAAAAATTATAATAATTAAAGAAATAATCTTCATATAAATTAATCTTCAGTAACCTTTCTCAACTTACGTAATTTAAGTGCAAATTCTTTTGGTGTTACACGTTCTGCTTCTTTAAGTTTTGGGATGTCAACTTTTTTAGGGTTTAATGTCATTTCTTGCACTGTATATTCATAACTATCAGCAACAATAAGTTGCAAAATTAATCCTGGCAAATAACCTTCTCCAATAGGACCGTAGGGCACAGAAACATCTGGTGTATACCAGGCTACAAAAGTATAAAACTCTAGTGTCCTCTCATTTAACTGGTTTCTGGTTGCTTTGTAACATTCATAACCATCAATAGTTTTAGTTTGATTTGTTAATTCCCAATCTGCTAGATTCATTTTATCGTGAACTATTTGATAATCATCTGCTTGCACTTTAGAAATAATAATAGATTCTTTTTGAATTGGATATTGAAACCAAGGACCAATGTAGCCCACTGTAGCAGAAGCCATCAAGTGATTTAAAGAATTTAACGGGATACTCTTGTCTTGTTTAAAGTAAGAGAACTCTTTATTATAACTTAAAGTAAAACTCATTAAATCTAATTCTTTGTTTACCTCAACTATAAGTTCGTGTTGTTTCTCTGGTTTTTTATATCTTTTTACTTTATAACTAATTATTCCCGTTTGAGCTAAAGCACTGCAAGACAACAGACTTAAAATTAAAAAAAATTTCATCTTTATATATTTAAAATTTAATACCGTTGATTGTTATGCCATATCTTAAGTCAACAAATACAGTATTGACCAGGTTGTTTAACTTGTAATTACCCATAGGAAGACTAAATGTAATAAAAAACATTAACCTTAAATTAAATGTAGTAATAAATTGAGAAGTTTAGTTTCTTATTGTAAAAGTTTAGATATTAACTCGATTATAATTAAGTTTTGTAAATACATTGCAAAATTAATCTTCAGTAACCTTTCTCAACTTACGTATTTTAAGTGCAAATTCTTTTGGTGTTACACGTTCTGCTACTTTAAGTTTTGGGATGTCAACTTTTTTAGGGTTTAATGTCATTTCTTGCACTGTATATTCATAACTATCAGCAACAATAAGTTGCAAAATTAATCCTGGCAAATAACCTTCTCCAATAGGACCGTAGGGCACAGAAACATCTGGTGTATACCAGGCTACCAAAGTATAAAACTCTAGTGTCCTATCATTTAACTGGCTTCTGGTTGCTTTGTAACATTCATAACCATCAATAGTTTTAGTTTCATTTGTTAATTCCCAATTTTCTAGATTCATTTTATCGTGAACTATTTGATAATCCTCTGCTTGCACTTTAGAAATAATAATAGATTCTTTTTGAATTGGATATTGAAACCAAGGACCCATGTAGCGCACTGTAGCAGAAGCTATCAAGTGATTTAAAGAATTTAACGGGATGCTCTTGTCTTGTTTAAAGTGAGAAAATTCTTTGTTATAACTTAAAGTGAAACTCATTAAATCATATTCTTTATTTACCTCAACTACAAGTTCGTGTTGTTTCTCTGGTTTTTTATATCTTTTTACTTTGTAACTAACTATTCCGGTTTGAGCTAAAGCACTGCAAGACAACAGACTTAAAATTAAAAAAAATTTCATCTTTATATATTTAAAATTTAATACCGTTGATTGTTGTGCCATATCTTAAGTCAACAAATACAGTATTGACCAGCTTGTTTAATTTGTAATAGGAAAACTAAATGTAATAAAAAACATTAACCTTAAATTAAATGTAGTAATAAATTGAGAAGTTTAGATATTACCTCAATTATAATTAAGTTTTGTAAATACATTGCAAAATTAATCTTCAACAACCTTAATTAGTCTAAAGATAAATTCGCTATTCCAGTACTAAAACTAGTGATTTCTAAACCAATTTTATCATTAAAAGAGACTGCTGTATTAGCAAATATATTAATGCACTCAACTTCTTGTTATTGTTTGAATAGCCTAAATTTACATAGGTGTGTTAAATGGATTTTTAGACAAACTACCAAAACAACTTCAGACTGCAACAACTATCAAAATAAAGTATATTAAAAAAAGTGGAGCATAAGGGAGTCGAACCCTTGACCTCTTGGCTGCCAGCCAAACGCTCTAGCCAACTGAGCTAATGCCCCAAATATTATTTTAATCCACTAAGCACTAATACGGGAAAATTAGAGACATAAAACTCCTTTTTAAGAATACTATTTTTCTCCCACATTTTTGTAAAAAAACCTCTTTTACGCCTTACAACACATAGCATGTCTGGATTAAACTCTTTATAATGTTCTAAAACCCCCTGAAATGTCGTTGCATTCTCAGTCTCTTTAATAGACGTTATTTCTGATTTTAAATCATCCCCAATTTTAAAATCCTTTTGAGAATGAAAAGGCGTTTTAACCAACAATAAGTTTAATGTGGCATTAAAATGGCTTTTTAAATTCATTAATGGTTCTAATGCGTCCGTTTTATTTATTACTGCCGACTTAAGAGCAAATAAAACAGAATTAATAGGCTTATAAACAAAACCTTCAGGAACAATCAAAGCAGGAATATTAGTTTGTTTTATAATTTTCCCGGACGTCTTCCCTAGGTAAACATCCTTCTTTTTGGAGTTTACTCTTGGTTCCAATAAAATTAAATCAATATCTAAATCTCTAGATACCAAATCTATGGTCTCGACCAATTTACCTTTAAAGGCTTTTTTAATAACCTCTACATTTTTGGTATTTACCTTAGATACATGATGGTTTAAAAAATCCAAACTTTCACGTTCCAAAATTTCATCTACTTTAATCATAGTACCTGACATCGTGTATACATTATAAATTTGTATCACATAAATCTTTGCCCCAAAAGCCTCAGCAAAATCTACTGCGTATTGCAAATGACTTTGTGCGTTTTTTGAAGACCCAACAGGAACTAAAATAGATTTCATATATAGTAAATTTAGAAATCAAAAATACAGATTTTTATTCACAAAAACTTCCATTATCTTTTACGACCTTTACAAAACCAATCCTAAGATCTATTTTGAGTACTTCTATTAGTTTAAAACATATAAATAAACTAGCCATTCCCGCCTTAATAGCAGGAATATCAGAACCCATTCTATCTTTAACAGATGCCGCAGTCGTTGGAAATGTACAAATTAACCCAACAGAAGCTTTAGCCGCAATTGGAATAGTCACCACTTTTTTATCCATGCTAATTTGGGTTTTAGGACAAACGCGCAGTGCTATCTCGTCAATAATCTCACAACATGTTGGCGCAAACAGTTTAGACAAAGTTAAAGATTTACCCGCCCAAGCCATCTTGTTAATTACCTCACTAAGCTTAGTTATTATTGCAACCACCTACCCATTTGCTTCCCAGATATTTACACTTTATAACGCCTCCGATTTAATTTTAGATTACAGTATCGATTATTATAAAATCAGAGTCTTTGGATTTCCGTTCACCTTATTTGTAATTGCCGTATTTGGAACTTTTAGAGGACTCCAAAACACATTCTACCCTATGATAATTGCAATTATAGGAGCAGGATTAAATGTACTATTAGACTTTGCTTTTGTTTATGGTATCGAAGGAATAATAGATCCCATGCATATTAAAGGCGCAGCATACGCCAGTGTTATTGCTCAAATAATAATGGCTATAATATCCGCTTACTTATTATTAACCAAAACCACTATCCCACTTCGTATTACACTGCCTTTAAACAAACAGATTGGTAATTTTACGATAATGATTTTAAACCTTTTTGTGCGCACGTTAGCTTTAAACATCACCTTATATTTTGCAACAAAATATGCTACAGGTTACGGTAAAAATTACATCGCAGCCTACACTATCGCCATAAATTTATGGTTTTTAGGCGCATTTATAATTGATGGATATGCCAGTGCCGGAAACATATTATCTGGAAAACTATTAGGTAATAAAAACTATAAAGCACTACTTAAACTAAGTGAAAGACTAATAAAATATGGCGTAGCCTTAGGGATATTAATTGCTGTCCTAGGCGGCATATTTTATTATCCCATCGGGCATATTTTCACGCAAAAACGAGAGGTTTTAAAAGAATTTTACAACATTTTCTGGATTGTTTTAGCCATGCAGCCCCTATGTGCCATAGCTTTTATCTTTGACGGTATGTTTAAAGGTTTAGGAAAAATGAAAGACCTTCGCAACTTATTACTACTATCCACTATTTTTGTCTTTTTACCTGTACTTTTTATCGCAGACCATTTTAATCTTAAACTATACGGCATATTTATAGCCTTCACCTTTTGGATTATAGCGCGTGGTTTTCCGTTAATTATAAAATTTAGAAAACAATTTTCCCCTCTTGCACAAAACAATTAACTTTACACCCTAATACTATCTTATGTTTTTAAGCTTACTGCAAGTCACAATAGAAGAAAAACTTAAAAGTGCACCCAATGAAAATTACCAAACAGGCATACTCATAGCGACTTATCTTCCTGTACTTGTTTTAATAATCTTAGCCACATTACTTTACTTATATAATAAAAACAGAAATAAAGATCAATAATATTATGAGCAATTTACTTTTCCCCCTATTAGCATTATTTGTAATACTAGCATACTTCTACAACAAGTTTCGCAACCGCAGATAATTAGCGTGTTTTTAGCCAACCAGTAATACTTAATCTTTTAGTATTTACTGGTTTGACTTCGTGTTCTAAAATTTGACTCTCAAAAATCACCACACGACCCGGAAAAGGATACACAACCTTCTCTACCTCCTGCCCATTATCATCTAAATACAATACCAATTCGCCACCATTTTCTGGTTGCCAATCTTCGTGATTTAAATAACACACAAAAGACAGCTTACGTCTATCGTCGTTTTTAAAGGTATCTAAATGGCGCTTATAAAACGTCGCTTTAGGATAAATAGCATAATGAAACTCCTTATGTAAAATCCCCAAAAAACACGTTTTATTTAAGTAGCCAACCAAGTCATTAATCTTATTAAAAAATAAAGACTCAGCATAATTAGATTTAGCCTCTTCAATCCATAAAATCACGTCACCTCTAATAGTTTTAACGATAAGCTCGTCAAACTTATTACCAATAGCAGACTTCTTAAAAGCATCTTCTTCATGTTTTTCAAGTATAGAGGCTCTTAACACATCAACCTCTTCAACAGAGAAAAAATCGTCAACAATCGCGTATTTCTGTTTGCCAATAGCATCTATGATTTGCTCATAAAGCGGATTTTCAACAAAATCTAAAGCTTCAAAAAGCTGACTCATAGTCTATTTATATTTAAAAAAGTGAGCAAATGTAACCTATTAACCGTTCGCTTTTACAAATTCAATATCTTTGCAAACTAAATACTTGGTTAATGAGCAATATTCGTATTACAAAACAATTCACTTTTGAGACAGGACACGCACTTTATGGTTATGACGGAAAGTGTAAAAATGTACACGGACACAGTTACAAATTAGACGTTACCGTAATCGGGACACCAATCTCTGACTCCGATAACGCAAAATTCGGGATGGTTATAGATTTTACAGATCTTAAAAAAATAGTAAAAGAAGAAATTGTAGACGTCTTTGATCACGCCACAGTATTTAACAAAAACACACCACACGTCGAGCTTGCCAAAGAGCTAAAAGACAGAGACCACAATGTGTTACTGGTAGATTATCAGCCAACCAGCGAAATGATGGTGATTGATTTTGCACAAAAAATAAAAAACCGCTTACCAAACGCAATCAAATTACACTCCCTAAAACTATCCGAAACCGCAACCAGTTATGCCCAATGGTATGCTAGCGATAATGGATAAATAATATGGGCGTTACCACAAGGGTCGTGCTTTCACTACTCGCTCTCTGCGAGGAGCTCAGACAGACCGTTCAATCACTAACGCGCTTATCCGTTAACGATAGGCATTATCAAGAATTAAGTACCTTTATACAGTATGCAAATTCCAAAAGGAAAAAAAATATATTTCGCCTCAGACAATCATTTAGGCGCACCAACAAAAGAGCTATCCTTACCACGCGAAAAAAAGTTTGTCGCCTGGTTAGACATGGTAAAAGAAGATGCAGCAGCTATTTTCTTATTAGGAGATATGTTTGATTTTTGGATGGAATACAAACGTGTGATACCAAAAGGATTTACAAGAACATTAGGTAAACTTGCCGAAATTAGTGACTCCGGAATCCCAATCTATTACTTTGTAGGTAACCATGATTTATGGATGGATGGCTATTTTGAAGAAGAATTAAACATCCCAGTTTACCACAAACCAAAAGAATTCACCTTTAACAATAAAACCTTTTTTATAGGGCACGGAGACGGTTTAGGACCAGAAGACAAAGGGTATAAACGCATGAAAAAAGTGTTTACCAATCCTGTTGCTAAATGGTTATTTCAACGTTTATTACACCCCGATTTTGCCTTGCGTTTAGGACAATACATGTCCGTTAAAAACAAAATGATCTCTGGAGACGATGATGCTAAATTTTTAGGAGACGATAAAGAGTGGCTAGTGCAATACTGCAAACGCAAATTAGAGACTAAACATCGCGATTATTTTGTCTTTGGGCACAGACACTTACCTTTAAATATAGACCTTGGTAATGATTCTAAATACGTTAATCTAGGCGATTGGATACAGTACTTTACTTATGGGGTTTTTGATGGCGAAAACATGGCGTTAAAGGAATACAATTAAATAGATACAAAATCAACACTTTCAATTAAAAAAAGTTGATTTAATCTAGTAAAGCCTCTAGAGTTAATTGATCAATATTGCCATCCACAAATAAGTTAGCTTTAGTTTCAAAATCTAAAATTGCTTTTTCTGTTATAGATTTATACACACCATCCAAAGGTATATCGTAACCTTTTTTTACTAACAATTTTTGCACCTCATAAATAAAAGCACTTTTCTCCCCAGACCGTAAGTAGGCCCTAGGTAATTCTGACAATAATCTGTCTCGAAACTTATCCGCTTCTAATTGTTTATTATAGGCTTCTTCTGTTAAGCCTGTATTTTCAAAAAGTTGAACGCCTTTATTAGAGAACCCTTTATCTTTTAGTCGTTTGGACTGTTCTAATTTAACTTCATAGAATTTAACCTTAGCCCTTTTATTAGCATAACTATCAACAGCTAGAACTGTTTCTGCTTCCTCATTTTCGGGACTAATAACATCAATACCATTAGCACTCCATTGCATAGTAATATAAGCATTCAAACTTTGAATAGCGTCATGGTAACCAAACACAACCTCTTGATCATAATAATCAATATCAATCATTTGACTGACGTTATAATTTGTGTTTTCAGGATTAAAACGCTGATACGTTTTGTATTGATTGTACGCAAAAATTGAAATGATAATTACAATTATAGCGATAAGTAATTTTTTCATTTAGAGATGTTGTTTAAAGGAACAACAAAGATAATCTAAAAACAAATAGGTCTACTCCTCTTCTTTTTCATGATCCTCAATATCCTTAGTTAAATCTAAGTTTCTCAAGGTTTTATTTTTTGCACCAATAGCAACTACGGTTAACAACGTCATGACACCTCCAAAAATCACAGCTCTAGCAGCACCACCCAAATACTTGGCAGCAATACCACTTTCAAAAGCACCAAGCTCATTAGACGATCCCACAAACATACTGTTTACAGAGGCTACACGTCCACGCATGTGATCAGGCGTTTTTAATTGTAATATGGTTTGACGTATCACCATGGATACACCATCCGTTACACCCGAAAAGAACAAAGCTAAGACGCTAACCCAGAATAATTCTGACATTCCAAAAATGATAATACAAATTCCAAATCCAAATATAGAAATCAGTAATTTTTTTCCAGCGTTTTTGCTAACAGGCAAATAGGTAGTTATAAACATCGTTAAAATACTACCTATGGATACGGACGCGTTAAGCACACCAAAACCATTAGGTCCAACGTGTAAAATATCCTGTGCAAAAACAGACAATAAAGCGACTGCACCACCAAATAAAACCGCAATCATATCTAAAGATAAAGCCCCTAAAATAGCTTTATTATTAAACACAAACTGAAGTCCAACTTTTAGACTGTCCTTTACAGACTCGCCAATCTTAGGATTTAAAATAGGCTTCTTTTCTATCTGAAAAGTAATAACAAAAGCCAAAGCCACCAATACAAACACAATACACAGCGTACTGGCAACACCAATCCAACCTATAAAAAAACCGCCAAATAACGCTCCTAAAACGGTTGCTGCTTTCCAGGTACTACTACTCCAAGTCGCTGCATTAGGATAAATCTTTTTTGGTACCAATAAAGCTATTAAAGAAAAAATAGTCGGGCCAAAAAACGAACGTAAAAAACCACCAAAAAAGACCAACGCATAAATACAATACAAAATGGTATTCGTTTCCCAGTTGGCTACAATTTTGTCCCAAGTCAATAAAAACAAGCCCAAACTAATTAACGAAAACGCTGCAATACATAGCGCTAAAAGATTTCGTTTTTCTTTTTGGTCCACAATATGTCCCGCAAATAAAGCCATAGAAAATGCTGGAATAATTTCCATCAGTCCAATTAACCCCAAATACAAAGGATCTTTTGTCAATGTGTAGACTTCCCATTCAATTACAATAAATTGCATGGACCAACCAAAAACTAAAGCAAATCGTAGCAATAAAAAGATATTAAACTCTCTTATTCTTAGTGCTGCATATGGATCATTTTTAGCCATATTACTCCTTTAAATCTCTTAATTTTAGTTGTAAAGACACATTGCCTTGCCAATGGTTTTCATCCACAGAATAGACTGCTTTAAAACGTTTTCTGTTTTTTATAAGATTTAATTTATCACCTAAATTAAAACCAATGCACACAAATTTTTCTCTACCAGATTGGGTCACTGTGCATCTAATATGTTTATCATCCTCTCCAACACATTTTCCATAACCCGTATCTTTCAACGCTTCGGTCATAAAAATAGGCGTCATATTTCCTGGTCCAAAAGGCGCAAACTGTTTAACAATACGCCAAAATTTATCGTCAATTGCACTCAGTTCTAAAGTGGTATCAATTTTAATTTCTGGTGTTAGTAAATTTTTATCTATGGTTTTAGAAACCTCATCTTCAAACGCTTGTTTAAAAGCTTCGTAGTTTTCTTCTTTAAGCGTTAAACCTGCCGCATACATATGCCCTCCAAACTGTTCGATATGGGCACTACAAGCCTCCAAAGCGTTATAGACATCAAACCCAGAAACAGATCTGGCAGACGCAGCTAATTTGTCTCCACTTTTAGTAAACACCAATGTTGGTCTGTAATACGTCTCTATTAATCTTGAAGCGACAATCCCAATAACCCCTTTGTGCCAATCTTCTTGATACACTACGGAGGTAAGTCTTTGTTCTTCTTTGTTTTCTATGATTTGCGCTAACGCTTCAATTGTAATTGTTTTATCCGTTTCACGTCGGTCAGAATTAAATTCTTCAATTTCTTCAGCATAGGTCACGGCTGTAGCAAAATCGACTTCCGTTAATAAGTCTACCGCATATTGCCCATGTTTCATGCGTCCTGCCGCATTAATACGTGGCGCAATAGTAAACACAACATCTGTAATAGTTAACGTGTCTTTTTTAAGCTGATTGATAATCGCTCTAAATCCAGCTCTAGATTTTTGATTGACCACTTTTAAACCATGATAAGCTAAAATCCTATTTTCCCCAGTAATGGGAACAATATCTGCACCAATTGCAGTCGCTACTAAATCTAAATACGGAAGTAAATCAGCAATAGTTTGACCATCTTTTCCCGCTAAGGCTTGGATTAATTTAAATCCAACACCACAACCACATAACTCTTTATAAGGGTAATTACAATCGGCTTGCTTAGGGTCCAAAACCGCCACCGCATCTGGTACAATAGCACCCGGTCTGTGGTGATCACAAATTATAAAATCTATGTTTTTTTCTTTCGCATAAACGACTTTATCTACCGCCTTTACTCCACAATCTAATGCTATAATAAGACCAAAATCATTGTCCTCCGCAAAGTCAATTCCTTGATAAGAGACGCCATAACCTTCGCCATACCTATCAGGAATATAAGTCGCAACTAAAGGTGTTTTTGTTTTTAAATACGATGACATTAACGCAACTGAGGTCGTACCATCGACATCATAATCGCCATATACCAATATATTTTCATCATTAGCAATAGCGTGCTCTATTCTCACCACAGCCTTATCCATATCCTTCATTAGATACGGATCATGTAAATGGTCTAAGCTAGGTCTAAAAAAAGATTTAGCATCCTCAAAATTTTCAATACCTCGCTGCACTAAAAGAGATGCAATGGGTGCATCAATTTGCAAACTATCTGCTAAAGATTTAACAGTTTCAGGATTAGGTTTTGGTTTTAAGGTCCAGCGCATGTAATGAATTTAGAATAAAAATTAAACTCTTTTCTAAGTAAATACGATTACTTATTATGAAAATGCACATTAGTTTTAACTTCCGCAAATCGTCTAAACATCTCCATAACACCACAGTATTTTTCAACTGATAATTGTACTGCTCTATTTATTTTTTCTTCGTTTAAATCGTCACCAGTAAAATGATAATCTAAAATTACGGTATGATAATATTTAGGATGCTCGTCAGTTAACAAACCTTCAACTTCCATTTTTAAATCATAGCTATTAATTTTCATTTTATCTAAAATAGACACAACGTCTAACCCAGAACAACCCGCTAAGGATGACAACATTAAGGCTTTAGGAGACAATCCTTCACGCGCTTTACCTTCTACATCTGTATCCATTAAAACATGGTGACCACTTGGGTTATCAGAATCGAATAACATGTTTCCTTTCCAATTGGTTGTAATTTTATGCGACATAATTGAATATTTTTTCGTTTATTGATATCAATCAAAAATACTACTTAAAAACAAAAAACAATGCCTTTAATAACACCTTTAACAGCAGATCACGATTTAGAAACTAAAGAACTGGCAACATTCTTTAACGAGACCCTTGGATTTTGTCCAAATTCGGTTTTAACCATGCAACGTAGACCCGCTATTAGCAAAGCCTTTATCAATTTAAACAAAGCGGTTATGGCTAATGAAGGTCGTGTAACCTCAGCTTTAAAACGAATGATTGCATGGGTAAGCAGTAATGCTACAGGTTGCAGATATTGTCAAGCGCATGCCATTAGAGCTGCTGAGCGTTATGGCGCAGAGCAAGAGCAATTAGATAACATATGGGAATACCGCACACATGCTGCTTTTAACGCCGCAGAGCGTGCTGCTTTAGACTTTAGTTTAGCTGCTAGTCAAGTACCGAATGCTGTTGATGGCGACATTAAAGCGCGTTTACACGAACATTGGGACGAAGGCGAAATTGTAGAAATGCTTGGTGTAATCTCTTTGTTTGGATACCTAAACAGATGGAATGATAGTATGGGAACAACTTTAGAAGAAGATGCTATTGATAGCGGAAACCAATACTTAGGTAAACATGGTTTTGAAGTTGGAAAACACGTGTAATTAAAGCTTATTTATAGTTATTATAGATCAAAAACCTTACTAGAAATAGTGAGGTTTTTTATTTTAAAATTTGCTTTACAACCTGCTGCAATTCTGGTACAATAGTTAACTCAAACCAAGGGTTTTTACTACGCCAAAAACGATTGGTGGGCGATGGATGCGGTACAGGAAAGTATTTTGGCAAGTAAGCTTTATAATCGCCAACGGTTTCTGTCAACGTACGTTTTGCTTTATCTTTTAAATAATACTTTTGCGCATAGGCACCGATAAGTATCACCAACTCTACTTTTGGCAGCTGTTTTAGTAGTGCCTCATGCCACTCTGGAGCACATTCTTTTCTTGGTGGCAAATCTCCCGCTTTACCTTTGCCAGGATAACAAAACCCCATAGGCATAATGGCAAAATTTTTAGGGTCATAAAAATCCGCATCACTTACCCCTAACCATTGCCTTAACTTTTTACCGCTTTGATCATCCCAAGGGATTCCAGAATTATGGACTTTAGTGCCTGGCGCTTGACCAATAATAATAATTTTAGAATCTTTATGAGCTGTTACAACCGGACGTGGACCTAATGGCAAGTGCGCTTTACAAATAGAGCATTGCGATATTTTACCTAGAAGCTTTTCCACTAATTGTTATAGACTTATTTTTTAGCTAACGGGTATTGATTAAAACTTAAACCTTCAAAACCGGTATTAATAAAGTTTCTGATATTTTGATGACCTGTTCCATTGGGATCGTTTAAAACCTCATCAAAATAATACTGTCCAAAACAGGCCAGCGTTTCGGTTTTGGATAAAGCTTCTGCTTTTGCAAAAGCAAATACTTTACATGATCCCGAATTTTCTCCTTCAGCATTTTGCAACAAACCATTTGTAAAAGCTGATGGTGTAAAATCAAAATACGTGTCCACTACTTGCATAGTTTCCGCGAAAGCGATTGTACTTGGTGTGTTTTTTAATTTTAATTTAAACGTTGTAATAGTCATCGTTATGTATTAGTTCTATTTACTTTTCCCGCCTACCACAATAACAATTTCGCCTTTAGGTGGCTTGTTGGTGTAATGCTCTAAAACCTCTTTTGCGGTTCCGCGAATCGTTTCTTCGTATAATTTAGTTAATTCTCTAGACACAGAGACAGGTCTATCTTCTCCAAAATACTCACAAAAATGACCTAATGTTTTGATTAGCTTGTGTGGACTTTCATAAAAAATGATGGTTCTAGTCTCTTCAGCTAATAATTTTAATCTTGTTTGACGCCCCTTTTTTACTGGCAAAAAACCTTCAAAAATAAATTTATCATTTGGGAAACCACTATTTACTAATGCAGGCACAAAAGCAGTTGCTCCTGGCAAGCAGTCCACCTCAATATTATGCTCTATACAAGCTCTAGTTAATAAAAAACCTGGATCAGAAATAGCTGGTGTACCGGCATCACTAATTAACGCAATGGTTATTCCACCTTTTAATTTTTGCACCAAATTACCCACCGTCTTATGCTCATTATGCATATGATGGCTTTGCATTTGCGTACCGATCTCGTAATGTTTTAACAACTTCCCAGAGGTACGTGTGTCTTCTGCTAAAATTAAATCGACGTCCTTTAAAACTTCAACAGCTCTAAATGTCATGTCTTTAAGGTTTCCAATTGGCGTTGGAACTATATATAATTTACTCATATTTTAACTCAATAAGAACCCGAAATTTAAAATCTATTCGGTGCTCTATTATTACTTTACAAATTTATGATTGTTATAAACCTAAAAGCGTCTTTAATTATATTACTAATTTATTTTTTTGACGCACACCTTTACCCAAGAAGTAAGACACTAACACTATAAAAATAGTATAAAAAGACATTCCAAAAAGACCATGTCCGGCATCATAATGCGCAACCGTAGCTAATATCACATCAAAGAAGAAGCCTGCATAGGCCCATTCTGTTAGCCAAGCACTTTTACGCCACAAAATCATTATCACTCCAAGGACTTTAATAATAGCCAAAGGAATTACAATGTAAGCTGGATAGTTTAAGCTTTTAAAATAACCTTCTATCATTGCTGTATTAAAAAAATACATTTGAGCCGAATACAAAAACATGGCACAAACCAAAATAGTACTAACCCAATATAATATGTTTTTTATAGATGTTTGTTTCATGTAATTATTGTGTTGTTATTAAATTATTTAGGGAGATATTACTATTTAAGCTACTCAAATCTAGTCCCAATAATTGCCATAAAACGGATTTCATACTCTTCCTTTCCTTGCCAATTATTATACTCCGGTTTAACGACATTATTAATTAAATGACTTGCTTCATCTAAAGAAGATGAGGTGTTTAATTGTGATAATACTCTATTATAATCATCAGCCTCTCCACCAAACAAGTGTTTAATAAAGGCTAACTTATCATTAAGCCCAATATTTAAACCCGATTTTAACTTATCGTTCAAACTCTTTTTCTCATTGGCTTCAGACATTGACACAGGTTCAAAAACAGGAATGTCATCAAAACCAGCCGTAATGTTTTCAAAATCATTTTTATTGTAGTCTTGCTCAGGAATAACAGAGGCAATCAACTCATCAACTTGATGTGTTTCATCCGGCATTTGAGCAACTATATCCTTAATTTTCTCCATTAATGGCTCCATTATGCCATCATCTTCCTCATCATCAAGATTAATATAAGTTTTATTATCTACTTCTATATTATCACTTATTTTATTATTAAAAGCAGAGTCTAACATATCAAAAAACGAAGAGTCATTACCTATGGTTGGTAAAGCATCATCCAGATTTTCGCTTGCAAACTTTAAAACCGTTAGCTTTTCATACAAAGCAGCAACTTCTGCATGCATTTGGTTAACATCCTCTTTACCACCTAGCTTTAGAATCCTATGGGCTATACTCATTAATTCTGATTCTAATTTCTTCTTCATGGTTTTATTTTTTTTTTATAATTTTTGAATTTATTGCAAGTTAGCCTTTTGATTTTTAATAAATTTGACCCACCTTTATATAAAACGTAAACACATTACGTTTTAGCGCTAAATTTACAAAATGTTTCTCGAAAATACAGTAAATCAAAAAGAACAATTTGGATGGATTGAAGTCATCTGTGGATCAATGTTTTCTGGTAAAACAGAAGAGTTAATCCGTAGGCTTAAACGTGCCCAATTTGCTAAACAAAAAGTTGAAATCTTTAAACCAGCTATTGACACACGTTATGACGAAGAGATGGTTGTGTCTCACGATTCTAACGAAATCAGATCGACTCCCGTACCCGCAGCCGCAAATATTCCAATATTAGCAGACGGTTGTGATGTGGTTGGTATTGACGAAGCACAATTTTTTGATGACGAGATTGTCAGAGTGTGTAACGACTTAGCTAACAAAGGTATTCGTGTTATTGTTGCCGGATTAGATATGGATTTTAAAGGAAACCCTTTTGGTCCAATGCCTAATTTAATGGCAACTGCCGAGTATGTCACAAAAGTACATGCTGTCTGCACGAGAACAGGAAACCTAGCACAATATAGTTTTAGAAAATCTGCAAATGATAACCTTGTATTATTGGGTGAAACAGAAGAATATGAGCCATTAAGCAGAGCTGCATATTATAAAGCGACTATGCGCGAAAAAATCAAAGACATTAAAGTGCAAGATGCCGAAGAAGTTGATCAAAAACTGAATGCCAGCAATGATTAATAAGGCTCAAGAAACTGTTTTAGAAATAGATTTAAATGCCTTAAAACATAATTTTGAGTATTTAAAATCTAAACTCTCCGGAAACACAAAATTTCTAGCTGTCGTAAAAGCATTTGCTTACGGTAGCGATGCTGAAGAGGTTGCTAAATATCTTGAAACATTAGATATTGATTACTTTGCGGTCGCGTATACTTATGAAGGTGTTGCACTGCGTGACGCAGGTGTAACCACTCCTATCTTAGTATTACACCCACTACCTGTTAGTTTTGATACAATTATAGAACGCTGCTTGGAGCCTAGTTTATACTCCAAGCGTCTGTTAAATCTTTTTATCGCTTCCGCTGAAGCACATAAGCAATACAACTATCCTGTTCATTTAAAATTTAATACAGGACTAAATAGACTAGGTTTTGTAGCAGAAGATATTCCCGAAATTGCAGAAACACTATCTAAATCCGAAGCCCTAAAAGTACAAAGTCTGTTTTCTCACTTAGCAGAAAGCGAAGAACTGGACCATCCAGATTTCACCTTAAAGCAAATAGAATGTTTCAATACAATTTATAAAAAAGTATATACTTACTTAAATTATAAACCATTCCTTCATTTATGTAATACTTCAGGACTACTAAATTATCCTCAAGCACATTTTGATATGATCAGAAGCGGTATAGGATTATACGGTTTTGGAAACGACCCAAAATTTAATAAACACTTACAACCAATAGCCACTTTAAAAACTATTATCTCTCAAATTCATCATTTAAAAAAAGGAGAAAGCTTAGGATACAATAGAGGTTACATCACTAAAAAAGATATCATAACAGCGACATTACCAATTGGTCATGCCGATGGTATTAAAAGACAATATGGTAATGGCCATGGTTTTGTAACCATAAACAACCAAAACGCATACATTTTAGGAAACGTCTGTATGGACATGATTATGGTTGACGTGACCAATATTGACTGCCAAGAAGGCGACGAAGTCATTATTTTTGACCCAAATCACACCGCTGAAGCTTTAGCTGAAAATGTAAACTCAATCTCATATGAACTACTTACCGCTGTATCTCAACGGATAAAACGTGTAATTTGTCGATAATTTAATAGTCAATAGACTTTAATTTTCTGTTTTTTGTTAAAATTTTAACTAAATTAGTAGTTATTAATACAAACTAACATTTAAAATAGAAAGATTATGCTTAAAGAATTTAAGAATTTTATTATGACAGGTAACGTAATTGATTTTGCAGTTGCTGTAATTATGGCTGGAGCTCTTGGAGCAGTTATAAATGGTTTCGTTTCTAAAATAGCTATGCCTCTTATTGGTTTAGTCACTGGTGGAGCAAGTTTCTCTGACCAATTTTGGACACCTGGAGACCAAGTCTTTGCCACTGTTGCTGCCGCTAAAGAAGCAGGTGTTGCTGCTGTAGAATATGGTGCGTGGATCGACACAATCATAAGCTTACTAGTTGTTGGTTTTGTAATGTTCTTAATTGTAAAAGCATATAACAAAACTAAAAAACCAGTTGAGGCTGCTGCACCTGCAGGACCATCTGATAATCAATTATTAATGGAAATCAGAGACGCTTTAAAAAAGTAATCTAAATTCTGTTATTATCATCAAAAACCGATTTTAAATTTAAAATCGGTTTTTTTATGCCAAATTTTTACGAAAAAATTAATACTTTTTATATTAGTTCTTTACTCAAATACCCTAATTTTATCACTTAATTTAATAAGTATTTATTATGAAAATAGCTTTAGTTGGAGCAACTGGAATGGTTGGAGAAGTGATGCGTAAAGTATTAGAAGAAAGACAATTTCCTATTTCAGAATTTATTCCTGTAGCATCAGAACGTTCTGTAGGTAAATCAATCTCATTTAATGGTAAAGATTACACGATTGTAAGCTTACAAGATGCCGTAAATGCTAAACCGGATATTGCTTTATTTTCCGCTGGAGGAAACACCTCATTAGAATGGGCTCCTAAATTTGCAGAAGTTGGCACAACGGTTATCGATAATTCTTCTGCCTGGAGAATGGATCAAAGCAAAAAATTAGTCGTACCAGAAATTAATGCTGACCAATTAACAAAAGACGATAAAATTATAGCTAACCCAAATTGCTCTACCATACAAATGGTAATGTGCCTGGCACCGCTTCATAAAAAATACAAAATCAAACGTATTGTTGTTTCAACTTACCAATCTATTTCTGGAACAGGTGTAAAAGCTGTGCAACAATTAGAAAATGAATTAGCTGGAATTAAAGGAGAAATGGCCTACCCTTATCCTATATTTAAAAATGCAATTCCACATTGTGATGTCTTTGAAGACAACGGTTACACAAAAGAAGAATTAAAATTAGTTAACGAAACTCAAAAAATACTAAACGACAAAACAATCGCTGTTACTGCAACCGCTGTAAGAATACCGACTGCTGGAGGACATAGCGAATCTGTAAATATTGCTTTTGAAAATGATTTTGATCTAACAGAAGTTAGAGAATTGCTAAGCCAAACAGACGGTGTAGTTGTGCAAGACAATACAGATGTTAACACCTACCCAATGCCTCTATATGCTAATGGCAAAGACGATGTTTTTGTTGGTCGTATTAGACGTGATTTATCTCAAGAAAACACAATTAATATGTGGATAGTTAGTGATAACCTGCGCAAAGGTGCCGCAACAAACACAGTACAAATCGCAGAATATTTAGTGAAAAATAAATTGGTTTAACAAAATCAAAAAGCTTACCGTAGTCTTTTGCAGCGTCACGCCTGAAATCTTAAAAAGTGCTTGTTAATTTTAAACAAGCACTTTTTTGTTTAAATTTATGGTCGCAACCAAAACGTATTTATAACATGAAAAAAATAGCACTTTGCCTATTAACCCTTTCCGTAATTATGTCGTGTAAAGAAGTAGAAAAACAACAACCAATAAAAAGAGATATAGTCGTTGACTATCCTGACGCTAAAAAAGCAGATACAGTAACCAATTATTTTGGAACGGACGTAAAAGACCCATACCGATGGTTAGAAGATGATAGAAGTGCAGAAACTGAAGCTTGGGTCAAAGCAGAAAACAAAGCCACACAAACATACTTAGACAATATACCTTACCGAAAAGCACTTAAACATCGTCTTGAAAAATTATGGAACTACGAAAAAATTGGTGCTCCTTTTAAAGAAGGAGACTATACTTATTTTTATAAAAACGATGGGTTACAAAATCAATATGTTATCTACAGATACAAGACTGGCGAAGACCCGAGCACAGCAACTGTCTTTTTAGACCCAAATACCTTTAAAGAAGATGGAACTATTTCTTTAGGTGGGACAAGTTTTTCCAAAAACGGTAAAGTTCTAGCTTATGCGATATCTGAAGGCGGTAGCGACTGGCGTAAAATTTTAGTAATGGATATCGAGTCAAAAACAATTGTTGAAGACACTTTAGTAGATATCAAATTTAGCGGAATGTCTTGGTATAAAAACGAAGGGTTTTACTACTCCAGTTACGACAAACCTGAAGGTAGCGAGTTGTCTGCAAAAACAGATCAACACAAAGTGTACTATCATAAATTAGGAACACCTCAAAAAGAAGATGAATTAATTTTTGGTGGTAAGGCTTCAGAAAAACACAGATATATTTACGGATCAGTAACAGAAGATGACCGTTACTTAATAATTTCTCCTCGTGTTTCAACCTCAGGAAACAAATTATACATCAAAGATTTAACGCAACCAAATTCTAAATTAGTAGAAATTATTGATAATACAGATAGTGATACTTATGTTATCACAAATGAAGGATCAAAATTGTTTTTGGTAACAAACCTTAACGCGCCAAACAAAAAAATAGTTACTGTTGATGCATCTAATCCTACTCCAGAAAACTGGGTAGATTTTATACCAGAAACTAAAAATGTTTTAAGCCCATCAACAGCTGGTGGATACTTTTTTACTGAATATATGGTTGACGCCGTATCTAAAGTAATGCAGTACGATTACGATGGTAAATTAGTTAGAGAAGTAAAACTTCCAGGTGTTGGAAGTGCAGCTGGTTTTGGCGCTAAAAAAGAAGAAAAAGAGTTATACTACTCGTTTACAAACTATGTCACACCAGGAAGTACGTATAAATTTGAAATAGAAAGTGGAACTTCAGAATTATTTCGTAAACCAGATATCGATTTTAACCCTGAAAACTACGAAAGTAAACAAGTGTTTTATGCCTCAAAAGATGGCACAAAAGTACCAATGATAATCACTCATAAAAAAGGTATTGAACTTAATGGAAAAAATCCAACAATTCTTTATGGTTATGGAGGTTTCAACGTAAGTTTAACACCTAGTTTCAGCATCGCTAACGCGGTTTGGATGGAACAAGGCGGTATTTACGCTATCCCTAATTTACGTGGTGGTGGAGAATACGGAAAGGCTTGGCATGATGCAGGAACACAATTAAAAAAACAGAATGTATTTGACGATTTTATCGCTGCTGCAGAATACCTTATTGACCAAAAATATACATCATCAGACTTTTTAGCAATTCGTGGTGGATCAAACGGTGGTTTATTAGTTGGAGCAACGATGACCCAACGTCCAGATTTAATGAAGGTTGCTTTACCAGCGGTAGGTGTTTTAGACATGTTACGTTATCACACTTTTACTGCAGGAGCAGGCTGGGCTTATGACTACGGAACTGCCGAAGACAGTAAAGAAATGTTTGATTATTTAATGGGATACTCGCCTGTACATAATGTAAAAGAAGGTGTGCAATATCCAGCAACAATGGTAACCACGGGTGATCATGATGACAGAGTTGTACCGGCACATAGTTTTAAATTTGCTGCCGAATTACAAGCTAAACAAACAGGAAATAATCCAACGTTAATACGTATCGAGACGGATGCTGGTCATGGCGCAGGAACACCGGTTAGCAAAACTATAGAGCAATACGCAGACATTTATGGATTTACACTCTTCAATATGGGCTTTGATGTTTTACCGACTGAAATAGAAGATTTTAAAGACTAAAAACAACTACTTTAATAAAACAAGGTGACTAACATTTTCTATTAGTCACCTTTTTTTATATTTGCCAAAACCTAAATTAATCGAAATTTTAAAACCAAATGAAAAAAACAATCTTAATAGCATGTGCAGTTCTTGTAGGACTAATAATGAATGCCCAAAAAGCGGATGTTAAAACTCACGATATTAAAGTCACTTTTGAACAACCAGAAATCCTAAAGGGTACAAAAACATACAGCTACACTATTCAAGACGACGGTAAATACTGGAATTATACTCCTACTGAAGCAAACCCAACAATAGCATCCAATACAGAAGGCATTAATTTAAGCGGGTTAGCGCGTGTTGAAGACAACGCAGACTTACAAATAATTGTAGGGTTTTTAGGAAATCAACTATCAAAAAGCCCAGGATTACTTGTTTTACAAGGATCTTACCACATCATAGTTTTAAATAAAGACAATAAAATACTTTTAACTATAGACGATACAGTAACCAATAATGTTTCAGCAGCTGATAGCCAATACACAAACAAAAGTAAAAATGCAATAAAAGCATTAATTGTTACAGACTACGTAGAAAAATTACTTAAGGAATATGAGCACCTGTTTTCTGGAAGTGCTGATTTAAAAATTCCGTTTGGAATATTCAAAAAAACAAAGGGTGGTGCAGCCGAAAGCTTCAATACAAGTTCACAACCGCTAATAGACTCAATTGTAGATAACAGTAGTGATATTGCTACAATAGACAAAGCTATTGCTTTATGGACAGCACAATTAGATGTTGATTTTGGTAAAAAAGTTAAAGACAAAATAAAAAACAGGGTTATTTATGCCAACCTAACTTCTGCTAATCTATTAAAAAAAGATGTAGATGCTGCTAAAAGTTATTTTGAATTGGTTAAGGAAAATACCGGCTTTTTTGACACTTGGACGTCAAGTTACAAGCCTGCCTTTAATCGTTTTGAAAGTTCAAACATACTAGAAAACGACAGTTTAATAACTTTAAACATCACTCCAAAAAGCACTTATCTGATAACAATACCTGCAGGACAATACACTTACAAATCTAAAGACCCTATAAGCTACTCGAAAATAGAGATCCAAAATTTTGTTCCAAATATTAAATCTGGTATGGCGTCTTTAGACTCTAAAGTAAAACCAGAAATTTATATTTACGAAAATGATGTCAAAACATTACGTCATTTTGGAGATGGAAACAACACGATACTTACTGAAAATGGCGAAGAAATTATATTCAAAGTTTACAAGGGAGAATATAAACCCTGTCTAAAACAAGAGGACGGTACCTACAAAATATACAATAGTAATACAGTTATCGAATAATCATTAAACCAACTTTATATTACAGAGTCGCTCTAAATCAGAGCGACTTTTTTATTAATATACTTTTCTTCTTAAAGAACACTTAAAAAACAATCTTTATTTTGGTAGTATTAGTCAATTGGTATAGTTTTGCATTCGTAAATGAACAAAACAGTCACTAAATATTTATCGTTAATAACGCTCTTGTTATTAACAGTAGTCACTAACGCACATGCATATACTGCAATTGACGCGGACTACACTTTAGATGACAGTCATGACTCTAAAACTTCAATTGACAGTCATTTAAATAACTCTTCTCATTTTTCTATTCAACAAAACGAGACAGTCGAATTATTTTTTGATTACACGGAAGCCGAAGAAACAGAAAACGAAGAATCTGTTTCTACTACAATTAAAACGTTCAGTAGTTATATTTTAACCTTTTCTGAGGCTCAATTATTAAGCGATCTATCCTCTAAACTTCAAAAAGAGGTTAACAGTTTTACCCATACGTTTTGTCAACCTTCGACAAAGCTTCATGTTAGACTATCAGTTTTCATAATCTGATAATACTTTCTTTTTTTGCAAATCAATTTTCTATCGATTTGCTATTACATCACACTAAATTAATATAACACAAATAGCCACACCTATGCTCTATTTACAAGGCTTGGCTACAATCACATTTTATTTTACCAATTTACTTCAAATAAAAAATTATGAAAAAAATCTTCATTTTCATGGGTTTATTCGCATGTCTATTTCATACAAGTTGCGAGACTAAAAAAGAAAAAAAAGAAGAGCATGTTGCTTTTCTTGTTACAAATCCTATTAAAAAAGACACCACTATAACCAAAGATTACGTTAGCCAAATACACTCCATAAGACATATAGAAATAAGAGCTTTAGAGAAAGGCTATTTAAAACACATCTCTGTAGACGAAGGGCAACATGTTAAAAAGGGGCAAGCCATGTTCCAAATTATGCCTAACATTTATCAAGCCGAATTACAAAAGGCTAAAGCCGAAGCTAACGCTGCAGGAATAGAATTAAAAAACACAAAACTCTTAGCCGATGGAAATGTCGTGTCACAAAATGAATTGGCTATGGCAAATGCTAATTTAGACAAAGCTAATGCTGAAGTCTCTTTAGCACAAACACATTTAGGCTTTACTAGAATTACAGCGCCTTTTGATGGTATTATGGATCATCTAGAAGCGAGAGAAGGTAGTCTTTTAGATGAAGGCGAATTGCTAACTACGCTTTCTGACAACAGTAAAATGTGGGTATACTTTAACGTACCAGAAGCAGAATATCTAGATTATATTACCAGCGCAGACAAAGACGTTAAAAAAGAAGTTGGCCTATTAATGGCGAACAATAAGGAGTTCAACCAAAAAGGAATTGTAGAAACTATTGAAGGAGAATTTAATAGCGAGACAGGAAACATTGCTTTTAGAGCAACATTTCCTAATCCAGATGGTATTTTAAGACATGGTGAAACAGGTAGTATTTTAATGCGTGTTCCTTTTAAAGATGTTATTATAATTCCTCAAAAAGCAACGTTTCAAATCTTAGATAAAACCTATGTTTTTGTAGTAAACAAAGACCATGTTGTTAAGCAAAAAGAAATTACTATTGGTGCAGAATTACCTCATCTATTTATTGTCAACGAAGGACTTACCGAAAACGACACTATTTTATTAGAAGGTATTAGAATGGTTAAAAACAACGAAGAAATAGAAACGAAGTTTTTAGAACCAAACAAAGTAATGTCTGAGTTAGACTTATACGCTGAATAATTTTAGAATTTAATCTACAAAAGACATGTTTAAACAATTTATAAAAAGACCCGTTCTGGCTATTGTCATTTCGGTTATCATCCTATTTTTAGGAGGACTTGCCATTAAGCAACTCCCGATATCACAGTTCCCACAAATAGCACCTACAACCGTAAATATTTTTATTGCCTATCCAGGTTCTAGTTCAGAAGTATTAGTTAACTCAACATTAATACCATTAGAAACAGCCATAAATGGTGTGCAAGACATGCGCTATATTGCCTCTGATGCCACTAGTGCTGGTGAAGCAACCATTCGTGTAATTTTCGAGCCAGGTACAGATCCAAACGAAGCAGTCGTTAGGGTAAAAACACGTGTGGATCAAGTGATGCCACTACTACCCGAATTAGTGCAACGTGAAGGTGTTATTATATCACCTGTGCAACCTAGTATGTTGATGTACGTCAATCTATCTAGTTCAGATAAAAACAATGACGAGAAATTTTTGTACAACTACGCCTACACCAAAGTTATACCAGAAATACAACGTATTAAAGGAATTGCCAGTGCACAAATTTTAGGAAGTAGAAAATACGCTATGCGTGTTTGGTTAAAACCAGATCGTATGCGTGCTTATAATATTTCGGCAGAAGAAGTTTTAGAAGCCATGGAAGAACAAAGTATTCTTGCCAGGCCAGGTCGTTTAGGTCGAAGCTCCGGGATGACCTCGCAATCTTTAGAATATGTATTAACCTATGAAAACCGTTATAACGAACCAGAACAATACGAAGAGATTATTATCCGCGCCAATAAAGAAGGTGAAATTATTCAATTAAAAGATATTGCCGACGTAAAACTAGGGAGCGAATTTTTTGATATTTATTCTAATTTAGACGGAAAACCATCTGCATCCATCGTATTAAAACAAACGTTTGGGAGTAATGGTAGTGATGTTATTGATGCTGTAAAAGAAAAATTAAAAGAATTAGAAGTCGAACTTCCTCCTGATGTAGACTTTCAAATTAGTTATGATGTTTCTAACTTTTTAGATGCGTCTATAGAACAAGTATTACACACGCTTAGAGATGCTTTTATATTAGTTGCTCTTGTGGTCTTTTTATTTTTAGGAGATTGGCGTTCGACGTTAATTCCAATTATAGCTGTACCAGTTTCGTTAATTGGAGCCTTTTTTGTGATGCAATTATTTGGGCTGTCCATTAACTTAATAACCCTATTTGCTTTAGTACTCGCCATTGGTATTGTCGTCGATAATGCTATTGTCGTCGTGGAAGCCGTCCATGTTAAAATGGAGGAAGAACACCTCACACCCTACAAAGCGTCTTATGAAGTTTTAGGCGAAATTGGTGGCGCCATTATAGCTATTACATTGGTTATGGTTTCGGTATTTATACCCATTTCTTTTATGTCAGGCCCTGTTGGTGTTTTCTATAGACAATTCTCTATCACAATGGCTGGTTCTATTGTTATTTCGGCAATTGTAGCCTTAACGTTAACACCTGTTTTATGTGCTATTTTACTTAAAAACAATCATGGAAAAGCAAAAAAATCGCTAATCGATAAGTTTATTAATTGGTTTAATAATGGTTTCGAAAAACTAACCGGAAGCTATGTTAAAATCCTTAATAAAATTGTAGCCAGACGTATTGTAACCTTTGGAATATTGATTGCTTTTTGTGTCGGAATTTTTGTAACCAACAAAGTGCTTCCTGCTGGATTTATACCCAATGAAGATCAAGGGATGATTTATGCTATTATCCAAACACCTCCAGGAGCCACGTTAGAACGCACTAATGAAGTTGCTAAAAAACTTCAAAAAATTTGCGAAGAAACGGAAGGCGTACAATCGGTATCCTCTTTAGCGGGTTATGAGATTATGACCGAAGGTCGCGGATCTAACGCCGGAACCTGTTTAATTAACCTAAAACCGTGGTCTGACCGTGAACATTCTGTACACGAAATCATGGAAGAGCTGGAAGAAGAAACTAAAGATTTAGGAGCTGTTATTGAGTATTTTGAACCACCTGCTGTTCCTGGTTTTGGATCTTCTGGAGGATTTGCTATGCGTTTATTAGACAAAACAAACTCTACAGATTATCATCATTTTGAGGAGATCAATAATAGCTTTATTGAAGCCTTATCTAAACGTAAAGAGCTAACGGGTTTATTTACTTTTTTCTCGGCAAATTATCCGCAATACCAATTAAAAATAAACAATAAAATCGCCATGCAAAAAGGCGTTAGTATTGGTAAAGCAATGGAAAATTTAAATATTTTAATTGGTAGTACTTACGAACAAGGATTTATTCGTTTTGGTCGCTTCTTTAAAGTATACACGCAAGCAGGACCAGAATACAGACGTTTACCATCTGATTTAGAAAAACTTTTTGTTAAAAATGAAGAAGGTGAAATGGTACCATATTCTGCATTTATGACCATCGACAAAAAACTAGGCCCTAACGAAATTACACGTTATAACCTTTACAACTCTGCCTCAATTAGAGGTTTACCTGCACCAGGATTTACCAGTGGTGACGCAATAAATGCCATTAAAGAAGTTGCTGCAAAGGAACTTCCTAGAGGGTATGATATTGCATGGGAAGGCTTGTCTTACGACGAAGCAAGTAGAGGTAATGAATCTACTTATATTTTTATTATCGTATTAATTTTTGTCTATTTTGTTTTAGCTGCACAATACGAAAGTTTCTTATTACCATTTGCTGTAATTCTATCCCTACCTGTTGGTGTTTTTGGATCGTTTTTCCTATTAAAATCTATGGGATTAGCCAACGATGTATACGCCCAAATTGGTGTTATCATGCTGGTCGGGTTACTTGGTAAAAACGCAGTATTGATTGTAGAATTTGCAGTACAAAAACAACGGGAAGGTGCAACCATACTCGAAGCAGCAATTGAAGGTTCTCGAGCAAGATTTAGACCTATTTTAATGACGTCCTTTGCTTTTATCGCAGGATTAATTCCGTTAATTATAGCAACAGGAGCAGGTGCAATTGCTAATAGAACCATTGGTAGTTCTGCATTAGGAGGAATGCTTATTGGTACACTTGGCGGTGTGTTAATCATTCCTGGTTTATATTACATTTTCGCAAAAATGGCTGAAGGAAAAAGTCTTATTAAAGACGAGTCTCATGAACCATTATCTGAAGAGTTTATAAGAAATCATGAATCCGCTGGTCAACAAACAAAAGAGAATACTGAACAAATAAGTAAACTGAAAAGTCTATTTAAAAAACTAAGTAAAAGAAACAAAGATGAATAATATAAAAAAACATATTAAGATTACAAAGCACTATGCAGTTGGTGTTTTAACATTAGTTTCCTTGTATTCTTGTGTCCCAACTAGAAACGTTAGAGAAGAAAACAAAACGGTTCCTGAGCAGTACGAAAGCCAAACAGCAGACACCACTAACACTGCTAACATAGAATGGAAAAACTTTTTTTCGGATGCTAATTTAGTCGCTTTAATAGACACTGCATTAGTTAACAATCAAGAGTTAAACATGATGCTGCAACAAGTAGATATGGCAAAAAACGAGATACAAGCCAAAAAAGGTGAGTATCTTCCATTTGTTAGTGCTTTTGCTGGCGCTGAAGTTGAGAAAGTAGGAGAATATACTAGAAATGGTGCAGTAGAAAAACATCTAGACATTCGTGAAGGTGAAGAATTTCCAGAACCATTAACTAATTTTTCAGCAGGACTTACAGCTTCTTGGGAACTTGATGTTTGGAAAAAACTGCGAAACGGAAAAAAAGCAGCAGTTTTAGAATATTTAGCTTCAGTTGAAGGTAAGAATTTTATGGTAACACAATTGGTAACCGAAATCGCCAGTTCATATTACGAGCTGATGGCACTAGACAATCAATTGGGAATTATCGAACAAAATTTAGAAATTCAACAACAAGCTTTAAAAATGGTAAAACTTCAAAAAGAAGCCGCCAGATCAACATTGTTAGCCGTAAGACGTTTTGAAGCCGATGTTTATAAAAACCAGAGCAACAAGTTTCTAATTCAACAAAAAATAGTGGAGACAGAAAATTTGATTAATTTCTTAGTTGGTCGTTATCCACAAACCATAACTAGAAGTTCTAACAATTTTATAACCACCACAGTGGATGCTATGTCTTCTGGAATCCCTGCTCAGTTACTAGCTAATCGTCCAGATATTAGACAAGCAGAATACGAGTTGTCTGCTTCAAAATTAAATGTAAGTGTTGCAAAAGCTAATTTTTATCCTTCAATTGGTCTTAAAGCCGGTGTTGGATTAGAAGCTTTTAAGCCTAAATACTTAACAAGCACTCCAGAATCTTTATTATACAATTTAGTTGGAGATGTGGTAGGCCCTTTAATTAATAGAAATGCGATTAAAGCAGAGTATAAAAATGCTAATGACAGACAACTGCAAGCTGTTTTTGAATACGAAAAAACCATTTTAAATGCGTTTATGGAAGTTCAAAATCAACTGTCTAAT
Source organism: Psychroserpens sp. NJDZ02 (assembly GCF_004843725.1). Taxonomy (NCBI): domain Bacteria; kingdom Pseudomonadati; phylum Bacteroidota; class Flavobacteriia; order Flavobacteriales; family Flavobacteriaceae; genus Psychroserpens; species Psychroserpens sp. NJDZ02. The sequence continues at coordinate 1,735,534 of NZ_CP039451.1, read as the reverse complement.
GTAGATAATCTTAAAAAAAGTTATCAGCTTAAAGAAGACCAAGTACAAGCACTTACAGAATCTATAGAGTTATCTCTTAGATTGTTTAGATCTGCAAGAGCAGAATACACAGAAGTGTTGCTAACACAACGCGAAGCATTAGATTCTAAAATAGAAATTATAGAAACTAAACGCGACCAATTACTAGCTAACGTAAAACTATATCAAGCTTTAGGTGGTGGTTGGAATTAACCCAAACTCTTTTTTTTCAAAATTTAAAAACCGCTCTAATTATTGAGCGGTTTTTTTAGTTATTTTTGTTTTATGCTTGAAGTTAAAAACCTTACCTTTTCTTATAATAAAACACCTGTTTTAAAAGATATTTATTTCACTGCTAATCAGGGTGAAAATGTTGCCATTATTGGCGAAAGTGGCTCAGGAAAAAGCACTTTATTAAATCTTATTTTTGGTGAATCCGACTTAAATCAAGGCCAGATTTTTTGGAAATACGAAGAAATTTTAGGACCAAAATATAATTTAGTTGTTGGTTACGAATTTATGAAATACGTCTCCCAAGAATTTGATTTAATGCCTTTTATAACCGTCGAAGAGAATATAGGCAAACATCTTTCAAACTTTTTTCCAGAAGAAAAAAAAGAACGCACCGCAGAGCTTCTAGAAGTCGTAGAGCTTACAGAGCTTGCTAAATCTAAAGTAAAAACATTAAGTGGTGGACAAAAACAACGTGTCGCATTAGCACGTGCTTTGGCAAAACAGCCAGAAATTATTTTATTGGACGAACCATTTAGTCATATTGACAATTTCCAAAAACAATCGCTTAGACGCAATGTGTATAGATACCTAAAAGACAAAAACATCACCTGTATTGTTGCAACACACGACAGAGAAGATGTTTTAGGTTTTGCAGACAGAATGATTGTTTTGTATGACAATCAAATTGTTGTTAATGATAGCCCAGAAAATTTATTCAAAAATCCTGAAGCACCATTAATAGCCTCGTTTTTTGGTGAGTTTAACATCATTAACGACTCGATAATTTATGCTCATCAATTAAAAATGGTAACACATTCTGAGCTTAAAGCGACTGTAATACACTCCTATTTTAAAGGACACTATTATTTAATTGAAGCTTTATTAAATGATGACATTGTGTTTTTTGAACACCATTCCAAAATCGAAAAGTCAAACACAGTCTTTTTAAACATCAATTAATACTGTCCAAAACAATCACAAACAACACCTACCCAAATATAATTATGAGAATTATTCTTCCTTTGATGCTTATTTTATCTTCAATGTCATTCTCCCAAATCAAATATCAAGTTAAAGCAAGCAATGGCTTAATCATTAGATCACAACCAACTACAAAATCAGAAAAAGTAGGCAAATTAAACTACAAAGACACTGTAATTATTAAACTAAATAACATCAAAAATGCTGACACCATTCCAGACAATAATTACAAAATAGCCGGACATTGGATAAAACTAGATACAGGTTATGTTTTTGACGGTTTTTTAAAAGAAATAAATAGTGGTGGTGACCATAAACTTAAAAATAAATTTTACGGCGACATTAAATCCGTTAGGAACTACAATGTTAGATATCATTATAAAAAATCAAAGGATAGCTTATATAAAGGAAAAACAGATTATGGTCGTAAATCTGTTTTTGACAAACGCGGGAATTGTATTGAAAAATACTCAAGTTATAACAGTAAAGACACCATGACTTTAAACTACCAATATAAGTATGACAAAAACAATAACTTAATATTGGAAAACAATTTTATTGGCGACAAAATCTATTCTACAGAAACCTATACTTACAATAAAAAGGGACAAAAAACAGAAAAAGAAAAGGTAGTTAAAGGTAAACCCTATTACAAATGGATATATACTTATGACAAAAAAGGAAACCAAATAGAAGAGGAAGATTATTATTATGATAGGATGAGAAGCAGACGTTGGGTTTCAACTTATGATGATAATAACAATAAAATAAGCACTAATTATTATAATTATCACCAAGAGCATGATGCAACCTATGATTATACATACGACAATGCTAATAAGCTTTTAAAAGCTACTAAAAAGACGATAAGCACTAACACCGTAGTACCGAATGAAGAATTTATTTTTGAAAAATTCTCAGACTATAATAAAACAACACATAACGACTATAATAAAGACGGGATACTAAAAGAACAAAACATAAAAACTTACAATAATAACGGAATCCTTCTAACCTCCGAAATAGTAGAAAAAAAACATACAAAAAGTGAACTTGAAGCCTTCCTTTCTGGCACTGTACAAAACGACAATAGATCGATAACCACATACAATTTAAACGGTGACTATATCAAGAACGAAACCTTTGTTTTTAAAGATGGTAAAGAACTCTTGACAAATTATAACATCTACAAACCTAATTATATGGAACGTATTTATATTGACCACAACGATAACTCTATTGATAAAACTACTTTTTTTTATGACTACAAAGGCAATAAAATAAAAGAAATAAGCTATTACAGTGATGGCGAAAGAATCTATTCTACTACAACTTATAAATACCTATTTGACGGACGAAACAATTGGATTGAGAAAAGAGAATATGATGATAATATATTAAAAAGAGTATATGTAAGAGAAATCACTTACTGGTCTAAACATCATTAATTGATTTAAAATTCAGAATTAAACTAATTATTTTGTTTTAAAGCGCATTACAATTAGCTCTCCCTCCTTAAAATCAATTAAAATTCGTTTTGAGGGTATTCCATATTCAGCAAGAACAGATGAATAGTCATCTAGATTTAAGTATATCTCTTTTATATTATCATTATCAAAATCTTGAACAACAAATTGTGGATATGGTTGATCTAACATTTCTAAATTTTTAACTTCTTTTGGAAGATAAGGAAAATCAATTTCCAATTTTGGATAATCTATCCACTTACTTTTGGACGAAAGCCAAATTCTCATATGATAATAAGAATGAGCCCCACCATTACTTATAAACTCTATAACATCAGTATATTTATCGTTGTCAATATCCCACAAATCAGCATAGTGATAAGTTAAAATAGTCATTTCTAAGTCCGAATCATACTTGTAAATCGCATATTCTTCATCCGGTATTTTCACAACAGAAATAGAATCTATTTGACTAAAAGCATTTAAATAACTTAATCCAGACAACACTATAAAGATGATTTTTCTCATTGAGTACAAAAATTAGGTTTAATTAAAATCTTTTTTTACTTACTAATTCATCCATTTTATAAACCTCTTTTTTTTCTAACTCATGGTTATCAGAAGCATACGTACTGTAATGCAACCAATCGCCATCTTTTTTATCGTTTACATAATACCCTGTTTCCATTGGGATACCGTATTCATTAAGCCTTTGGTATAGCCCATTTTTTACTAAAACCTCACCTTCTTGGGTATAGTGTTGAATTAATTGTGGCAATCCAAAGGCACCATTATATTCTGTTAATACCATTTTATCTATACTCGCATCATACAGCCAGGTTTGATAAATATCGTAATTATCATAAAAAACATACTTGTTACTCTTTAATACAGTGTCTTCGATTAATTCGACAATAAATAATTCTGAAATATCACCAGAACCTGGTTTATAATCATATCGTTCAAATTTATTATCATAATCCTCATAACGCTGAACACCAAAAGGCTTACTGTTTTTAAATTGCGAATGTTGTTGGAAATACCCCCAATGACTACGTTTTTTTACAATGTTGTAATCTTTATATTTTTTATCTTTTAAATCAATATCTACTTTGTAGGGTAGTCCATTTTTTTCTTCAACAGTATACAATAATGAACCTTTTTTAGTTTTACCCTTACTGGTATAAAAACGACTATCTTCTATAACCGGTTTTTTATCTTTATAGACTATTTCACTTTCCAATTGCCCATTAGGATAATAAAATGATGCTTTCCCTTCTTTATAATAATAATGCTCTCTATGGTCCATCATTTTACCATTTATATAATAAAGCGTTAAGGCTCCTGTTTGTTTTCCTTTATCATAATTCTCTTTTCTAAGTAAGTTTCCATTTGGATAATAATAAGACCATTCGCCCTGCTTTTTCGCATCTAAAACAGCACCTTTTTCCACCAAAGTTTTACCTTTCTCTGTTATAATATACTTTTTTGTCTCCCCTTCTAATCGTCCCTCATTATAATTAAATTCTTGAATTACTTTAACGGGCAGCTTCTCTTTATTAACAACCTGCCAAACACCGGTTAACTTTCCGTTTTCTATTTTCCCATAACATCGACTTAAATAATATAATGCTAAGGGCTCAAATTTACTATTAAAAGATGCTGATAACCTAAAATCATCTTTAGACAAACAATAATAGCCATCTTCAATAATTTTAGATTTGTATAACACATTATTTTCAGCATTTAATTTAATATCACGACTATTTCTATACATATAATCAATACCTTCAAATGTTATTTTGTTATGCTCTGTGAGCGCTGTATTAGATATATAATTATTAAAATGCTTACTGTTTTTATCAGAACTCATATAATCGCTATACGTCGATGATTTTCCTTCTGTAAAAGCCAAAAAATTATTATTATCCCCTATTTGTGTGTTGTTTAAATGAATTTTTCCCACGGTTCCAGACTCGTGATTAAAAAAATAGGAAGAATCTACAGATGTGTTTCTTATTATGCTTGTGTCATAGATATATATTTTAGGATCAACTACCGTAAAAAAATAAGATCTCACTTTATTATCTTCTATATCAGAGTTGGATATATTTACATAACTTGAATTTACATTTCGCATAAATCCATTTTTAAAATAGTTAGATTTTACAGTAACATTATCAAAGGATAAAGAATGATCAATATCCTCACCATAACTCGTGCTATATATAGAATTAAGGGTATTATTATGTATTAAACTATTTGTTATACTGACACTACTATTATCAGTATCATCGTATCTATCCATATACACTAACCCTCCCATGTCTTTACTATTAACAAAGTAACTATTTTGTATAGTAACATTAGATCCATTAATACAATATATGCCATCATTGGAAATTTGATTAAAACGGCTATTATTAAAAAAAACACCATTAGATTCTTTAACCACAGTTGCTGCATTATTAAATGCATTTACTTTAAAATTATTAAAATGAATGGCTTTACTATTTGTTATCCTAACAACGGTATAACTTCCAAAACCTTCACCCCGTTGGACCACGTTAGAGGTATCGCCTTCAATAATTATATTATCAAAAAACAAGTTTTTACAATTGGATATGCTTAGTTGTTCATCATTATACAACCTTTTAATAGTTGTAAATGTTTTAGCGCCCTTAATAATTAAATTATCATAACCATGAAAAACCAAAAAAGGCGTCTCCTTACCTACAGCATACCCTTGCTTATCGGCTACTTTGTTTTCTAAAGATTGAATATATTCATGATATGAATTAAAAATAACTTCTAGATTTTTTTCAGTTTTAAAATAAGTTTCAAAATCTAGTGCTTTCGCAGTGATAGATATGACCCTATTGGAAGCTAAGGCTTTTAAAAATTCTTTTTCATTGGCAACAAAAACAGTATCTCTACTAATCTCAGGATACTCAAATGTATTTTTAAAACTAATGTTTTCATCTAAAATGTAACCTATTTTTTTACTGCCTGTTGCATCAAAAAAACTAATTTGAAGCCATTGCTTAACAGTTTCTGGTTGCGAATAATCATATTTCCCTGAGTATGAAATCAAATTAAATGTATCATTCCTGTTTATTTCTCCAATTTTTTTACCTAACAAAGGCGCTGCATAAACTGTTGCCGCTTTAGGTCCATAATAATACGAATCATTACGTGTTTTATTTAATTCACCTGGCTTAGAAACCTCATCCATACTGACCTCATCAATAAAAACCTCGTTAAGAGTCTTTTCTTTTTCGTCTTTACAAGAAGACATGAGCACGAGAAAAAGCATGTAATATAAAACGTTAATTTGTATCTTCATTTAAATGATAATTTTAGTCAAAAGTAATTATAAATCCTCACGTTCCGCATATTCCAATCCATTAGGTAACTCAATAGACGAAAATTCTAAATGTAAAACACGTCTCCTGCTCTGTATTTTAGATTCTGAAGAGGCATGTAGCAATAATGGCTTTATCAATTGGACACCTCCAGAATTAACTTCACTTACAAAAGGAATCGAATTATTAGAAATCAGTTTAATCTCCTCATCAGTCAACCGCTTATTATGCGATCCAGGAATCACCTTTAAAGCGCCATTTTTTATAGTTGTATCATCCAAATGTATACGCATTGCAAATGTGTTTTTTGAAACAGCTTCCGGAGGGCAAACACTAATCACTCCTTTTTTATTAGTCCATGACTTAAACCCCTCAATTTCTACTTTTTCAGAAACATTTATAGGTACATCTTGATGCCAGTTAACATACCAATTGTCTTTTGGTGATTTATCAAAATAAATAGCTTTAGTTAAAAACATCGTTTTATCAATAGATTGAATTAACCTTTTAAAGCTTTTATTAAATAAAATCGCTTTTAATTCTGGCATCTTAAGCAACACCTCTCTCATCCCAAAACCAGCAACATTATTTTCTTTTATATAAATATCAAATTTGGCTTTCAGTTTTCTAATATCTCTTTTTGTGTACACATGATTTAAAATTCCAAAACCTTTTTGCTCTAATCGTTTTCCAATAGTCCTTAAATTTTTATCACTAATTTCTGTTTCATAAGCATCTACTGCATCATACAAACGCTCTTTTATATTTCGTTTTAAACGCTCTGGTGTTATTACTTTTAAACCTTCTCCAAAACCTAAAATTTCTTTCTCCAATTCAAAATTAAGCTGAACATCTAAAGCGATAGTCACACCATAGTTATCACGACTAATTTCTTTTTGAGAATGATGAAAAGGTTTAGTCAATACATAAGGGGCTTGTTTATGATTTACATATAACAACACCTGCTCAGGCTCCAAATTTGGACTAACCGAAACACCAATAGTATCTTTATAATACGTCTCTGAGTTAAAACTACTATCTAAAACAAAGGGGTTGTCGCTTGTGTTTATAGTAATTATACGATCTAGCGCCAAATTCATTATCCCTTCATTTTTTTGTCGTCTCCCTATAATAAACCAACGGTTTCTAAACTCTTTTAATAAGTATGGATAAAAAACAAACGTGTTTTCTTTACGGGCTTTAAAAGACTGATACGTGATTTCTATAGTTTGTTTTTTAAGAATAAACTGATACAATTTATCCAAAAACTGAAGCCCTTTAAGGTTTTCATTTTTTTCAAAATCTATCAACGATTTCTCATGCGTTTTTTGAGTATACACATGGTTTTCTAATTTTTGAACCATACTTCCTAATTCGCTAAAATGCGAAAAACCTTGGAATTGTTTTAAAAACGACACGGCTTCAGATAATTTACTTAAATCTTGATTAGAAATTGGGCTATTTGTAATACTATAATCCTCAATATCATATTTATAATACTTTCTATTGTAAACCACAATTGGAGCATTATAGCCTAATTTATCACTACGCATCATCTGTAAGTCTAATTGCACTGTACGTTTACTAACATCGACATCTTTACCTTCATATTCAAATAGCGCATCAGAAACAGCTTCAATTAAATCGCTAAGCGTCCATTGCCTAAAGTTATTTTGAAGGCATTTATCTATGGTTTTGTAGCGGATTAATGCGTTTTTATTTACAGCCATGTTATTAAAATTTGAAACTAATTTATACTAAAAAAAGGAGTGCGCAAAAAGATTGAGTATTAAGGACTAATATTTGATAGAAATTAGAAACAATGGAAGCTTTAAAATTAAAAATATTTGATGTTTTAACTGAAAAAATAACCGTTTCGGAATTTGAAAATTGGTTATATTCTTCGGAATATATAAACCAAAAAATCAAAGGTGATTCTTTGTTTTTTAATGTTGTTAACATTAATTACAGAGAAGATAAATCAATAAAAGAGTTATAAGAAATAGCTTCTGAAATTTTTTCAGAAGAAGAATTATTAGTTTTTAGATTATTACGCAATTGTTTAAAAATAGCAAACTCCGAGACTACAGAATATTTTAAAACATATGTTTTAAATATTATTATTGATTTTGACTTTGACAATGATTTAGATGCCTTTTGGGAATTTTATGACATTTATTATTCCTTTGATGGTTATGATTATTGTGAATTTGAAAATATCGATCTTCATAAGACTAATAATAAAACGAAAAAGCTTGCGATTTCAGTAATTGATAAAGTTGCAAACTTTAAAAACATTGAGGATATAGTAAATGTTTTTAAACAGAAAAAAGAAGAAGTTTTAGATAAAAAAACAGTTTTAAAACCAAAATTAAAAAGCCAAAAAACTACGGAAATACATCAAAAAACAACCTTTAAACAAAAATTCCTTGCTTTTTTCAAAAAAATATAATACTTCGTATTATGCAAGCAAATTTTCAAAAAAAATAAAAATAAATTTTGTAAAGTCGAAAAATAATCTAAATATTTGCACTCAGGAAATAGCAATTCCAAACAAATACTAAAAATCAATTATTAACAAAACACGAGGCTATGTATATATTCATATCAAATCAAAATCGTCCAAAAGGTATTCTGCCTTTTATCGTGCTTCGTGAGTATTTTAGTTAATACATCTTTTCAAATTATAAATGAAAAACCCGAAGCAATTTAAAAACTGTTTCGGGTTTTTTATTTCCAGTCCAACCAGTTAACATTTAATTTTATTACTAAAGAAAATAATGTTTTTTTCTTTATGTAAAGAAGAAAAATAAAACATAACCTTAGTTATGGTTTCTTTTTATCCTGAAAGAGAAAGGAAAAAAGGGTGTTTTATAGTGATTAAATTAAGTATTAACTAGTCTAAAGCAAGCCTGCTAAAACATTATCCAAAACAGTAGTAAACACAACCAGAATTACATTTTGCTCGTAGTCGACACGTATCAGAATGTATTTCAAAAAAAACAAATTTAAAAATGAAACACACGTATTCAATTTAAGCACAGATTCCAAATTGGGAGTAATTACAGGAATCATTTAAAACAGACAAAACCAATGAGAAAAATGTCTAATGAAACCAGTAAACATAAAAACAACGCGACAAAAAGAAGTGCGTCGTTTAAGGAAAAGACAAAGTAAAATTAGGACACTAAATCGCGACTTAGGCTATATAGAATTAGATAAACCTATACGTCACGGTTGGTACAAAGAAATTATTATAACAGAAAAAGCAGATAGATACAAAAACAAAGCTGCAATTCTGGAAATTTATGATAAAACCGAAAGGTATTATTGGGGGAGAACAAAAGAAAAAGCTGAGAAAAAATGGCTTGATCAAACCTCAAAACATCTTATTTACAATGACTTTCCAACAATAAGCAAAAAGCAGTTTAATAAATTAAGTTTTAAAGCACAGTGCCTATGTACTGCGTTTCAATTTCGAAACAATTTTAAAAAACTAAAGATTAGATTTTATATACGTCTTCCAAAAGGCGCCTATAGAATTAAACACGCAAGAGCTTATATAACGCATAGAAAACGTATAGACCCTTTACTAGACAGTGAATGGGATCTAATCGCACAACAATTAGAAAAACCGGAATATTATACTATTGCCAAATCCTACTATAAATATAGAGATAACTGGCATTTATCAGAGTATAAACAGAAAAAATTACAAACAAAGAAACATCTAAAAGCGCTAAAAAAGCACAACCTTAAAGATGTTATAAACGACACCATATTATGGGAAAGAAATTAAGCGGAAAAGACTTAATCAAATTAGGCTTTCCAAAAAACAATAGTATTAACGTGACTTTAGGTCAAATTAATCGCTATCAAAAACGCGTAAAGAAAGAACGCATATTAGAAGACGCAAAAAAAGTATTATTACATCCAGAAAATTATAAAGGTGATGGCATTTGGGGAAAAATAGCAGAAAGCCTGCTAGACCCAGTAAACGTAACAAAGCAAAAATTAAACACACATCGTGTGCCCTTTCAAATTTATGGAGAGCATGAGATTGACGACCAAGCAAAATACCAATTGTACGATGCTTTAAAACTACCTATTGCAGTTGCCGGCGCTTTAATGCCCGATGCTCATGTGGGTTATGGCTTACCAATTGGTGGTGTTTTAGCAACAAAAAATGCCGTTATTCCTTATGGAGTAGGTGTAGATATTGGCTGCAGAATGTGTTTAACTATTTATCCAGTAAAAACCTCTTATTTAAAAGGCAAACAACATCAATTGGAGACTATTTTATCCGAACACACAAAGTTTGGAATGTACGAAACGCATAATACAAAACACGATGATCCTATTTTTGAACGTGACGAATTTAAAACCATTCCGTTAGTAAAACGTTTAAAAGACAAAGCCTTTAAGCAATTAGGAACCTCTGGCGGAGGGAATCATTTTGTAGAGTTTGGAGAGGTAAGTATTACAGATGTTAATAACGAATGGGATTTACCTTTAGGAGAATACCTAGGTGTTTTATCACATAGTGGTTCTCGTGGTTTAGGTGCCAACATTGCTAAACACTATACGTATTTAGCAACAAAGCAATGTCCTTTACCAAAACATGTGCAACATTTAGCCTGGCTAGACTTAAATACACACGACGGACAAGAATACTGGTTAGCTATGAATTTAGCTGGAGATTATGCACAAGCATGCCATGACAACATTCATAAACGAATAGCCAAATTATTGGGAGAAAGACCGATTGCCAAAATAGCCAATCATCACAATTTTGCTTGGAAAGAAAACGTGAACGGAGAAGAATGTATAGTCCACAGAAAAGGAGCAACACCAGCTAAAAAGGGAGCGCTAGGTATTATTCCTGGATCTATGACAGCACCAGGGTTTATAGTACGAGGCCTAGGTAATAAAGACAGCTTACAATCGGCATCGCATGGTGCGGGCAGACTATTATCTAGACGACAATGTAAAATGACATTAACACAAAGTGCCGTAAAAAAAGAATTACAAAAACACGACGTCTCTTTAATTGGCGGTGGTATTGACGAAGCTCCAATGGCTTATAAAAACATTGAAACCGTCATGCAAAACCAATTAGAACTAGTGGAAGTCGTTGGCAAGTTTACGCCTAAAATTGTAAGAATGGCAAGGTAATAAACGTTGGGCGTTACCTAAAAAGGTCGGGCTCTCGGCAGTCGCTCTCTGCGAGGAGCTTCAACAAATGCCTCCATCCCTAACGCAAAAAAAACAGAAAACAATGGGACAAAATCATAACATAAAAAGATACGGAGAACAATGGCCAAGCTATAGAATAAATCAAGGTTTGGACATTTTAAATAAATTAAAAACATGGGTTATAATTTCTGGAGGTTGGGCATGGCATTTTATGTCACCAGAAGATCATACAGAATATAAACATGCACACGACCATAAGGATATAGACATTTTTGTAAACCCTAAAAATGTAGCAGAAGTAATGGTAATATTAGCTAAAGATGGTTTCGAAAAAGTCTGGACAAGATACGACCACATGCCAAGTAATGAAAATTTTAGACGCTACGAGAAGTTAGATTGGTTAGATAATGGGAAGCAAGTCAGAGTGACAATAGATTTTTTCGAATCTAGTACTGTTGAAACTATTACGGTAAACGGTTGGACATTAGTCGAACCTAAAACCTTATTAAGCTACTACTCTAATATTCATTCTAGCGATAAATGTTGGGCAGTCAAAGCAGCACTGCAATTAATTGAAAAAGGAAAAAATCCTGTAGGCAGTGCTTTATTATCTAAAAATCCTTTAGAAAAAGTATAGTAAAAATATTAGGGTGTTCCTCTAAAAAGAAACAGACAAGCATGCGCTTTGGTATGACTTAGCGCGTCCGTTTTAAGTTAGAGCATTACTCTCAAAAAAATTGATATAATGGAACGAATAAAAATAAATTTAGATCTAGCCCCTTCAGAAAGATGGAAAAACCTAAAAAAATTTAAAGAACAAATCAACAGTCTTTATAAATACTATTTAGAAGATTTAAGCGACACAGGTATTTTTGAAACCTATATAGAAACATATAAAACAAACTTTATAACCTCATCTTATAGAGATGAAATTAAATCTATTGAGGAATTTTGTGACTTTACAGAAAATCAAATATTAATAACAAACCTCTATTATGATGCTTTGAAGTTTGTATTCGGTTGTACAGCATTTTGTGTTACAAACGCTAAAGAAAGACTACACGCTAGAAATTTAGATTGGTGGACAGAAAATAACATTTTAGGCAAGTATACTAAGATTTTTGATTTTGAAGAAAACGGAAAAACAGTGTATTCTCTTGTTGGTTGGCCAGGTTTTGTAGGCGCGCTTTCAGGCGTAAAAAAAGGCGCATTCTCTATTACGCTAAATGCCGTTTTAAGTAATGAATCGCCACAATTTGCAATTCCAATCACATTTTTAATTAGAGATGTTCTAGAAAAAGCAAAAACATTTAGCCAAGCCGTTAAAATACTATCCGAAACAACAATCGCATCAGACTGTCTATTAATGGTAGTAGGAGCAAATGACAATGAAAATGTGGTAATAGAAAGAACACCAACAACATTTTCGATTCGTAAACCTCTAGATAATAGTTTAATTGTGACTAACGAGTATTTATCATTAACAGATAACAAACTAACACAAGACACCTTGCAATTAACAGCATTTGGGAGACATATTAGAGTCAAACAGTTATTAGACAAAGAGACTCCAAAGGCTACGCAAGACTATTTTAACATCCTATCGGACAGCAAAGTAAAAATGGACATTACAGTACAACAAATGGTACTAAATCCTAAGAGTGGAGAAATCCATTTAAAAATTTAAAAAAATGAAAACTAAAATAATACAAATAACCTCAGGTCGGGGACCAGCAGAATGCTGTTGGGTTGTGGCTCAAGTTCTAAAACATTTTTTAGAAGCTGTAAAGCAGAATGGTATTGATTCTAAAATATTACAAAGAGAAAAAGGCATTGAAAACATGACATTACAATCTGTCACTGTTCAATTAAAAGCAAAAACTCTAGATCAATTTTTAAATCAATGGATTGGCACAATACAGTGGGTAGGTGTTTCAAAGTTTAGACCACAACACAAACGTAAAAATTGGTTTGTCGCTTTAAATGAAATAGAACAGAAGCAACACTTTGAAATTAATGAAAACGATATTTCATATCAAGCCACAAGAAGTTCTGGACCAGGAGGACAACATGTAAACAAAGTGAGCTCGGCTATTAGAGCTATTCACGAACCAACTAAAACACAAGTATTAGTTATGGACAGTCGCTCGCAACATCAAAACAAAAAAATAGCAAAAATACGTTTACAAGAAAAAGTTGCAGAAATACAATTGCAAATGCTAAAATCGAACATTAAAAATCAATGGGAGAACCACTTAAACATAGTACGCGGTAATCCAATACAAGTTTTTAAAGGATCCGATTTTAAAAAAAACACAATTATAAAAACGTATAAAAAACAACGTAATACACTAAAAAGTGAATTGCGAGAACAATTAAACAACTAAAACAATGGACACAAACTTGTTAAACAACTACGTGCTTAAAGCTATAGACGCTTATCCATATGAGTTAGAAGAAACCGTAGAAAATTTAAATTATGCCTTGTCTTACGAAAGCAATAACGCTTATGCCTTATACTTAATGGCGCGTTTGCAAGCAGAGCAATTTGGAGACTACGAAAAAGCCAAGCACTATTATGCGGAAGCGTTAGCTAATAAAATGGATTTTCAGAAAGCATACCCAAGATACATACAAGTATTACTGAATAACGAAGACTTAGAGGAAGCCAAAAAACTAATTGATTTTGCCTTAACCATAAAAGGCATTGACAAAGGTGCTATTTGGGAGAAACAAGCTCAGATTTTTGAAATAAAACAAGAGTACAAAGCAGCAATTAAAACACTAAAAAAAGCAAAACTATTTGGATTTAACAATGACTTTATAAGCTATATAGATTCTGAGATTTTAAGAAATAAAAACAAACTAAAATCTAAGCAGAAGCCATCCAAACTTAAAGCGAAGAAAAAAAAGTGTAGAAAAAAGAAGAAAAAAACAAATTAAATCAAACTACGCAAAAACATTGCGCAATAGACTATAATATTTGCAGTGTAATTAAAAGGAAGTCTTTTGGAATCAGACTTTAAAAGAAGTTGCTCCACCAGACAAGGACGCTGGTGGAGCTTATTAAAAGTTCTTTAAAATATTAAAATTGGAAGTATTGAGCAATTGGTTGGCTCGCGAGACTGTAACTCTCGTTTCTTAATTGAACATGTAGGTTCGAGTCCTACTACTTCCACATCAAGCAGGTCTTGTTACGTGTTTCAGTATAACACTATTGTATAAATCCTTGCGGTTTCGCATCAGGTTTTTATATCCAACTTGACTTGAAGGCTTTCGGTTATTTAGCCAAATAAATAATCTCCTCTATGTACGCAGGTTCGAATCCTGCCTTCATTAAGTTGAAGTAGCTAAGTCCGGTTAAGCAATAGAAACAATCGCAGGTTCGAATCCTGCCAAGATCAAAATGATCTTGTGGTCGAGCGGTCAAAGACAATGGACTCACACTCCATTATTTCACGAAGAAGGTCACTTATAAAAATCGACCACTAAGTGTGTCTCACTTAAAAAGGCAAAAAACAAAGTAAAGGCGAACTCGCTAAAACAACGTGTTGTTGCAGCAGTCCGGAAAACACCTTGAAATACACATGTATTTTTAGATGCCTTAGGTATTCTTTTAAAGACTCATTAGTTAAAAAAAGGTTTGAAAATTATTCAAATTACAATTAACTAATCTTCAATAAAACGCTGCTTAAATCACTTCAAATCAATTGTGCTTCCGTAGTTAAAAGGATGGTTTGCTTTTGCTTTGTTTTAATAAAGGATAGTCATTTCAGCTTGACTGAAATTCTATTATAAATGATTAATAGTTCTGCAATAAAAACAAAAACAACAGAACATTAAAAACAAAATAAGATGAAAAGAGTAAGAATTCATGCAGGAAAAGTAGGTTTAGTATTTAAAAACGGTGATTACAAACGTATTATCACCCAAGGATCACATTGGTTAAAGTTTAATGAACATGTAATAGTTTATAGCTTAGACCTGGCCTTTAATACACCAACAGCATTGGAGATTTTACTTAAAGATCAAACATTAGCAGCTATGTTGCACGTCATTAATGTAGAAGACAATCAAATGGTATTAGTGTATAGTAATAATAACTTTAAAAACGTATTAACAGCAGGACGACACACCTTTTGGAAAGACTTAATCCACTATAAATTTATCACTGTAGATTTAAGCGATATTATTATTCCAGAAACAATAAACAAAGCCTTATACACCAACAATGCTTTGCGTCCATACATTCGTACGTTTGAGGTTGCTGCACATGAAAAAGCAGTTTTAATTATTGATGACACGTTTGACAAAATTTTAGATCATGGTACATACCATTACTGGAGAAACAATCAAACTATTAAAATAGCGAAAGCAGATTTACGTCAATTACAATTAGAAGTTGCAGGTCAAGAGTTATTAACCAAAGACAAAGCCACAGTGCGCATTAATTTTTACGCGCAGTACAAAGTTACAGATATCGAAACGGCTTTATTGCATAACAAAGATTACGAAAAACAATTGTACAGCAACTTGCAATTAGCATTAAGGTCTTTTATCGGAGCCTACACTTTAGACGAGTTGTTAGACCAAAAAGACAACATCGCAAAATCAGTATTAGAAGATGTCCAAACACAAGCACAAAAGTTAGGTGTAACCGTTTTACATGCAGGTTTAAGAGATGTAATTTTACCAGGAGACATGAAAGAAATCATGAACCAAGTCTTAATCGCTCAGAAAAAAGCGCAAGCCAATGTGGTCACAAGACGAGAAGAAACCGCGTCTACACGTAGCTTGTTAAACACTGCAAAATTAATGGAAGACAACAGCATGTTGTTTAAATTAAAAGAAATGGAGTATGTAGAGAAAATTGCTGATAAAATTGGAGAAATTACAGTGGCTGGAAACGGTAACGTAATCGAGCAATTAAAAGATATTTTTTCAGTGAATAAGTAAGCTTATGGCGTATCCCAAACCAAAAAAAAGGTTTGGGTCGCGCTTTCCGCTATATCTTTTTAAAACGTCATTGCGAGGACAAAGTACGTGGCAATCTGCCAAATTCTAGTTCTTAACAATGTTAAGTTTTATATGGTTTTAAAAAGGATGCCGCATCAATCCCTTACGCGATACATATTTACTAACAGTAGCTATTATTCTGAACTTGACTCATAATCAAATAAATACAGTTTTAGAAAACAAAAAACAACTACGCAAAAACATCGCGTATTACACTATCATATTTGTAGTGTCATTAAGAAATTAGAAAACATGAACACAAAAATAACAGGAAACCACTTATTAGAATTAGGTTTCAGACAAGGAAAATGGATGAAAGACGCCATCAAACATATTAACGAAAACAACTTAGAAGACATCGAAATGATGACGTATTTAGAGCAATTTAAATCGCCAGACCCTATCGCATTACATAAAAGTCCAATAGATTTTTCTATAAACATTAAAGCAGAAAACGAAGAAGAAAAAGACAATGTTGCCAAAGTGGTAAACTCCATGCAAACCTTAATGAAAACACCAACATTAGTCGATGGTGCCATCATGCCAGATGCTTGTCCTGCAGGTCCAGACGGAACCATTCCCGTTGGTGGTGTTGCAGTTGCAAAAAACGCGATTCACCCAGGCATGCATAGCGCAGATATTTGCTGCTCTGTCATGTTAACAGATTTTGGTAAAGCAGATCCAAAAGACGTTTTAGATGCCGCACATGCAAATACACATTTTGGTCCAGGTGGAAGAGATAGAGATTCGCAATTTAGATTCCCTAAAGCATTATTAGAAGCTTTTGAAGCTAACTATTTCTTAAACGATGGAAATATGTTGCAAATAGCAAGATCACATTTAGGAACGCAAGGCGATGGTAACCATTTTTTATTTGTTGGTAAATCTAAAAAAACAGGAAACACCATGATGATTACGCACCATGGATCAAGAGGTCCAGGCGCAAGATTATATACAAAAGGTATGAAGGTTGCCGAACGTTTTAGAAAAGAATTATCGCCAGAAACAATGAAACAAAATGCATGGATTCCTTTCGAAACAGAAGAAGGACAGCGTTATTGGGAAGCTTTACAAGTAATAAGAGACTGGACCAAATTAAATCATGAAGTGATTCATAATGCTGTAGCAGAAACGTTAGCTATTACTATTGAAAACAGGTATTGGAACGAGCATAATTTCGTTTTTAAATCGGGTGATTTGTTTTACCACGCCAAAGGTGCAACCCCTTTAGATGCCAAGTTTATGCCTGATATTACAGGACCAAGGTTAATCCCTTTAAACATGGGAGAACCTGTTTTAATTGTTGAAGGTAACACCACAGCAACCAATTTAGGATTTGCACCTCATGGAGCCGGTAGAAATGTAAGTAGAACGCAGCATAGAAAAAGTAAAACAGGAACCACCATGCAAATCTTTAAAGAAGAAACTAAAGGTTTAGATATTAGATTTTTCTCAAAGGAAATTGATATCACCGAGTTGCCAAGTGCCTATAAAAATGCACAAGCCGTAAGAACACAAATGGACGAATTTAATCTTGGTAAAGTCATTGACGAAGTGATGCCTTACGGTTGTATTATGGCTGGAGATTTTCAGAAAAATGCACCGTGGAAAATTAAGAGAGATAAGAAAAGAGCTAGAAATAAAAGCAAACCTTAAAAAGGAAAAAGCGGACCGACTTAGGTTGGTCCGCTTTTTTATATTACAAAAAAGTACATTTATATAATGGAAAATAGAATATTAAAAATGCAATCAGAAGTATTTAAAGATAAAATATTTCAATCATTACTTCAAACAATAGAGGCACAAAAAGGAGTAGCCATGTTAATTGGAGGCGCTGTTATTGATAGTATTCAAGGATCACCTTTAAAAGATATAGATATCGAAGTATACGGTTTGTCTTATACGCAATTAGTGTTTTTAGTTAAAGATTTAGACCTGCCATGTAATTTAGTTGGGAAATCTTTTGGAGTTATCAAAACAACAATCCACAATATAGAAATAGACATTTCTGTTCCTAGAAGAGAAAATAAAATTGGCATTGGACATAAAGGATTTGAAATTGAATTAGATGAAAAAATGACACCCAAGCAAGCAGGCAAAAGAAGAGATCTTACGATAAATAGCATGTACCAAAACTTACATAATGGTCAAATAATTGACCCTTATAACGGATTAAAAGATTTAAAAGCAGGCATTATTCAAGCTACCGATAAAGACACATTTATAGAAGATCCATTACGAGTCCTACGTATTATGCAATTGTTACCAAGAAAAGGGAAACAAGTCGCAAAAGAGACAATGGCTTTGTGTCAATCTATGATAAACACTTTTACCGAGTTACCTAAAGAGCGTGTTTTTGTAGAATGGGAAAAACTATTATTAAAAGCAAACAAACCCTCTGTGGGCTTAGCGTTTTTAAAAGATTCCGGTTGGTTAATTCATTTTCCAGAATTAAAGAACCTTATCAATTGCCCACAAAACCCCGTTTGGCATCCAGAAGGAGACGTATGGATTCATACAAATATGGTTTTAGACAATGCAGCAAAATTAAGACCTTTAATTCCTGAGGATTGGAAACTTGCGTATATGTTTGGTGCTTTATTACATGATGTTGGAAAACCATCAACGACAACATCTGACCTAAAAGCTTATGGTCATGATACAGCAGGAATTAATATTTCTGAACAGTTTTTAAAACGAATGACTGACGATAAAAAATTAATTGAAAAAGTAACAACTATTGTTGGTCTACACATGAGGCCTGCTCAATTATTTAGTTCCAAAGCAAAAGAACCTGCTTGGAAACGATTACATAATAAATGCCGATTAGATATTTTAGGATGGCAAAGCAAAGCAGACTCTGCAGGTAGAACAGGTAAAGATGTTATCTTAGATGCACATGATGCTTCTGAAAAATGTTTTGAGCTATTTGATAAATTTGGAGAAACTAGAATCCAACCTTTAGTCTTAGGACGTGACTTAATTACACTAGGTATACAGCCTTCAGAAAAGTTTAAAACAATTTTAGAAGCCTGTTATGAAAAACAATTAAATGGATATAATAAAGAAGACATTATTAAATCTATAAGATCAAATTAACGACATTATGAAAACGAAAATATTAGAAAAACTTTCTGAAATAGAGAAAGAAAAAGATATAGAAATACTATTTGCAGCGGAGTCCGGAAGTAGAGCTTGGGGTTTTGAATCGCCAGATTCAGATTATGACATAAGGTTTGTATATAAACATAAAAAAGAGTGGTATCTAAATCTTTGGGAACAAAAAGATACCATTCAATTTATGACAGAAGACGACTTAGATGGCTCTGGTTGGGAATTTAAAAAAGCATTAAAGCTGTTAGCAAAGTCTAATGCGTCTTTTTTAGGATGGTTATATTCACCTATAATCTACAAAGCTAATGATGGTTTTCTAGAAGACATTAAAACCTTAGCGAAAGATAATTTTAATCCAGTAGCAGGTTTTTATCACTACCACAGCATGAGTAAAGGTTTCGAAGAGACTTTAGACACTGATAAAATGACGCTTAAAAGCTTTTTCTATGCCATTAGAACAGCATTATGTGCTAATTGGATTTACAAAAATGGAACAATTCCACCAGTATTATTTACAGAATTGTATTCAATAATTGATAAAAAACACCACACTATTTTGAATGATTTAATTCATTTAAAAAGCAAGCATATTGAAAAGAGTACAGAACCTGTTAACAACACTTTAATTAAATTAGTTAGAGCTATTGTGGCAGAAAATAACAGCATAAAAAATGAATTAGCAAACAAAAAATCTAATCCTGAAGAGTTTAATGCATTCTTCTTAAAAACAATACAATGACCATTGAACAACTAAAAAAGTCAGGATCGATAATATTTGAAAGTATTAGTGGTAGTAGAGCTTACGGCTTAGACACTGCCACTTCTGATACTGATATACGAGGTGTATTTATACTACCAAAGGAGCACTATTACTCATTAAATTATATTAGTCAAATCAATAACGAGACTAATGACATAACTTATTACGAGTTAAATAAGTTTTTAGAATTACTCTCCAAAAACAATCCAAATATAATGGAATTATTAAATATGCCTGACCAATGCATACTTTACAAACACCCCATATTTGACACTATTAAAAAAGAACATTTTCTATCAAAACTTTGTAAAAACACATTTGCTAATTATGCTTTTACGCAAATAAAAAAAGCAAGAGGTTTAAATAAGAAAATTGTAAATCCAGTAGCAAAAGAACGAAAATCTGTGGAAGACTTTTGTTATGTTAGAGACGGTAAGCAGTCTGTTTTATTTAATAATTTTGTTAGCAAAAACACTTTAGATTTAAATTCATTTGGCCTAGCAAAGCTTCCTCACATGAAAGATTGCTACAATCTTTTTTATAACAAAAGTTTAAACTATAAAGGTATTGCTAGAGCAAATGCAAACGAGGTGTGTTTGAGTCCTGTTCCAAAGTCAGAACTCCCTATTGCAGTTTTATATTTTAATGTCAATGGGTATTCGACCTATTGTAAAAAGTATAAAGAGTATTGGGATTGGGTAGACAAAAGAAATGAAGAACGCTACAAAAGCAACATCTCTCATAGTAAGAATTATGATGCTAAAAACATGATGCATACGTTTAGGTTACTGCATATGGCACAAGAAATTGGCTTAGACAACAAAATTAATGTTAGACGATCTAATAGAGATTATTTGTTATCAATTAAAAATGCCGAATTTGAATATGACGAATTGGTTGAAAATGCCGAATCCATCAAAGAGAATCTAGATTTAATCTATGAAAAATCTAGCTTAATGGAAAAACCCAATTTCAACTTAGTTAATTCATTAGCATTTCAAATAAGAGACTCTTTTTATAATAACAAAGCAGAGTAACCTTGATTACCCTGCTTTGCTATTTTACAATACTTCAGTAATCACAAACTGTTGCTCTCTAAACACAATGGCATCCCCAATTGTTTTACCTAATATTAATTGTGCTATTGGCGTATTGGCAGCAATAGCATAAAATTTAGAATTATCAACCTCCAATTCTCCAACGCTAATCGCAATATAATAATTAGCCCTTGTTGTATATACAACACTTCCTAAACCAATGGTTTTAGACGTTTTTTCTATACTTATTTTAGCTAATAGCTGATTCACTTTCTGGATCTCAGCCAATTGTTTCCCTGCTTTCTCACGCTCTAGCTGTACCATGGCACGTCCCGTTTCATGCTTATCTCCGGCACTACTTTTTGTTTCAGAGGTTAAAGACTCTTGCAGTTCGTTTATCGTTTTATTAATTGTATCTAGTCTATTTTTAGTAAACCGAACACACTTACTATGCAATACTTGCTTTATATTATCGTCTTTATTCATCCTCCGTTTTATAATTTAAAGTACCGTGAAAATTCATCTGTTTCATTATCCAAATTTTTCTAGACGCTATATAGTTAGTCACAGGGTTTGCTTTATACTTTCTAGGATTAGGCAATATTGCGGCAATTGCAGATGCTTCTAATTTAGATAATTTGGACGCTGGTTTTTTAAACCAAAATTGTGCTGCCGATTCTGCGCCATACACACCATTGCCCATTTCTATACTATTTAAATAAACCTCAATAATGCGTTCTTTAGACCAAATAGATTCGATTAAAAAGGTAAAATAAACCTCTAACCCTTTGCGCAACCAACTCCGTTGTGGCCATAAAAATACATTCTTTGCGGTTTGTTGACTTATAGTACTACCACCCTTTATGCGCTTACCTTTTTTGTTGTCTTCATACGCTTTTTCAATTGCTTTTAAGTCGAAACCATTATGTTTTAAAAAACTCTGATCTTCACTACAAATGACTGCTAATTGTAAATTTTTACTAATATTTTCAACTGGCTCCCAATCATGTTTTAATATTTTAGGACTGTCTTTTTCAAAATATCTTATAACCATCAAAGGAGTAATAGGCACAGGAACCCATTTATATACGACTACCAATGCGACTGTAACAATTACAAACCACAGCATAATTTTGGCAAAAAACCGGACCACTCTCGACATGCTTCTATGTTATAAGATTTGCTAATTCCTCTCCTATCAAACTACCAATAGCAACCCCCATTCCGCCTAACCGTACACCACAAAACACATGATTACTAATTTGTTTTAAAACCGGTTTTTTTTGAGCACCAACGCCCATAATTCCGCTCCAGCGGTGCTCAACCTCAAACGGTATATTTGGCAAAATAGTCGTTTTTAAAAGCGTTTCTAATGTGTTTTGTACTAATGCCGTTTGACTCAACTCAGTGGTTTCTTCCGCTCTAAAATCAAGGTTTCGACCACCACCAAATAAGATTCGGTTATCGATGTTTCGGAAATAATAATACCCTTCATCTAAATGAAAGGTCCCTTTAATATGCAATCCTTTTATCGGTTTAGTAATTAACACTTGCGCCCTTGCCGGTTTTACTTCAGGAATATCTAAAGCAGAAGCAAAGCCATTGGTTGCAATTAATAATTTAGAAGTCGAAAAACTAAACTGACTAGTCTCCACTTTTACAGCATTAGCATCTTCCGAAAAATTAGTAACAGAAACGTTATTTAGTATTTTAATGCCATTTGAGAGCGCTTTTAGCAATAAACCCTCCATCATAAGTCCCGTATCTATTTGTCCCTCAAATTGATTAAAACAATACTGATTTTTAATGTTTTTAAAACCAAACGTATTTTCTTTTAAACTAAACACGTCAGCTTTAAAAATAGGTTTCAATAATGCATTAACAGCGTCTTTTTGCTCTAAACAAGCTTCAAATAAACTTGTGTTATCATTAAACAACTCATAACCGCCCCATTGTTGATAAGCTATCTTTTTATCACCCAAAGTAGTCCTTAATTTTTGCAAACCAGCCCTACGTTTTTTTACTAAGTTTAAAACATCTTCTTCTGAATGCATTTTAAGGTCATCAATAATTTCACTTAAACTCCCAAAACAGGCAAAGCCTGCATTTTTAGTACTTGCCCCTTGCGGTAAGGTTCCTTTTTCTAAAATTAAAATACTCGCTTTTGGAAACCGCTTCTTTAATTGTAACGCGCAATTTAAGCCTACAATGCCACTACCAACAATAGTATAATCTACATTGGTAAGCCATGATTTTATTTCCCAGTAACTTAATGTCATTTTAGTAAGGTACTAAATTTGTTTATTCTTTTGCATTAATAAAAAACTGAGCCAGCGCATTGATCTCTTTATTCTTTAATTGAACGAGACCGTCTATTGCAATGGTTTCATCCAAACTACGCGTTCCATTAACCTCTAAGGTTAAAAGCTTTTCTAAGTATGTATTTAACATAGGGACATAGTTTTGCTCTTGTAATTTTTTAAAATCAATATTTAAAGCCAATACATTTACATTTTCAAGATCTTCAGCCGTAACATCAGCCTTTAAATTTGTACTTGCAAATAGACCATTTTCAGTAGAATCTACTTTTAATTGATATAACGGAAATACCTCTTTATTTAGCCTTCCGTTACTAATTATTGCTTTGTTTTCTAAATACTTATATAGTTTTGAACCATCAGAAGTTACTTGAACATTAATTTCTGGCACTTCTTTTTCTACCGCTGTAAGCGTTTCTACTTTTTCAAAATCGTCATTATATTCATAGGAAATTATAGAGTCTATTTGCATCGTTGATTTTGCAACCTCTAATGCTAAATGTCCTTTATAATATGCATTTAAACTATCTGTATCTATAGTAAAATTATTGTGGTTTAGAGAAATATACTTAAGAGTGGATAATACGTTTAAATCAAGTGTTATACTAGCATCCTTTGAAAAACGAGTGCCTTTAAACGTTTTAGGCACATCTAAAAAGACGGGTAATACCACATTACCGTTTACCACAACTTGACCTGATTCAAAGTCCAAATCGATGGTATTATTTTTAGTCAAGTAATTAATATGGGAATTAGCCCCTTTTATCGCGGACCATTTAGGATCAGAGCTATCTAATGTTTTTCCATCATTCAATAAATCTACAAATACTTGATTAACATCTTCTTTATTAGGATTGTACACTACAACACATTGCTTATCATTAAAAGCAATCTGTATTTTTTCATCCTTGTTGAGACCTACTGTAAATCTTGATTTTACTTCAAACGCTGTAATATGAAATTTACTTTCAATATAATTTTTAAAATCTAAAGTGTCAGAAATTTTCAAGGATGTAAAAAGCGTCTTCTTAGAATATTCTTTAATTGTATATAAAAAAATGTTTGCAGGTATGGATACCCCTTTGCCATTGTCTTTTTCCTCTGTAACCGAATCTTTTTTAGTTTCTTTTTTTAAATAGAACGACGGATTTACAACCGCATTAAGCGCTATAGTCTGTAATATACCGTCGACTCTAACTTTTACAATATGATCTGCATTTTTGTGTATAACATCATGATAAGATACATAATCACGATACATCAAAAAACCTTTAAAAATTAAGAGCAGCACACTAATACTAATGGCTGCTCTTTTAATTATTTTCTTAATTCTCATCAATTATTACTTTGCCAATTTTTCAATAATGTTAAAAATGTATTTTAACGCATTGTCTTCTGTTGCTGGCACACCAATTACCATTTCTGTATTTACTGTATTCCCTTTTATTTTAGATGCTGTAACGTAAGCATCTTCAGAAGTGTTTAAAAACCATTCTAGTTTTCCACTTCTATCAAGTCCCATTTCTTCAATAGGCAACTGTGCTGCTAATTGCTCCGCACTTACAAATAAGGAGTAATTATTACTTAACATCCTTTTTTTATGATCAGAAGATACTTTAGCATCAAATGTTCCTGTTGCAATTTTTCTCATTTCAACTTTAGACGTTCCCAAAAACACAATATTATCTTTAATCATAAAGTGAATAGAAAAAGGACTTCGTGGTGCTTTAAACGTATAAAAACCATTATCAAAAGTTACCATTTCTTTTTTTGTAGTATAGCTAATCACTTTATTAAGAAGACTTGGATCCTCTGTTGATGCCATTAATAAAAAGTCAGGTAATGTTTCTGTTTTTGTTTTCTCTATTTCTACATACTCATAATCATCATTATACTCGTAACTCGTATAAGACACTTCTTGTTTAGAAATCCCTGATAATAAAAATAACATGTCGCCTTGAAGCACTTCAGAGACCGCTTCCTCATCTAGTAACAGTGAGAATAAATCTAATGCTAAAACAGCTTCTTCACCATAATAAGGCATGTTTTTGTATATAGATTTCATTAATTTAGGATACTCATCAAGCATCCCTTTTGTATCCATAGCAGAACTCATGTACCCTATCATTCTGTCCTCATTGACATAATTTAAAAACTTTTTATTAAGTTTTCTTGAGGTCATTTTTTTATAGCTTTTAGCCATATCGTCAGACATAATGTATGTTGAACTTAACATCATTTTATCATTTTCAAGAAACAATTTAGCATTCAAACCATTGTTTGCATACATTGCTCCCAAATCAAACCCTCCTAATTCATTAAAATACATTCTTGAAAATAAATTAGTATACAATTGACCAAAATCATTAATCCATAATGTCGCTTCCGCTTTGTCATCTAGACTTTTTAAATAAGATTTGTTTTTTAAGATACTACGATCAGCAGTTTGAGTTGCTATTTGCTTTGCTTTTAATAAAGACCAACTTTTAGACAAAGCTCTTTTAATTGTGTAATTATCGCTATAGGCGTCATAATAATTATAAGTACTATTGTTTTCGTTATAATCTTCTTCATAATCCTCAGTAGATTCAATAACAGTCTCTTCAATTTCTACTTCTTCATAAACCTCTTCTGTGTCGTCTACAATTGTTTCTTCTGCTTCACCTTCCATAATTTCTGTAGACTCCACAACAGTTTCTTCTACTTCGTAAGCGTCTCCAGCAGACTCTACGACTTCTGTAGCATAGCCCACTTCACTTTGCTCATAACCATCATTTTCTGATTGAAGGCCATGACGTTGCATCACCGTTTCGTCTTGAAAATACATATCATTGACCGTTCCTTCTACTACTATAAAAACAGAATCACTCCAAACAACACCTTCATTTTTATCCTTAAAAGTTCTTAATCCATTTTCATTAATAAATTCATTTCTACCTTCATCGTTAATGAAACTTTCAAACTTATTAACATCCTTTAGAGGCATAATAAAAGCATTATAAGTAATACTATCATTAGTCTGTAAAAAATAATGAGCCGAATTATTCAAATCGAAACCAAAATCTTCGATCGAGTTATTCTCTCTCCCTGATCTAGACAATTCTTTTAAAATTTCATTACCTATAAAAGAACTATTCATCTCTTCTATAGACATTAATTGTAATAAATTACTACCTTTAATAGTTGCAACTATAGAGGCATCACTTGGGATTTTTGACGATGTGTTTTGTGCAACTGCAAATACAGATACGCATAACATCATTGAACATACTAATTTTTTCATGGATTGATTAATTATTAATTAAGGGTTATTTTTTTAATTGAATTTGAGTACTAAAATTTCCTTTTCCATTAATAACATCTAATGCACTAACACGTTGCATCACTGCTTTTTTTGATTTAGAAACTTTAGCCTGTGGGTTGTTTTGAGAATTTACTTCTTTATCGAATCTATAAATTACGGTGTAAGAGGCATCATCAAACACCTTTTTATTCTCTGTTTTTAGTTTACTATATTCTTTTTTAACATCTGCAGAATAAACATATTTTCTTTTAAACGCACCTTTAGTATCATCAAAGAAATAAGATGAAATTACAGTTTTATTTTTTTGATTATTAGAAACCTGATTTGTAATTTTATTGATATTCTCCATTTTATTAAAATCGCATTTTACTGAAAACACAAAATTATCATAATCGGCTGTTTTCCTGATATTAGTAATACCTTCAGCCTTTTTTAATTCTGAAACAACATCTTCTAATCCTTTTTGAATATCTGCTCGAGAAGGCACTTTATACCCATTTATAGAATCTAGCAACATTATAGAGGCTAGTTTAGATTTACTTTGACTTAGATTAAACGTGTACGTCATTGTACCTGTACCATCGCTTTTAAGATCAATCTCTTCAATAATTTCAAAACACGAGGTTATTGTTATACAAATTATAAATAAAAGACAGTATTTAAACAGGTTACGTATTTTCATAATAGCTTTTTTTTGAACATCAAATATACAGAGGTTTTCTTTTATATATAAAAAAACTCCGAAAGAGATTTCGGAGTTTTAAATTATGTTTTATTCTTCTATTTGTTTTTCTATAATAAAATCTTCCATAAATTTAGTGGTATAGTTACCAGCTATATAATCTGGATGATCCATCAATTGTCGATGAAACGGAATTGTTGTTTTGATACCTTCGATAACAAACTCATCTAAAGCACGCTTCATTTTACTAATAGCCTCTTCACGTGTTTGCGCAGTTGTAATTAACTTAGCAATCATTGAATCGTAATTTGGAGGAATACTATAGCCTGCATAAACATGTGTATCTAATCTTACACCATGACCACCTGGAGCATGTAACGTTGTTATTCTTCCTGGTGACGGGCGAAAATCATTAAACGGATCTTCTGCGTTTATACGACATTCTATCGAGTGCAATTGTGGTAAATAATTTTTACCAGAAATTGGCACACCTGCAGCAACTAATATTTGCTCACGGATTAAGTCAAAATCAATCACTTGTTCAGTAATTGGGTGCTCTACTTGGATACGTGTATTCATTTCCATAAAGTAGAAATTTCTATGCTTATCTACTAAAAACTCAACTGTTCCTGCACCTTCGTATTTAATGTATTCTGCTGCTTTTACAGCTGCTTCACCCATTTTTTTACGTAATGCTGTTGTCATAAAAGGAGAAGGCACTTCTTCTGTTAACTTTTGATGACGACGTTGTATAGAACAATCTCTTTCTGATAAATGGCAGGCTTTTCCTGTACTATCTCCAACAATTTGGATTTCGATGTGACGTGGCTCTTCAATAAGTTTTTCCATGTACATGTCATCATTTCCAAAAGCAGCTTTAGATTCTGCACGAGCAGACTCCCAAGCGTTTTGCAAATCTTCTTCCTTCCAAACCGCACGCATTCCTTTACCACCACCACCGGCAGATGCTTTAAGCATTACTGGATAACCGGTTTCTTTAGCAACAATGATACAATCTTCAAAGGTTTCAATTATACCTTCACTTCCTGGAACAACAGGTACACCTGCAGCAATCATTGTTGCCTTAGCGTTAGCCTTATCTCCCATTCTGTTAATCATATCTTCTGAAGCACCAATAAATTTAATTTGGTGTTCTTCACAGATTTTGGAAAACTTAGCATTTTCAGATAAAAATCCATAACCTGGGTGTATCGCGTCAGCATTTGTAATTTCTGCTGCTGCAATAATATTAGACATTTTTAAATAGGACTCACTACTAGCTGCTGGTCCAATACAAACTGCTTCATCAGCAAATTTGACGTGTAAACTTTCAGCATCCGCAGTAGAGTATACTGCAACTGTCTTTATGCCCATTTCTTTACAGGTTCTGATCACACGTAATGCGATCTCTCCTCTATTGGCAATTAATACTTTTTTAAACATCTTTTTTAAATTAGATAATTAGACGATGGGATTATTCGATTTTAGAGCATTTGTTACAAATACTTTAATCTCTAATAATCTAAAATTAAGATGGGTCTACTAAAAATAATGGTTGATCAAACTCTACTGGAGAAGAATCGTCCACTAATATTTTAACGATTTTACCTGATACTTCAGATTCTATTTCGTTAAATAATTTCATAGCTTCGATAATACAAAGTACATCTCCTTCTGCTATAGTCTGTCCTACCTCTACAAACAATGGTTTGTCAGGAGATGGCTTTCTATAAAAAGTACCAATAATTGGAGACTTAACAGTAATATACTTTGAGTTTTCGTCCTCTACGGGAGTTGCTACCTCTGTTGCTACAGGAGCTACAGGTGCAGGTTGCATTGCTTGTTGCATTGGCATTTGACCTTGCATTGGCATATGCTGTACGTACGTCGTTTCTGTATCAGAACCCGTTCTGATTGTGATTTTAACGTCGTCAGTTTCTAATTTAACTTCACTTGCACCAGATTTGGCTACAAATTTAATTAAGTTTTGAATGTCTTTTAAATCCATAATTATAAGTTATTAATTTAGTTTTAGTTAGTTTAAGAGTTGTAGGCCCATTTTAAATAAATAGATCCCCACGTAAATCCACCTCCAAAAGCAGCAAATATCAAATTGTCGCCTTTTTTAAGTTTAGATTCAAAATCATAAAGTAGCAATGGTAATGTTGCAGAAGTTGTATTACCATATCTATGAATATTTTTTAAGACTTTATCGTCTTCTAAATTCATTCGTTTAGCTGTAGCGTCTATAATACGCATATTAGCTTGGTGTGGCACTAACCATGATACATCATCATTAGTTAAGTTATTACGTTGCATTATTTTTTCGCAAACGTCCGCCATATTGGAAACCGCAAATTTAAACACCGTACGTCCATCTTGATGTACAAAGTGTTGTTTGTTGTCTATGGTTTCTTGCGAAGGCGGTGTAATTGATCCACCAGCTTCAATTTTTAAAAATTCTCTTCCAGAACCATCACTTCTTAGATACTCATCTTGCAGACCTAATCCCTCCGTATTAGGTTCCAACAATACTGCACCAGCCCCATCACCAAAAATGATACATGTAGAACGGTCCGTATAATCAATAATAGAGGACATTTTATCCGCTCCTATTAATAACACTTTTTTGTAACGACCTGATTCTATATAGCTTGTTGCCGTAGAGAGTCCATAAAGAAAACTTGAACATGCTGCCTGCAGATCGTATGCAAACGCATTTGTTGCACCTATCTCTGTTGCTGTATACACAGCTGTCGAAGCAACAAGCATGTCAGGTGTTGCTGTTGCAACAATGACTAAGTCAATTTCTTTAGGATCTAGATTTTGTTTTTTAAGCAGATCTTTAGCTGCATTAATGGCAAGGTATGATGTTCCTTCACCTTCTAATTTAAGAATCCTACGCTCTTTAATTCCTGTTCTTGATGTAATCCATTCATCGTTTGTATCTACAAGAGTTTCTAGAACCTTATTAGACAAAACATAGTCTGGTACGTAACCACCAACAGCAGTTATTGCAGCAGAGATTTTGCTCATATTTTAGTTATTTTCGTCAAAAAAAGGTCAAAAACGACCTTAAATGACTTAATTATAATAAAATTAGTCTTTTCAGACCATTTTTATGCAAAGTAAATGCTTTTTAACGTAAAGAAAAACAAATCATAAAAAAAACGCCCACAAGTGAGCGTTTTTCTATATGCATGCATAGTATTATGCTACGTTTTCTTCTACTGAATTGTCAATTAAAACCTGACCTCTGTAGTAAAGTTTTCCTTCACTCCAATGCGCTCTATGGTATAAATGAGCTTCACCAGTTGTTGGGCAAGTTGCAATTTGTGGCGCAGTTGCTTTGTAATGTGTTCTTCTTTTATCTCTTCTTGTTTTCGAGATTTTTCTTTTAGGATGTGCCATTTTATATTATTATTTATCCGTTAATAGTTTTTTTAATGTATTCCAACGAGGATCGGTTTCCTCTTTGTCTTCTTTTTTATCTTTTAGCCTTGGGCTAAGTTCATCTAATTTATCAAGTATATCAGAATCTAATGTTCCGTCTTCAACTCCTGGATGTATGCGCTTACTTGGCAATGCTAATACAACTGACTCATAAATATACTGCTGAATATTAATCTCATACTCGCCGTGAGTAATGATCAATATATCAATATAATCGTCATTATATTCATCTCCAAATTTAACTACCAAATCAAAACTAGTTTCTATTGGCAAGTCAAAAGGCTCATTTGTAACATCACAATTGACGTTTACAGTTCCTGAAATTTCAAAATTTAACTCTAGTAAAGTTGATTTTTTTACAAAAGTTAAATTTACTTTAATATCACATGAGTTAAAATCCTCATACTCAAAGTGATTAAAGAACGTTTGATCTATACTATAATCAAAAAGATGTTTTCCTTCTTTTAAACCTACAAATGGTATTGTAAATTCTTTTAATTGCTTCATTACCACATCTATTTTGAGCCTGCAAATATATAAAAATTTCTTTATTATAAAGACTTATAAACATTTTTTTGTTTATATCTTTCTTTTTGAATATCCCAACGGGTTTTTTGTTAACTCTTGATACTCTTTTCTATTTTTAAAAATCTGTATTCCTGTAAAGATAGCTTCTTTAAAAGATCCTGTATCTGCTATACCTTTTCCAGCAATCTCATAAGCTGTCCCATGATCCGGAGAAGTCCTTACTCTGTTTAATCCCGCTGTATAATTTACACCTTGTCCAAAAGATAATGTTTTAAAAGGTATTAATCCTTGGTCATGATATGAAGCAATTATTGCGTCAAAATTTTTATAATTGTTTGATCCAAAAAAACTGTCTGCTGCATATGGACCAAAAACCAGCTTACCAGAGTCTTTAATTTTTTGAAGTGTTGGTCTTAAAACAGTATCATCTTCCGTTCCAATAACACCATTATCTCCTGTATGCGGATTAATACCCAAAACTGCAATTTTAGGTTTATCAATTTGAAAATCTTGCTTAAGCGAATTATATACTGTATTAATTTTTTCCTCTATCAGTTTAGGAGTGATATGCATTGCAATATCTTTAACAGGCACATGATCTGTCAATAACCCAACCCTAAGACCATCTGCTACCATAAACATAAGACTATTCCCCTCCAACTCTTGGTTAAGATAATCTGTGTGACCAGGAAACTTGAAACTCTCGGACTGTATATTATGTTTATTTATAGGCGCTGTAACCAAAAGATCGATTTCCTGATCTTTTAAAGCTTTTGTCGCTTGTTCTAAAGACTTAATTGCATATTCTCCAATTTTTGGATCTTCTTCCCCAAAATTAATAGCAACGTTTTCTTTCCAACAATTTAAAACATTAACGCGACCAGATAGCGCTTGACTAACGTTTTGTATCCCGTTTAAGTTAATATCTAATTTAAAATGGGTTTTAACAAAACTCATTGTTTTAATAGAAGCAAAAATAATAGGCGTGCAAAAATCAAGCATTCTATTGTCTTCAAAAATCCTTAAAACAATCTCTGCTCCTATACCATTTAAATCTCCTATAGAAATTCCTAGTTTAATATTTTCTTCTTTCTTCATTAATTCTACTAACTATTGTTTGTAAATTTACCAAAGCAAATTTAACTAAATAATACCATTAAGTTTATGTTTACAGGAATAATTGAAACACTGGGTACGGTCAAACAATTATCAACTATAAAAGATAATTTAGATATTACTATAGAAAGCACAATTACTAATCAACTAAAAATAGATCAAAGCGTTTCACATAACGGCGTTTGCTTGACTGTTGTCGAAATAAATGATAACCAATATAAAGTGACAGCCATTAAAGAAACTTTAGACAAAACCAATATTGGAGATTTACAAATAGATGACTTTGTAAACATAGAACGTGCTATGAAACTTGGAGACCGACTAGATGGCCATATCGTACAGGGTCACGTTGATCAAACCGCGACTTGTATTGAAGCTAAAGACACTAATGGAAGTTGGTTATATACTTTTGAATATGACCCAAAACTAAACAACATCACTATAGAGAAAGGCTCTATAACTGTAAACGGAGTCAGCCTTACGGTTGTAAATTCTCAAAAAAACAGCTTTAGTGTTGCTATTATACCCTACACATATGAGCATACTAACTTTAAGCAATTTAAAATTGGGACAAAAATAAATTTAGAATTTGATGTAATTGGAAAATACGTGAAGCGTCTAAACGATTTAAACGTTTGATGCTTTTCTTGAAGACAACAGCTTATAAACACCATATATAATACCAATTATTACCAAAACAATCAACCCACTATCTATTGGAAGACCAGGTGGAGGTATACTACGTGGCCCGCCTGGCGCTGCCGGCATTGGCGGTGTGGTCGATACTTGCGACACACAAACTGTACTTATTAATAAAAATAAGACTAGTACTGATATTATTTTTTTTGTCTTCATTGCTGATTTGAGAGTGTAAATGTATGAAAAAAACTATGCTATCAAAACATTTAAAATCATTTTTTACTAAAAAACTACTATAAACCGCTGTTTTTCACCGTTGAAATACTGCTTTTATTCATTTCAATCATCAACAAAACGCATAAAAACATTATTAATTGTATAGAAAAAACAATTTCAAAAATCTACATCAATTTCTGATAGACTAAAAACCTAAGCATAGAGCGCTAAATACTTATCTCTAACTATTTGTCCCACAGGCTTATTATCAATCTTACTTTCCAACCACGAAATAACATCCAAATATAAAAAAGCACGACGCTCAAAAGGATGATCTTCATACTGTTTCAATACTTCTAACAATTTCTTAAATTCCTTTTTGATATCCTGAGGATAGATATCCTGTAATCCTCTAATAAACTTTATCATCTCTTTTTGAACCTCGTGCAAATCATTCATTTTAATCAAAAACTTATACGTGCTTCGCAACAAAGTTTCTAAATGATAATCTAAACCAGCTTCATAGTGCGCTACTAAATTCAAAACCCTAGAAAAACACAACAAGTCTTCTCGCATAGATAAGTCTTTATTAGAAATTATCTTATCCAAATATCGGATACACTCCTTATTATTACCCGCACCAAAATGCAAACTAGCAAACTTGTAGTAAAAAACCATTTTATGATGCGCATCAATCTTATTACTATACACCGCTAAATCTTTTTCAACTTCTGGAATCAATACCAATCCATCCTCAAAACTTCCGTCTATAAAAAATTGATTTATTTTATGAAAATTCCCATATAAGAACACGAGTGATGCGACATTTTCATCCTTCGGGAAATCAGATCTTTCAACAATCTCATAAAAACCAGAAAGCTTACTAATAAATTTCGGCTTATTCTTTATAAAATATAAGGCTTCCAACAAATAATTATTTCCTTTTAAAAAGAAAACAGGGTTTAAGCTTATCATATTAGGATTTTCATAAAACAAGTCCACCCATTTTAAAGCATATTTATAACAGTTTAAAAAGTCTTGCATCAAAAAGCTATACCACAAATGCGCCTTATAATACCAAAGCTTCTCTCTAAACCCTAAATTAGACAACTCAACTTTTGGAAATCTATCATTAAAATACTTAGTAACAGCAATACTCTCTTCTTCATTTTTTACATAGCCGGTCTTTAAAATAATGCTATATAATTGCAAAGACAAATTTGACAGCTTACTCGCCACCACATTTAACTCGCTTAATTCCTTAGCCTGAATCGTTAATTGATCAGCACGTGTACTAATACTCCTAGTTATATACTGTGATTCGATTATTTTTTCTAGCTCTACAATTTCAAATGCTAGATTTTTCTCTTCATTTAAAACAGCTAACTCTTTAGCTTTATCTAAAATCTTTAAGCTTTGCTTATACAAACCCTTATGGTATAAAATAGAAGCAAAATCCAATTGCTCTCTAATTTGAGAACGAATATTTTGATGAGAAGGGTTTAATTTTAAGCTTATTAAAATCTGTTTATACAAATGCGCTTTTACATTAGCTAACTGTTGTTTTTTAACCACACCCGCTTTAAGAATAGACACCTCATCATACACGCGTGCTTTATCCAGGAGATTAAATAAATTTAAGAATTTAGAATCAGAGTTCACCCCAAGCCGACCTACGTACAATTTAAATTGTCGCTTTTCAGACTTAGTTAAAGACTTAACTAGTAAAAATAAATTATCTTTTTGCCCTTTAGTCATAAACCTAATATTTAATCAAAACACTGATAATCAATGGTTTAGATTTGTTTTTCTTAATTGAACATCGTAACACCTCCAATAACGGTCATCTATAATAGATAACCAAAGTATACATTAGTAATTCAAAAGAAAAATAATTCTCTCTTAAAATGTCAAAAAACACAATTCAAATATTTGATACTACTCTACGTGATGGCGAACAAGTGCCAGGATGTAAGCTAAACACCGAGCAAAAAGTAGTCATAGCTAAGCAATTAGACCTATTAGGTGTCAATGTTATAGAAGCAGGTTTTCCCGTCTCAAGTCCTGGTGACTTTAAATCGGTAGAAGAAATATCTAAAATGGTGAAAAATGCTACTGTTTGCGGTTTAACACGAGCTGTAGAGAATGATATAAAAGTCGCTGCAGAAGCTTTAAAATTTGCGAAACACCCAAGAATCCACACAGGCATAGGAACCTCAGACTCACACATACTCCATAAATTTAAATCCAACAAAGATGATATCATTCAGCGTGCTTATGACGCTGTAAAATACGCTAAATCTTTTGTTGAAGATATAGAATTTTATGCTGAAGATGCTGGACGTACAGATAACGAATATCTAGCAAGAGTTTGCGAAGCTGCAATTAAAGCAGGCGCAACCGTTTTAAACATCCCAGACACAACAGGCTATTGTCTTCCTAGTGAATATGGCGCAAAAATCAAATATTTAAAAGAGAATGTTAAAGGTATTGAAAAAGCCATTTTATCTTGTCATTGTCATAACGATTTAGGACTAGCTACAGCAAACTCTATAGAAGGTGTTATTAATGGTGCAAGACAAATAGAATGTACCATTAACGGAATAGGAGAACGCGCTGGAAACACCGCTTTAGAAGAAGTGGTAATGGTTTTAAAACAACACCCTTACTTAAACTTAGATACTACTATTAAAACAGAAATGCTATATAGCCTTAGTCAATTAGTATCTGATAGCATGGGCATCTACACACAACCAAACAAAGCTATTGTTGGCGCCAACGCCTTTGCACACAGCTCTGGAATACATCAAGATGGTGTCATTAAAAATCGTGAAACATACGAAATCATCAACCCAAAAGATGTAGGAGTAACAGAGTCAGCTATAGTTTTAACCGCAAGAAGTGGTCGTGCCGCCTTAGCTTATAGAGCTAAAAATGTAGGATACGATTTAACAAAACTACAACTAGACGATGTTTATGCTAACTTTTTAAGTTTTGCTGATCAGAAAAAAGAAATTAATGATGGTGACATCCATCAAATAATTGAAACCAGTAACGTTTATCAACAAATAATTTCAGCTTAGAATGGGAAAAACATTATTTGACAAAGTTTGGGATGCACATGTCGTTGATACTATTAAAGACGGACCACAAGTACTTTATATTGACAAACACCTAATACACGAAGTTACGAGTCCACAAGCTTTTAATGAATTAGAACGACGACAGATTCCTGTCTTTCGCCCAGATCAAATTGTAGCCACTGCCGACCATAACACTCCGACTTTAGAGCAACATTTACCAATAAAAGACGAATTATCAAGAAAGCAACTTAAACAACTTTCTGAAAACTGTATAAAAAACAACATAACACTATACGAACTAGGTCATAAATACAATGGAATAGTCCATGTAATGGCTCCCGAATTAGGGATAACCCAACCAGGAATGACCATTGTATGTGGCGATAGTCACACCTCAACGCATGGCGCCTTCGGAACCATTGCTTTTGGTATTGGAACCAGTCAAGTCGCACAGGTTTTTGCCAGCCAATGCCTACTATTAACAAAACCAAAAAGTCTAAGAGTAACCGTTAATGGCACACTAAAAAATGGGGTTTTACCTAAAGACGTCATTTTATACATCATTGCAAAATTAGGGACAAACTCGGGCACAGGCTACTTCTGTGAATACGCCGGAAATGTCTTTGAAGAGATGTCTATGGAAGGCCGAATGACTGTTTGCAATATGAGTATTGAAATGGGCGCTCGAGGCGGAATGATTGCCCCAGACCAAACCACTTTTGACTATGTAAAGGACAAAGAATTCGCACCCAAAGGAGAGGCATTTAACAAAAAAGTAGCCTATTGGAAAACACTACCAACAGATACTGATGCCAGTTTTGACAAAGAATACACCTTTGACGCTGAAGATATTGAACCAATGGTAACTTATGGAACAAACCCAGGAATGGGAATAAAAGTAACCGAAAACATACCAACAACAAATGATGCTTCTTTCGAAAAATCTTTAAAGTACATGAACTTTAAAAAAGGAGAATCTCTAATCAACAAGCCTATTAATTATGTCTTTATTGGTAGCTGTACAAATTCTAGAATTGAAGATTTTAGAGTTGCAGCAAACTATATAAAAGGAAAACAAAAAGCAGACAATGTTACCGCTTGGCTAGTACCAGGAAGTAAACAGGTTGAAGCTCAAATAATAAAAGAAGGGCTTAAAGATGTATTTGACGCAGCTGGTTTTGAATTAAGACAACCAGGCTGCTCCGCTTGCTTAGCTATGAATGATGACAAAATTCCGCAAGGCGAATATTGTGTCTCTACTTCAAATAGAAATTTTGAAGGCAGACAAGGACAGGGTTCCAGAACTATTTTAGCCAGCCCTTTAGTCGCAGCTGCAACAGCTATTGAAGGCAAGATTGTAGACATAACAAAACAATTAAATTAAGATGGAAAAGTTTACAACATTACAATCTCGAGCTATTCCGTTAGCCATAGAAAACATAGATACCGATCAAATTATTCCTGCCCGTTTCTTAAAAGCAACAGACCGGAAAGGGTTTGGTGACAATCTTTTTAAAGATTGGCGCTTTAACAAAGACGACTCTAAAAATGAATCTTTCTCTTTAAACAACACCAACTATTCTGGAAGTATATTAGTTGCTGGGGATAATTTTGGCTGTGGCTCTAGTCGCGAACATGCCGCTTGGGCTTTAAGCGATTACGGATTTAAAGTCATTGTTTCCAGTTTTTTTGCCGACATTTTTAAAGGAAACGCATTAAACAATGGACTATTACCTGTTCAAGTTTCTGCAGAATTTCTAAAAGTACTACTAGACGTCACAACACAAAAACCTGAAACAATACTAGAAGTCAATCTTGAAAATCAAACCATATCAGTCAAAGACACCTCTTTTAAAGAAGCTTTTGATATTGACGCCTACAAAAAAACATGTATGATTAATGGCTATGATGATATTGACTATTTATTAAGTAAAAAAGAAACAATTGCAGCTTTTGAAGCTAAAAAAATATACTAATCAATTATACTATGAAATTAAACATAGCAGTTTTACCTGGTGATGGTATCGGCCCAGAAGTGACCGACCAATCAATAAAAATATTAAAAGCAATTGCTTTAGAATTTGACCATACTTTTTTATTTAAAGAAGCTCCCGTTGGCGCAATCGCAATTGATAAAAAAAACGACCCACTACCAGACAGCACCCTAGACCTATGTAAGTCTAGCGATGCTATCTTATTCGGAGCAATTGGACACCCAAAATACGACAACGACCCTACAGCAAAGGTACGCCCTGAACAAGGCTTACTTAAACTTAGAAAAGAACTTGGCTTATACGCAAACATAAGACCCGTTAAAGCTTATGACATACTATTAGACAAGTCTCCCCTTAAAAAAGAGATTATAGAAGGTACAGACATTAGCATCTATCGCGAATTAACTGGCGGTATTTATTTTGGAAAAAAATACTTAAGTGAAGACGGTGATACAGCTTCAGATTTATGCGAATACTCTAAATATGAAATAGAGCGTATTGCACATTTAGCTTTTAAAAATGCACAAAGCAGAAAGAAAAAAGTAACCCTAGTTGACAAAGCTAATGTTTTAGAGACATCCCGTCTATGGCGAAAAGTTGTTACAGAGTTAGCCAAAGCGTATCCTGATGTAGTATTAGACTTTTTATTTGTAGATAATGCAGCGATGCAAATGATCTTAAACCCAAAGCAATTTGATGTTATTTTAACTGAAAATCTATTTGGAGACGTCATAAGCGATGAAGCTAGCGTTATTGGTGGGTCTATTGGACTATTAGCCTCCGCCTCTATTGGAGACAAATACGCCATGTTCGAACCTATTCACGGCTCTTATCCACAAGCAACAGGTAAAGGCATAGCAAATCCTATAGCCTCTATATTAAGCGCCGCTATGTTACTTGAGCATTTTGAATTATACGATGAAGCCAACCTAATTAAAGAAGGTGTTGAAAAATCTTTAAAACTAGAAATAACAACACCAGACTTAAACACCTCTTATGATAATATCTCTACTTCCAAAGTTGGAGATTTTATTGCCGATTTTATTAGCAACCCAAATGATACGAATATTAATTTTAATAATATTCACTTAGGACAATCTACTATTATTTAACAATTTATTTGTTAGTCTTTAAAGCGCTTGATAACTCAACTTATCAAGCCTTTTTTTTGTTACAAAAAAAACCTCGAAATATAATATCCCGAGGTTTCTTCAACAAAATAACTAAAGTCTAATGTTCGTTTAACCTAAAGTCTGGATAAGCATCCATTCCATGCTCATGTGCATCAAGACCTTCCAACTCTTCTTTTTCAGAAACTCTTATTCCTACTGTTTTCTTCATTATAAAAATAATTAAGAATGAAGAAACAATACATATACCAGCATAAGAAGCAACACCAATAAGTTGACTTACAAATTGCGCTCCGCTAGCTAATTTTCCAAATATTCCAACTGCTAATGTCCCCCAAATACCACACACTAAATGCACAGCAATAGCACCAACAGGATCATCTAATTTTAATTTATCAATTAATGATACTGCAAAAACAATAATAGTTCCAGCAATTGCACCAATTAGTATCGCATCTGTTGGACTCATTTGATCAGCACCTGCTGTTATACCAACAAGACCACCCAAAATACCATTTAAAAACATCGTTAAATCTAAATTCTTATACATAAGAGTAGACGTCAAAGCCGCAACCACACCACCAGCTGCTGCTGCTAAACAGGTTGTAACTAATGTTATTGATGTTAACGATGGGTCTGCAGACAATACCGATCCTCCATTAAACCCAAACCAACCTAACCAAAGGATCAAAACCCCTGCAGTTGCTAAAGGAATATTATGTCCTGGAATAGCCTGTATTTTTCCGTTTTTAAATTTACCTATTCTAGAACCCAGCAAGCAAACAGCAACTAAAGCTGCCCATCCACCAACAGAATGCACTAATGTCGACCCTGCAAAGTCATAAAAAGGCGTTTCTAACGTATCCAAAAATCCACCTCCCCATTTCCAAGATCCAGCTATTGGATACACTAATCCAACATATATAATTACAAATACCATAAATGGTCCAATTTTCATTCGTTCTGCAACTGCCCCAGAAACAATAGTCGCTGCTGTCGCTGCAAACATCCCTTGAAACAAGAAGTCAGTCCAATAAGTATACCCTTCATTATATGACAAATCCAATATTTTTTTTCCTGTTTCAGGATCTATAACCATTGGAGAGTCTAACCCAAAACCTGCAAAACCAAGAATACCATTCCAATCACCTTGAACAACTCCATTGAGCTCCGTAAACACATCTCCTGGATACATTAAATTAAAACCAACAAGACAATACAGTAGTAAGCCCATGGTAATAATAAATATATTTTTAAATAAAATATTTATTGTGTTTTTTTGACGTGTTAAACCAATTTCTAAAAATGCAAATCCTAAATGCATAAAGAAAACTAGTGCCGTACAGA
The DNA here is from genome assembly GCF_004843725.1 of Psychroserpens sp. NJDZ02. Lineage (NCBI taxonomy): Bacteria > Pseudomonadati > Bacteroidota > Flavobacteriia > Flavobacteriales > Flavobacteriaceae > Psychroserpens > Psychroserpens sp. NJDZ02. Next base: position 1,694,537 of record NZ_CP039451.1, on the reverse strand, counting down.
TCATCATCCATACATTGTTAATTGTAAATAATTCCATGTCTTATTATTTTAATGTGTTTCCGCCTTTATTTCCTGTGCGTATTCTATAAACTTCATCGATTTGTGAAACAAATATTTTCCCGTCTCCAACCTCTCCTGTAGAACCCGATTCTAAAATGGCTTTTATCGTTACTTCTTCAAAATCATCATTAACAACTATAGATAAATAGCGTCTTTGTATATCACTTGTACTATAAGAAACACCTCTATAAACATGCCCTTCTTTTTCATTACCCAGCCCTGTAACATCCCAATACGAGAAGAAATTTACACCAACCTCATGCAACGCATTTTTAACTGCAGAAAATTTTGATTTTCTGATTATTGCTTCAACTTTTTTCATAATTAATTATCGTTAAAATTTATATATCGCTGCAACCACAAAAGACCCTAGGCTTTTTGTTGCCATCAAGTCTGTATCAATAAACTCATCTTCAGAACTATTGTCTAATCTAAATTCCGGCTTAATAATTAAGTCTTCATCAATAACTAAACTCCCCGTAAGCGTTAACCCAATAACACTAGGGTCATCATCTACAGACTCACTCTGTGTCTGATAATACTCCCCTCTTAATCCTATTGTAAACGTATCACTAAGATCATATTGAGGATACAAATCAACCCCATAAAACCCTTCTCCATCATTATCTGCATACGCTGCATTAACTCCTAAAAAAAACTCATCTGATGCATCAAAACCTCCTGTATAATCGACTTCAAACCCCAATCCAGCAGCATCATATAAAAGATTTAAAAATTGACCATCATATCCTAATTGTGTTCCAACCGCATAACTACCGTCAGGATTAAACTCGGTAACATCTGTTTGATTAAACACACCAACCATCAAGCTAAAATCTTCAGACAATGTAAAATCTGCTTTTATCCCTGTATGAGAAAAAGGCCCATTAGAAAATAAATAAGACGTACTATAGTTAAAGTTTCCTGCTGGCGCAATTACCTCGTAACCTAAAAAAGTATTAAACTTACCTAATGTTAATTTTGTGTTTTCGCTAATATTATAAAAAGCAAACAATTGATTCAATACGGTTGCACTTGCCTCTTCTCCTCTTGGTCCAAAAACCAAATCAGCAACTGCACCGACCCTACCTTTTTCGTAAGACGCAATTATATTCCCCATTCCTAATGAAAATCCCGCAGTATTTGCAAAAGACGTTGTCGGAGCAATTTGATTATCATCATTTGGAGCTGTAAAATTAGTACGATAGTAGGCATCGACACTCCCCTCAAAAGAGAACTTTTTTTCAAGACCATCTGACTCGTCTTGAGCAGATAAACTCATAGAAGCCAAAATAATAGCTAGATTAAATAATTGTTTCATAATACTGCGTTTTTTAGTTATTTTATATCTCAAATCTATATTAAAAACTATTACACCCCTAAAAAAATAGGGTTATCTGATTCATTTTTATTATTATTTTAATCTAAACCCTGTTTTTTATAGGGTATGATAATTTATAAGTGGTTTTATTAACAATCTCATATTACTGAAATTGAATTATTATTAATGAAAATTGATTTTTAATACGTTATGTGTAATATTTTAAACTTTTCGCAAACGTTTTCGTAATAATTTACTGTTTTTAATAGCGTTATTTCATTACACAATCCTCACTATATGCGCTATCTTATTATTTAAAGTACATTTATAAAAGACTATAATCCGAATTCCTAAAAAGTGTTTCGTTCTTTTTACTAATTAAATAATAGCCTGTATCTTACAGATATAATGAAGCTTAAAAAGCTTTAAATTTTACTGATTATGCTAAAAAAACAAGGACTTTATTTGCCAGAATTTGAACACGATAATTGTGGCGCAGGATTTATATGTAGTTTAACCGGAAAACGATCTAACGACATCATACATAAAGCGCTTGAAATACTAGTAAAATTAGAGCATCGTGGCGCCGTTAGTTCTGATGGAGTAACTGGAGATGGCGCAGGTATATTAATTGATATTCCACATAAATTCTTCAAGATTTTCTGTGAGTTTGACTTACCTGAAGCTGGAGAATATGCAGTGAGTAATGTATTTCTTCCTAGAAAAGAAAACCAACGTCAATATTGTATTGATGTTTTTGAAAAAGAAATCCAAAATCAAGGCCTTAAATTAATTGGCTGGAGAGACGTACCAGTTAATAGTAAAGTTTTAGGTGAAATTGCAAAAGTAACAGAACCTTTTGTAAAACAAATTTTTATAGGAAAGGCTAGCGACAAGCAAACAGAAAGAGAATTCAACATAAAATTATACGCTGCACGAAAAATCGCAGAACACACTATATATGATTCTAAATTATCCGAATCAAAATTCTTCTACCTACCAAGTCTATCTACTAAAATCATAATATTTAAAGGCTTATTAATGCCAGAACATATTAATGAATACTATTTAGACTTATTCAACTCGGCTTTAGATACAAGACTAGCATTAGTACACCAACGTTTTTCTACCAACACATTTCCAACTTGGGATTTAGCACAACCGTTTAGATACATCTGTCATAATGGAGAAATAAACACAGTCAGAGGTAATGTCTCACGTATGTTTTCTCGTGAAGAGATCATGGAAAGCCCATTATTTGGAGATGATATCAAAAAGATAATCCCTACTATTTTAAGAGGGAAATCAGATTCTGCAACCCTAGACATGGTTGTTGAATTATTACTAATGACGGGACGCTCGCTTCCAGAAGCGATGATGATGCTAGTCCCTGAAGCTTGGGAAAAAAACCCACACATGTCGGATTCTAAAAAGGCGTTTTACGAATACAACTCCTGCCTAATGGAACCTTGGGACGGACCAGCTTCAATCCCATTTACAGACGGTAATTTTATAGGTGCTGTTTTAGATAGAAATGGATTACGCCCTTCAAGATATACCGTAACAAAACAAGGAAACGTTATTATGTCTTCCGAAACTGGCGTTGTAGACATTGCTCCAGAAAACATAGAATTCCATGGTCGTTTAGAACCAGGAAAAATGTTTTTAGTCAACATGAGTGAAGGTCGCATTGTTAATGATGAAGAAATCAAAGAAGAAATAGCCGCCAAACACCCATACAGACAATGGTTAAATGAAAATTTAATACACCTTAGAGATATTGAAGCTAAAGAAGGACATATTAAATACGATGAAATTGATCTTAAAAAACGAGAAGTCGTTTTTGGTTACACAGAAGAAGATTTAAATACTATTATTCGTCCGATGGCACAATTAGGAAAAGAGCCTATTGGATCCATGGGAAGCGATACACCAATTGCCATTTTATCAGAAAGACCACAGTTAATTTATAACTACTTCAAACAGTTATTTGCTCAAGTTACCAATCCGCCTTTAGATGGTATTAGAGAAGAGTTAATTACAGATATTAGCTTAACACTTGGTAGCGATGTTAATATATTTGACATCAATGCAGAACACTGTAAAAAATTAAAAATTCAGAATCCAGTTATCTCTAAGCACGATTTAGATAAGATTAGAGATTATGACACTAATCCTGATTTTAAAGTCGAATCTATTTCGATGTTATATGAAGTAAATCGTGGATTAAATGAGCTTGAAGTCGCGCTAGAAAACTTAGTCACTAAAGCTTCTAAAGCTATTGATAACGGTGCAAACATCATTATTTTATCAGATAGATTTGTAGACAAAAACCACGCACCAATTCCGGCACTTTTAGCCTGCTCTTACGTCAATCATGCCTTACATAAATTAAAAAAGCGTTCTAGAATTAGTTTAATTATTGAGTCTGCAGAACCTCGTGAGGTACACCATTTTGCTTTATTATTTGGTTATGGTGCAAGTGCTGTAAATCCATACATTGTAAATGAAATTGTTCAACAACAAATCAACAATGCAGATCTTACAGATTTAGAATATTTAGCAGCCATTAAAAACTACAATAAAGCAGTTGGAAAAGGAATTTTAAAGGTGATGAACAAGATTGGGATTTCAACTTTAAATTCTTACCGTGGGTCTCAATTATTTGAATGTATCGGAATTAAAACCTCAACAGTCGAAAAATATTTCCCAAACACACCAACGCGTATTCAAGGTATTGGCTTAAGAGAAATAGAACAAGAAATTGTTAAACGTCACAAAAGGGCTTTTCATAAAAATACAGAACCACAAATTGAAGTTGGTGGAGATTACAGATGGAGACGTGGACAAGAAAAGCACATGTTTAATCCATTAACAGTAGCCAAACTTCAGGAATCAGTAAGAACCAATAAAGCCTCTACATTTAAAGAGTTTTCTGACTTAGTAAACGACCAATCTAAAAGCCTAATGACTATTAGAGGCTTGTTTGAGTTTGATCAATTTGACCCCATTCCACTGGAAGAAGTAGAACCTTGGACAGAAATTGTAAAACGCTTTAAAACAGGAGCCATGTCTTATGGTTCGATTAGTAAAGAAGCACACGAAAACTTAGCGGTTGCCATGAACAGAATTGGAGGAAAATCCAACTCTGGTGAAGGTGGAGAAGACCAAGAACGTTTCTATAAAAGCTCACAAGGCGACTGGAGAAACTCAGCAATCAAGCAGGTAGCCTCAGGGCGTTTTGGAGTGACTTCAAATTACTTAACAAGCGCAAGCGAAATTCAGATAAAAATAGCACAAGGTGCAAAACCAGGTGAAGGCGGACAATTACCTGGACCAAAAGTGAATCCGGAAATTGCAAAAACGAGAAATTCAACGCCTTATGTTGGTTTAATCTCACCACCACCGCATCACGATATTTATTCTATTGAAGATTTATCGCAATTAATTTATGATGTAAAATCAGCAAATAGAGAAGCCAGAATTAATGTAAAACTAGTATCAGAAATTGGTGTTGGTACAGTCGCAGCAGGAGTCGCCAAAGCAAAAGCAGACGTTATATTAATTGCTGGTTTTGATGGAGGGACAGGAGCAACACCTTTAACCTCACAAAAACACACCGGCCTACCTTGGGAACTTGGTGTTGCAGAAGCACAGCAAACCTTAGTGATGAATGACCTTAGAAATCGTGTGGTTTTAGAATGTGACGGACAATTAAAAACAGGTCGCGATGTCGCAATTGCTTGCCTACTTGGCGCAGAAGAATTCGGTTTTGCAACAGCACCTTTAGTAGCTTCAGGATGTATTATGATGCGTGTATGTCATTTAAATACATGCCCAGTCGGTATTGCTACTCAAAACCCTGACTTACGTAAAAAATTTAAAGGAAAACCAGAACACGTCGTTAACTACATGTATTTTGTAGCGCAAGAATTACGTGAGATTATGGCAAAATTAGGATTTAGAACTATTAATGAAATGGTTGGACAATCTCAAAAACTAAACAGAAACAAAGCCATAGACCATTATAAATCTTCAGGAATTGACTTAACACCAATCTTACACAAAGTAGAAGTTGCGGAAGGTGTACAATTATACAACACGTATTGTCAAGACCACAACTTAAATGTGCACTTAGATTTTAAAATCATAAAACAAGCACATCAAGCTTTATTTAGACGACAAAAAACAAATTTAGCCATGCCTATCACAAATATAGATAGAGCAGTTGGCGCTATAATAAGTAACGAAATTTCAAAAATTTATGGTGCAGATGGCTTACCAGAAGACACTATAGACATTGATTTTACAGGTTCTGCAGGACAAAGTTTTGGAGCTTTTGCAACCAAAGGTTTAAAATTCACCGTGCACGGAAATACAAATGATTACTTAGGAAAAGGCTTATCCGGAGCTAAATTAATTATTAAAGTGCCAGAAAAATGCACCATTGTTCCGGAAGACAATATTATTACAGGAAACGTAACGCTGTATGGCGCAACCTCTGGAGAAGTTTATATAAACGGTAAAGCTGGAGAACGTTTTTGTGTTAGAAATTCTGGAGCACAAGCAGTAGTTGAAGGTATTGGGGATCACGGTTGCGAGTATATGACTGGTGGAGTTGCTGTTATTCTTGGGACTGTAGGTCGAAACTTTGGAGCAGGAATGAGCGGAGGAGTTGCTTATGTTTTAGACGAAAAAGGAACCTTTAAACAGAATTGTAATTCCGAAGATTTAAATATCGATCCAATTGAAAACGAAGCTGACACGAATCAGTTAAAACAATTAATCAAAAATCATTTTGAAGCAACAGGAAGCCCGTTAGCGGAACGCATTTTAAAAGACTGGAACAACTACCTTCCTAAGTTTAAAAAAGTATTGCCAGAAGAGTACAGACAAGCCTTAGTGAGATTAGAAAAAGAACAACTAGAATTAGCGTAAATTATGGGAAAGATAACAGGATTTTTAGAGTTTAAGCGTGAAAACGAAAGTTATATAGCGCCAGAAAAACGCATAGAAAATTACAAAGAATTTACGGTTCCGTTACCAGAAGATCATTTGAAAGATCAAGGCGCACGTTGTATGGATTGCGGAATTCCGTTTTGCCATAGTGGTTGTCCGCTTGGGAATTTAATTCCAGATTTTAACGATAAAGTTTACAAAGGAAAATGGAAAGAAGCTGCTGAAATTTTACACAAAACCAACAACTTCCCAGAGTTTACAGGACGTTTATGCCCAGCACCTTGTGAAGAAGCTTGCGTACTTGGTATTAATGAAGACCCAGTAACTATAGAAAATATTGAAAAAAACATAGTAGAAACCGCCTTTCAAGAAGGTTGGATTACCGCACAGCCACCAAAAGTAAGAACCGAAAAAACAGTTGCTGTTATTGGCTCTGGACCAGCGGGATTAGCTGCTGCGCAACAATTAAATCGCGCAGGACACACTGTTACTGTTTTTGAACGTGACGAAAAAGTAGGAGGCTTATTACGTTACGGCATTCCAGATTTTAAAATGGAAAAAACCGTGATTGACAGACGTGTTGCTGTTTTAGAAGAAGAAGGAATTATTTTTAAAACCAATGCACATGTTGGTAAAAACATAGATGCCAACCAACTTAAAGACGACTTTGACGCTGTTGTGTTATGTGGAGGTGCAACCGTAAGACGAAGTATTCCTATACCTGGATCAGACTTAAAAGGCGTAACTCAAGCGATGGATTTCTTAAAACTAAATAATCAATACGTGGATGGTTTAGTAGATTTTAAAGACGTGATTTCTGCTAAAGGAAAAGACATTATCGTAATTGGTGGTGGAGATACAGGAAGTGATTGTATAGGAACGTCTAATCGTCATGGCGCAACCTCTGTGACTAATTTTGAGATTTTAAGCAAACCTTCCGAAGGTCGTCCAGCAAATCAACCTTGGCCTTACTGGCCTATGAAGTTAAAAACAACCTCATCGCACCAAGAAGGAGTCGAGCGTTTTTTTAGCATTTCTACTAAAGCATTTATTGGCGATAAAAAAGGAAACTTAACAGGCTTAAAAACGGTTGAAGTCGAATGGCTTTTTACTCCAGGAGAACGACCACAACTTAAAGAAGTCCCAAATACTGAAAAAGAATGGAAATGCGACATCGCATTATTAGCACTTGGATTTACAGGCGCTGAAAAAACTTTAGCTGATCAGTTTGGTTTAAAAATGGATTTTAGAACCAATATTGAAGCCACAACAAAAGATTACAAAACAAATATCCCTGGCGTTTTTGCAGCTGGAGATATGCGTCGTGGACAATCGCTGATTGTTTGGGCTATTTCTGAAGGAAGACAAGCTGCACATCATATTGACACCTATTTAATGGGAGAATCGTGTTTACCCTTAAAGGATGATAGCGATTTGCCTCGTGTTTAATATATTGAAAGTCGCTTAAGCTAAAAAAGCAAACTACTAAACTCAATTAAGAAGATTGCTTCGCTCCTCGCAATGACACACAACACGTCATTGCGAGGAGGTACGACGAAGTAATCAATTTAACTGAAACAAAACAATAGAAAACAATACTTAAATACAATCAAAAGATTGCTTCGTTCCTCGCAATGACGCAATTAACACTACTCAGGATACTTCCCACGAATCCCATCCAAACACAAATTACCAATACTACCAACATGCGTGTGTTGCTTTGACGTATCTGGTACATAAGTTCCGCTTTCAACTTCGCCTCCAATTTTTTGATACGCTTCTCTAAAAGGCATACCTCCTACAACCAAAGTATTGATATTATCTACCGTAAATAGATATTGATACTTAGCATCATTCAAGTCAATATCTTTTACAATAACTTGCTGAATGGCGTAATTAAAAATATCTAACAAGTCTTTCACATCTTCAATTGCTGCAATAATATTTTCCTTTAATAACTGAAAATCTCTATGATAACCACTCGGTAAATTATTAGTAATCAACACCATTTCGGTATGCAATGCTTGAATCTTATTGGCTTTCCCTCTAATTAATTCAAACACATCAGGATTCTTTTTATGTGGCATAATACTGCTTCCAGTCGTTAACTCATCAGGAAAAGCAATAAAGCCAAAATTCTGACTATTATACACGCAAATATCCATTGCAAAACGCGCCAAAGTATTACACACACTACCTAAAGCTAAAGCGATTGTTCGTTCGCTTTTTCCCCTACTCATTTGTGCTGCAACCACATTGTATTTTAAAGTTGAAAAGTTTAATTCTTTTGTGGTTAATTCTCTATCAATAGGAAACGAACTTCCGTAACCAGCAGCAGAACCTAACGGATTTTGATCTACGGTCTTCAAGGCTGCATTTAACAAGTATACATCATCAATTAAAACCTCAGCATATGCAGAAAACCACAACCCAAATGAAGATGGCATTGCCACTTGTAAATGCGTATAACCAGGAAGCAAAGATTCTTTATGCGTTTCAGCCAAACCTAAAAGGGTATCAAAAAACGTTTTTGTTTTCTGATTGATTTCCTTTAAATTGTCTTTATAATATAACTGAAGCGCCACCAAAACCTGATCGTTTCTAGAACGTGCTGTATGGATTTTCTTCCCGACATCCCCTAAGGTTTTTGTCAGCTCATATTCAATTTTAGAATGTACATCTTCAAAGGACGCTTCAATAACGAAGATTCCGTTTTCTATAGTTTCCGCAATAGCGTGTAAACCATTTTTAAGCTGTTGCAATTCTTCCGAAGAAATAATGCCAATAGACTCCAACATTATTGCATGCGCTAAAGATGCTTGCACATCGTACTTTGCAATATGTAAGTCAATTTCTCTATCGTTTCCAACAGTAAATTGCTCTATTTTTTTATCGATACTTATTCCTTTGTCCCAGAGTTTCATAATTTGATTTTTTATTGTCATTGCGAGGAAGAATGACGAAGCAATCTGTTCCTTAACCATGAGATTGCTTCACTATGTTCGCAATGACGTTTCGCTTTTTCTACAGTACTTTTTCTAATAATTCAATATATATTTTAATCCCTTCTTCAATCTCATTCAAGTAAATAAACTCGTCAGCAGAATGTGATCGCGTGCTATCTCCAGGCCCTAATTTTAAAGACGGACAACTCAACACCGCTTGATCAGATAATGTTGGCGAACCATAAGTGTTTCTACCAATTTCTATTCCTGCAATTACCAATGGATGATCGATTGGAATGGATGACGAATTTAATTTTATACTACGCGGAATAATACTATCACAAGGCGCTTCCTTTTGTAAAATATTGACAATGTCTTGGTTAGAATATTTATCATTTACACGCACATCAACCACCAATTTCACATCCGCAGGAACTGCATTATGCTGCTTTCCTGCGTTGATTTGTGTAACGGTCAACTTTACCTCTCCCAAAGCTTCCGACGTCTTATCAAACGTGTAATTTTTAAACCATTCTAATACCGGAATTGTTTTATAAATAGCATTATCGTGATTTGGATGCGCAGCATGACTTGGCGTTCCTTTTACGATTGCATCAAACACGACTAAGCCTTTTTCGGCAACAGCCAAATTCATTAAAGTCGGCTCTCCAACAATAGCAACATCCACTTTTGGAATGACTGACAACATACTATTTAACCCATTTTCTCCGCTACTTTCCTCTTCTGCGGAAGCGACAATTACCAAATTATAATTTAGGCCTTTTTTATCATAGAAATAAGCAAACGTTGCCAACAAACTCACCAAACAACCTCCAGCATCATTACTACCTAAACCATATAATTTTCCGTCTTCAACAATAGCTTTAAATGGATCTTTAGTGTAACCATTATTGGGTTTTACCGTATCATGATGCGAGTTTAGCAATAGCGTTGGTTTGCTCTCGTCAAAATGCTTATTGGTTGCCCAAACATTATGATTGGTTCTTTTAAAAGGAATATCCTGTTGCGCAAACCATTGCTCAATATGCGCTGCTGTTGGACCTTCTTCCGAAGAAAACGACTGCGTTTCTATCAATTGTTTTAATAAAGCAATTGCTCTTGTTGTTAGTTTTTCTATCATTTTGAAATCGTTGTATGTTTATTATATTTATCGAAAAGCATTTCTGATTTACCAATACAAACTTTTCGAACTTGATTATTTACAGCATGAAAACAGTTATTTAATTTTGGCAACATGCCTTCATAAATAATACCCTTTTCAATTAACGGTTGATAGGTTTTAGTGTTAATGTTTTGGATAATAGAATCGTCATTATTTACATCTTCTAAAACACCATTTTTTTCGAAGCAATAATATAATTCAGTTTTATATTTTGTTGCAAAACCTATTGCTAATTCGGAAGCAATCGTATCTGCATTTGTGTTTAATAATTGTCCGTTTTTATCATGTGTAATGGCGCAAAACACAGGTGTAATCGCATTGTTTAAAAGAATTTCTAACGTTTCAGTATTTACGTGTTTAACATCTCCTGCAAAACCATAATCAATAGGTTTTGATGGTCTTAAATCTGAAACTATCGTGTTACCATCCGCTCCTGAAAAACCAATAGCATTACAATTATTGGCTTGTAATTGTGCGACTATAGTTTTATTGATTTTTCCAGCATATACCATTGTAATAATATCTAAAGTCACTTGATCGGTTACGCGTCTTCCGTCAATCATTTTAACCTCAACTTGCATTTGTTGCGCTAATTTTGTTGCTAATTTCCCACCTCCATGCACTAAAATTTTAGGAGTATCTATAGTCGCGAATGCTTTTAGGAATTGCTGCAAAGCATTATCATCATCAATGATGTTTCCTCCAATTTTTATGATTTTTAGTGTTTTCATACGTATTCTTCTTTTGATGTGATACTGAAATGAATTCAGTATGACGTGACGGATTAACATTAACTTGTTACCTACTTTAAAACCACAGTCGTCAAGCTGAACTTGTTTCAGCTTCTCATTATTAGCTTTTTGTGACACTGAAATGAATTCAGCATGACGTAACGGGGTAACATTAGCTAATTACCTACTTTAAATCTTCAGTCGTCAAGCTGAACTTGTTTCAGCTTCTCATTAGTAGCTTTTTGTGTGATACTGAAATGAATTCAGTATGACGTGGCGTATTGACATAACCTCTTTTCTTATTTATAACCACTTCCGTCAAGCTGAACTTGTTTCAGCTTCTCATTATTAGCTACTCGTGTGATACTCAAATGAATTCAATATGACGTGACGGATTGACCATAACTTGTTTATTTCTTTAAAACCACTTCCGTCAAGTTGAACTTGTTTCAACTCCTCATTATTAGCTTCTTGTGTGATACTGAAATTAATTCAGCATGACGAAGTCATATGTTTCAATTAAAAGATTGCTTCAATCGTTCCTCATTCGCAATGGCGTTTACAATTCTTCCAAAATCTGCTTCAACACAATTTGCGCAGCAAAAGTCCTATTGTTTGCTTGCTGAATAACCACTGATTGCTCGCCATCCAAAACCGCATCTTCCACAACCACGTTACGTCTTACAGGCAAACAATGCATAAATTTTGCATTACCCAACTTCGCTTTTGTCATCATCCAATTCTTGTCTTGACTCAGTACTTTTCCGTAGTTTTTATAATTACTCCAGTTTTTAACATACACAAAATCAGCACCTTTCAAAGCCTCTTCCTGATTGTGATTTATTGGTGTGTTTTTCGTGATTGTTTCGCTTAATTCATAACCTTCAGGATGTGTAATGGTTAAATCTACATCCATATTTTGCATCATTTCTACAAACGAATTGGCAACTGCTTGTGGCAATGCTTTTGGATGTGGTGCCCAAGACAATATTACTTTAGGTTTCGTATTTTTAGATAATTCAGTAATAGTAATTGCATCTGCCAATGCTTGTAAAGGGTGCGCTGTTGCACTCTCCATATTTACAATTGGTACTGTTGCGTATTTTACAAAGCTGTTCATCACAAACTCACTTTCATCCTTTGTCTTATCTGTTAAACTCGGGAATGCTCTCACAGCAATCACATCTCCATATTGCGAAATCACCTGTGCTGCTTCTTTAATATGTTCCGATGTGTTTGCATTCATAATTGTGCCATCTTCAAACTCTAAGCTCCATGCGTCATTAACATTTAAAATCATCACATCCATACCTAGGTTTTTTGCTGCTTTTTCTGTGCTTAATCGCGTACGTAAACTGGAATTAAAAAACAGCATGACCAATGTTTTATGTTTTCCTAAATCTTCGAATTTAAAAGGATTCTTTTTTAGTAAAATCGCGTCCTTTATGGTTTCTTGAAGATTTGATATGTCTTTTATTTTTGTGTAATTTTTCATGTATTTATTATTCCCGTCTTGCTGAATGACTTTAATTCTCACTGCTATGTGATTCTGAAACTAGTTCAGAATGACGTTGCTATTTAACTCTGTTTTCCTAACTTATTAATGCTCAATAAAACTCATATTTTAAAGGAACTCCCCTCAAGTATTCACCGCTCTCGTCAAGCTGAATTCAGTTCAGCTTCCCATTATTATGTGATTCTAAAACTAGTTCAGAATGACGTTGCTCAAGCTAGCCTTGCAACTCACTTTTTAAAGCCTCAAAAAACAAATCGACATGTTCTTTCTTTATCGTTAAAGGCGGAAGAATTCGTAATAAATTAGGATTCTTCGCGCTTCCTGTAAATATCTTATGATCAAAAATTAGTGCCTTACGTAGTTCAGCAATCGGAAAATCAAATTCCAATCCTAACATTAAACCGCGTCCTTTTATGTTTTTAATTGCCGAAATTTCTTTTGCTTTCTCAACAAAATAAGCTGAGATATCTTTAGCATTTTGCATTAAGTTTTCTTCTTCAATCACTTCCAAAACAGTAGAAGACGCCACACATGCCAAGTGATTCCCACCAAAAGTGGTTCCTAACAAACCAAAAGAGGCTTTAATATTTGGATGAATTAAAATCCCACCAATCGGAAACCCATTCCCCATACCTTTGGCAATCGAAATAATATCAGGCGTCACATTATATTTCTGAAATGCAAAGAAATCGCCAGTTCTTCCAAAACCAGATTGCACCTCATCTGCAATAAAACACGTATTGTATTTTTTGCATAATTCATCCAAGCCTTCGTAGAATTCCGCTGTACTTTCATCCAATCCCCCAACACCTTGAATACACTCGATAATTACAGCGCAAACATCATTTTTAGCCAATGCTTTTTCTACACCTTTTAAGTCTCCTAATTCTAGAATTTCAACCTCTTGCTGTGCATTAATTGGCGCGATAATCTTCGCGTTATCGGTTGCCGCTACTGCTGCAGAAGTACGACCATGAAAGCCATTTTTAAAAGCAATTACCTTTTTCTTTCCGTTATGGAAGGATGCTAATTTTAAAGCATTTTCGTTAGCTTCTGCTCCAGAATTACATAAAAACAACTCGTAATCTTTACAACCTGATAATTGCCCTAATTTATCGGCTAATTGCACTTGTAATGGATTTTGAATCGAATTACTATAAAACCCTAATTTAGCAACTTGATCAGAAATGGCAGTCACATATTTTGGATGAGAATGCCCAATAGAAATCACAGCATGTCCACCATATAAATCTAAATATTTGGTGTTATTTTTATCAAAAACAAAGATATCTTCAGCCTTTACTGGTGTGATATCAAATAATGGATACACATTAAATAAACTCATATCTGCTCTTCTTTAATGTTACTAATCTTGTTAAACGAGGCAATCATACCTTGTATTAAAGACGAACTCAACCCTTTGTGCTCCATCTCATTCAAACCTTCAATCGTACACCCTTTTGGAGTCGTTACCCTATCTATTTCCTCTTCCGGATGATTCCCATTGGTAATCAATAAACTTGCAGCACCTTCACTAGTATACATCGCTAATTCTTGCGCTTCTTTAGCATCAAAACCTAACTGAATAGCAGCCTGCGTTGTTGCTCTAATTAGACGCATCCAAAACGCCACACCACTTGCGCAAACCACAGTTGCTGCTTGCATTTGACTTTCCGGAATACTTAAAGAATGTCCTAAGCGGTTAAAAATAGCCTCAGCGATTTTAATGCGTTTTTCGCCTTGCACATTACTGCACAAACACGTCATGGATTTACCAACTGCAATTGCTGTATTTGGCATCGCACGAATGATAAATTTATCGGCACCAACTTGTGCTTCAATTTTAGGAATCAGAAAACCTGTAATGGTCGAAATCAAGACGTGTTTCTCTGTTAATTCTGGCTTAATGTCATTCAATATTTGCTCAAAATGTGCTGGTTGCACCGCAAAAATGATGATATCAGATTGTTTTACAGCTTCGGTATTATCCGTTGTTAAATGCACATTTTTATAACCATCAAATTCTTGAATCTCATCCAAATTCCGTTTGGTTAAATACAAACTAGTAATCGCATTGTTGGTAATCAAACCTTTTGCGATAGACTTTCCTAAGTTTCCTGTTCCTATAATTGCTATTTTCATTTGTTCGATTTTTTTGTTTGGGCGTTACCACAAGGGTCGCGTCTTCCGTTATATCTTTTTTGCCTTGTTCTCGATAAAAATTTGCTCATGCTTCACAAATTCACTCGAACTGACGTCAAAAAAGGATGCCACTTCAACCGCTAACGCAGCTGCAGTACTTTTAAAAATAAGTTGCTTTCAGTTTTAAACCTTCTGTTTCATCAAAACCAAACATTAAGTTCATGTTTTGAACAGCTTGTCCCGAAGCACCTTTTAATAAATTATCAATGATACTTGTCACCAATAATTTGTCTTCATGTTTATGTAAATGAAGAATACACTTATTGGTGTTTATTACTTGTTTTAAGTGAATCTCATCATCCGAAACCACAGTAAAAGCAGTATCTTTATAAAACGCGTTATACAATGCTTTTGCGTCTTCCAAGTTTCCTTTAAACCTAGTGTACATGGTCGCAAAAATTCCTCTTGAAAAATCACCTCGATTTGGCATAAAGTTGATCTCCGAATTAAAATTAGATTGCAACAGTTTCACCGATTGATTAATCTCTCCTAAATGTTGATGCGTAAAAGCCTTATAATGCGAAAAGTTATTATCTCGCCACGTAAAATGTGTGGTTGCTGATAACGATGTCCCTGCGCCTGTCGCTCCTGTAACCGCATTAATATGTACATCGTTTTGCAATACTTCAGCTTTAGCTAAAGGCAATAATGCCAACTGAATCGCAGATGCAAAACACCCTGGATTTGCAATGTAATTCGCTTTTTTAATCGCTTCTTTATTTAATTCCGGTAAACCATAAATAAACGTTTTGCCTTCAAAAATGGCATCTTTAGTTAACCTGAAATCATTACTCAAATCAATAATTTTAGTTTCAGCAGAAAATGAATTTTTCTCTAAAAACCCTTTAGAATTTCCGTGACCTAAACACAAAAACAGCACCTCTACTTCTGAGTTAATTTGACTTGAAAACTCTAAATCTGTACTACCAATTAAATCTTGGTGTACTTTAGATATTTTGTTACCAGCATTTGACGTACTGTAAATAAAATTGATGTTTGCTTTTGGATGATTTAACAACAATCTAATAAGTTCTCCAGCTGTATAACCTGCACCTCCAATGATTCCTATTTCTAATTTTTTCATATCTATTTCCCTAGAAAACGGGAATCTTTTAGTTCAACTGACTTCAGACCTGTTAGGTTTCAAAAACCTAACAGGTCTCATTCAATTAATTATTTACTTGTTGATAAATCTTATTTTGATTACCAACTATTTTGATAAAGCCTTTAGCCTCCTCAGCAGTCCACCCTTTATTTTCTTCGCCATAACTTCCAAACTTTGCATTCATTAAATCATGTTTAGAGCTAATTCCGTCTACGGTAAAATGGTATGGTTTTAAGGTTACAAAAACATCTCCCGACACTTTGCCTTGGCTGCTTTGCAAAAAGGCTTCCATGTCACGCATTACAGGATCTAAATATTGCCCTTCATGCAAATGCATTCCGTAGAAATTTGACATATAATCCTTGTGTTGTAATTGCCATTTGGTCAACGTATGCTTTTCTAATAAATGATGCGCTTTAATAATCACCAAAGCTCCTGCAGCCTCAAAACCAACACGACCTTTAATACCAACTATTGTATCTCCAACGTGAATATCTCTTCCAATAGCATACCCTGACGCCAAGTTGTTTAAGACTTCAATATTTACGTCTGATGCGTTTTCAATTCCGTTTACAGCAACCAATTCGCCTTTTAAAAAGGTTAATGTCACTTTTTCATCCTCTGCATGCTTTAATTGTGAAGGATAAGCACTTTCTGGTAATGGCTTTTCTGATGTTAATGTTTCTTCTCCACCAACACTGGTTCCCCAAAGTCCTTTATTAACAGAATATTTTGCCTTTTCCCAAGAAGCTTCGATACCGTTTTCTTTTAAGTAATCAATTTCTTGTTGTCTGCTTAAACTTCCGTCTCTAATTGGCGTGATGATTTTAATATGTGGCGCTAACGTTTGAAAAATCATATCAAAACGTACTTGATCATTTCCAGCTCCCGTGCTTCCGTGTGCGATATATTCGGCATCAATACTTTTAGCATATTCGATAATTTCGATTGCTTGAATAATACGTTCTGCACTAACAGATAACGGATAGGTATTGTTCTTCAAAACATTTCCGAAGATTAAATACTTAATCACTTTATCATAATACGATGCAATTGCGTCAATATTTTTATAGGTTGACACACCCATTTTATAGGCATTAGCTTCGATAGTTTTAATTTCTTCATCAGAAAAACCACCCGTATTTACGCTTACCGCATGCACATCGTAACCTGCTTTACTTAAACTTACTGCACAATAGGATGTATCTAATCCACCACTATATGCTATGACTAATTTCCCCTTTTTGTCACTCTCTGACATCTTTCCCAAAGAGAAAGCATTATAGGATTTATTCGCTTTTTTCATTCTTTTCTTTTTTTAAGAACATAGATTGCTTAATATTTTTCAATCTGGTCCATACTTTTTTATCATGATTATTTGCTACTGGTTTTATTGCTTCCTTTTTAGAAGGATCATACAACATCCCTGTACACAAGCACATTTTTTGTTCTGTCCTAGTTAAAACATCAAAGTTTTTGCAGGTCTGACAACCATTCCAAAAGGATTGATCGTCTGTTAATTCTGAAAACGTCACTGGTTTATAGCCTAAATCGCTATTCATTTTCATAACCGCTAAACCTGTAGTAATACTAAATACTTTAGCATCCGGAAACTTGGTTCTAGAATGCACAAATATTTTATGTTTGATCTGCTTAGCTAAGCCAATGTTTCTAAAATCTGGATGTACAATTAATCCAGAATTAGCTACAAATTTGCCATGACCCCATTGTTCGATATAACAAAAGCCTGCAAATTTATCGCCCTCTAAAGCAATAACAGCATTACCATTTTCCATTTTAGTAATAACATATTCCGGCTTGCGTTTTGCAATACCTGTCCCTCTAACTTGAGCAGCATCAGCAATAGTGTTACAAATAATATCTGCGTAAATACTATGCGATTTATCAGCAATAACAATTTCCATTGTAATTGAATTTTAAATTAAAAAATGTAATAATTTTTGTTTTTGAAAGCAGAACCGGACTCACCTTAGTTCTATAAATAGAAGTACACCCTAAGGGCGACGACAGAAAATAGGACGTAGGGTTATCCTGTTATTATTTCTAATAACTGTATTTAAAAAAGAAACTATTTGTGTTGGATTGTTCACTGTCTGAAAAAAAAATAAAAACTATTAACTAAAAGCTTGAAGTATGCGTATTAGCGACGTCGTCTGCGTAATAGCAAACTTGTGGGTCTTTCGTTTTTATTTAGTAATGTAAACATGTTGTAAATCTATAAATTAATTTAATACAAACTAGTAAAATATTCAATTAGTCCAATTTTTTATGAAATCTTAATTTTAAAGCCCAATAATTATATAAATCTCATTATTAGGCTTTTCAACTTTAAAAACTATAAAATATAATCTGTACTTACAAAGTTTGATGCTCTAGAATCTAACAATTCTTTTAAAATAGCATTGTTATACTCGTTGTCTTTTGAAGCTACAAACGTCCGTATCGAAAAAGAACGCAAGGCATCATGTACACTTAATGTTGCTACTGCGGAATCTTTACGCCCTGTAAACGGATACACATCTGGCCCACGTTGACAAGAACTGTTTAAATTGACACGACACACTAAATTTACTAACGTATCAATTAAGGGTGCTAGTGTCTTTACATCCTGACCAAACAAACTAACTTGTTGTCCATAATTAGAGGCAGCCATATCATCTAAAGGTTGTTCAATATCTGTAAAAGGAACGACTGGAATTACTGGTCCAAATTGCTCCTCTTGAAATACGCGCATGTCTTTAGACACAGGATACAAAACTGCTGGAAAAATATAATTCTCTGTCGTCTCTCCTCCTTTTGCATTAATAATTTTTGCGCCTTTAGAAGTAGCATCATCTATTAACTCTTGAATATATGCTGGTTTCCCAGGCTCAGGTAATGGCGTTAGTTTAGCTCCATCTTCCCATGGGTTACCAAATTTAAGCGCGTCTACTTTTGCTGAAAAGCGCTTATTGAATTCTTCTACAATATCTTGATGTACATACAGCACTTTTAACGCTGTACATCGCTGCCCATTAAAAGAAGTTGACCCCGCGATACACTCGTCTATCGCCAAATCTAAATCAGCATCTTTTAAAACAATTGCAGGATTTTTTGCTTCTAAACCTAAAACCAAACGTAGTCTATTACTTTTTGGGTGCTGATTTTGTAATGCATTTGCAGAAGTACTATTTCCTATCAAAGCCAATACATCAACTTTTCCAGATTCCATAATTGGAGAAGCCACAGTACGTCCTCTTCCATAAATAATATTAACAACTCCTTTTGGAAAACTAGTTTGAAACGCTTCTAGTAAAGGTGAAATTAATAAAACACCATGTTTTGCTGGTTTAAAAATGGTTGTATTACCCATAATTAAAGCCGGAATCAATAGTGCAAACGTTTCATTTAAAGGATAATTATAAGGCCCTAAACACAATACCACGCCTAAAGGTCCACGACGAATATGAGCATTTACACCTGCATTTTTTTCAAATTTAGCACTATCGCGGTCCATTTGTTTATAATCTTCAATAGTATCATAAATGTATTCAACCGTTCTATCAAATTCTTTTTCCGAATCCGGTAAACTTTTACCAATTTCCCACATTAGTAACTTCACGACTTCGTCACGTTTGGTTTTCATTTGCAACACAAATTTCTCCATACATGCAATACGATCCACTACTTTCATGGTTGGCCATAAACCTTGACCTTTATTATAAGCAACACACGCAGCGTCCAAAGCCTCTAAAGCTTCTTTTTCTCCTAAAGTTGGAATACTTCCTAGTAAAGTAGGCTTATAATCTGCGGTAGAAGAAATTGATGAAAATACCTGTGACGTTTCTCCACTCCAAGGTATTAATTCTCCTCCAACCAAATACGTGTCTTGATTAGTTTGATTTGTAATTTGAAAGGCTTCTGGAATATTTAAAAAAGGTGTTTTCATTTGTGAAATATTAAAATATTATAAAGCTAATTTCAAACAAAAAACCCACGTAACCAATTATAAATAAAAGATTTAGTGAATTATCACGTATTTAAACTTTTAAATATTTATAACTCATTACTAAAACGTTTTAGCAAAAACATAATTCATTTTTAAAACTAAAATATTAGACTAAAAACTGAAATAAATCCGGCTTATCATTTAGATAATCTCCATAAAAATTGTGCCGTTTCATTTTTGTAATCAAGGGCTCTAGGTCGTTTGGAGATTTTAACTCAATTCCAACTACAGCAACATCATTTTCACGATTAGCTTTTTTAGTGTATTCAAAATGAGTAATATCATCTGTATCACCCAAAATATCAACAACAAAATCTCTTAATGCTCCTGAACGTTGCGGAAACTTAACAATAAAATAGTGCTTTAAATCAGCATACAATAGCGCGCGCTCTTTGATTTCGGCAGTCCGTGTAATATCGTTATTACTTCCGCTAATAACACAAACTACATTTTTACCTTTAATTTCTTCTTTAAAATATTCTAAAGCAGATAAACTTAAAACCCCTGCAGGCTCTGCTACAATCGCTTCTTTATTGTATAAATCTAAAATGGTTTGGCAAATCTTACCTTCATCTACAGTAACCACACGATGTAATGTCTCTTTACAAATAGCAAAATTTAAATCACCAACACGCTTGACCGCTGCACCATCGACAAAACTATCGATCTCATCTAACTCGGTGTTTGTATTATTTCTTATTGACGTTAACATGGAAGGTGCCCCTTTTGGCTCCACACCTATAATTTTTGTGTGTGGTGATAATAACTTAAAAACAGACGATAAGCCTGAAGATAAACCACCACCTCCAATAGGCACAAAAACGTAATCTATTGGATGAAACTCCGTTTGATCTATAATCTCTAGACCAACCGTTGCTTGACCTTCAATCACTTTTTTATCATTAAACGGATGAATAAACGCTTTGTTTAAACGTTCGCAATCCTCCATTGCAGCATGATACGCATCATCAAACGTATCGCCCACTAATACTACCTCTATATAATCTTCTCCGAACATTTTAACCTGTTCCACCTTTTGATTTGGTGTTGGAGACGGCATAAAAATAGTCCCTTTTATTTTTAACAATTTACAAGATAACGCCACACCTTGCGCATGGTTTCCTGCACTTGCACATACAATTCCTTTTTCAGCTTCTGCTTCAGTTAAAGACGACATTTTATTATAAGCGCCTCTAATTTTATAGGAACGTACTTGCTGTAAGTCTTCGCGTTTAAACATGATATTTGCTTCAAATTGCTTTGAATATCGCATGTTTGAAATTAAAGGCGTTACGGTAGCAACGCCTCTTAATTTTTCGGCAGCAGCCTCAACAGCTTCTAAAGTGGGCCTGTATGTTGTTTTGGTTTCTTCCATTTTTTGATGAGATCCTGAATCAAGTTCAGGATGACAATATTTTTATGTTATAAATGAAACACTTCGACTGCGCTCAGTGTGACAAGCTAATTAGCTATTATGCTAAAACTGATGCTTCCGTCTTAACATCAGATTTTATAATTTTCATTGCTGTCATTGCAGCTCTTAATCGTTTTCCGACTGCTTCGATTGGATGATTTCTAATCGCATCGTTTACTGCTATTAATTCGATATTATCAACCCCTGTTGTTGCAGAAAATGATTTACCAATTATATCTGTTTCAACCGTTTTCATAAAATCTGTTAATAACGGTTTACAAGCATGGTCAAATAAATAACACCCATATTCTGCTGTATCAGAAATGACTCTGTTCATTTCAAATAATTTTTTTCTAGCAATTGTATTCGCTATTAATGGTAACTCGTGAAGCGACTCGTAATAAGCAGAGTCTTCAATAATTCCCGCACTTACCATAGTTTCGTAAGCCAGTTCTACACCAGACTTTACAAATGCGACTAATAATGTCCCGTGATCAAAATACTCTTGCTCAGAAATATGATCCGGAGTTAATGCTGTTTTCTCAAAAGCAGTTTCGCCAGTTGCAGCTCTCCATTTTAAAAGATTTACGTCATCATTTGCCCAATCTTCCATCATTGTTTCTGAAAAATGACCAGAGATAATATCGTCCATGTGTTTTTCGAATAACGGACGCATGATATCTTTTAATTCTTCAGATAATTGATACGCTTTAATTTTTGCTGGATTAGATAAACGATCCATCATATTTGTAATTCCACCATGTTTTAAGGCTTCCGTAATAGTTTCCCAACCAAACTGAATTAATTTTCCAGCATAACCAGGCTCAATACCTTCTGCAACCATTTTATCGAATGACAAAATTGCTCCTGTTTGAAGTAAACCACATAAAATAGTTTGCTCTCCCATTAAATCACTTTTCACCTCAGCAACAAAAGACGATTCCAACACTCCTGCACGATGACCACCAGTTGCAGCAGCATAGGCTTTTGCTTGCGCCCAACCTTTATTTTCTGGGTCGTTTTCTGGATGCACAGCAATTAATGTTGGCACACCAAAACCACGTTTATACTCTTCTCTAACTTCTGTCCCTGGACACTTTGGAGCAACCATAATTACGGTGATATCCGCTCTTACTTTTGTGCCTTCTTCAACAATATTAAATCCATGAGAATAGCTTAATGTTGCGCCTTTTTTCATTAAAGGCATTACCGCTTTTACCACGTTTGTGTGTTGCTTATCTGGTGTTAAATTCAATACTAAATCTGCAGTAGGAATCAACTCGTCATAAGTCCCAACAGTAAATCCGTTAGAATTAGCGTTTTTAAAAGACTCACGCTGCTCATCAATCGCAACCTGTCTTAATGTATACGAAATATCTAAACCAGAATCTCTCATGTTTAAACCTTGGTTTAAACCTTGTGCACCACAACCAACAATTACAATTTTTTTTCCTTTTAATGCATTTACACCATCTTCAAACTCTGAAGCATCCATGAATCTACATTTACCTAATTGATCTAATTGATTTCTTAATGATAATGTGTTAAAGTAATTTGACATTGTGTTATTTTTTTTGTTGCTTATGCTTGAAAAGCTTCTAGCATTGTTGATATTTTCATTTCTTCTTTAGATACTGCAATACGTCCTGAACGTGTAAATTGCATAATCCCAAAAGCACTTAACTCTCTATGTAATAATTCGATTTCTTCCTTACGTCCTGATTTTTCAATCACAAAAAACTCACGATTTACTGTCACAATTCTTGCGTTACTTTCTTTAATAATATTCTGAATTTGACGCTCATCAAATAACAAAGCTGATCTCATTTTAAAGATGCAAGACTCTTGATAAATAATCTCGTCTTCTGTGTGATAATAAGCCTTAATAACCTCGACTTGCTTTTCTATCTGACCTATAATTTTTTTAATATTATCTTCAGTCATATTTATTACAATCGTAAATCTAGACACACTTTCAATTTCTGACGGCGACGTATTTAAGCTCTCTATATTAATATGTCTTCTTTGGAATATTGCTGAAATTCTATTCAACAACCCTATATTGTTTTCAGTATAAACAGATACTGTATATAATTGTTTTTCTGCGCTCATATTATTCTAGTCTTACTTCTGAAACTGATGCTCCTGTTGGTATCATCGGGAACACTTTACCTTCTTTTTCTACACAAACCTCTAAAAAATAAGGGCCATCTGTGTTTATCATTTTAGCCACAGCGTCCTTTAAGTCTTCACGTTTTGTTACTTTCTCTGCTGGAATAAAATAACCTTTTGCTATAGCAACAAAATCTGGATTTGTCATTTCGGTAGATGCATAGCGCCTATCAAAAAACATCTCTTGCCATTGCCTAACCATACCCAAAAACTCATTATTTAAAACCACGATTTTAACGCCTGCTTTTTGCTGAAAAATGGTACCTAATTCTTGAATAGTCATTTGATAACCACCATCTCCAGAAATAGAAATGACCTCACGATCTGGAGCTGCCATTTTTGCTCCAATTGCAGCAGGCAGACCAAAGCCCATTGTCCCTAAACCACCAGATGTAATGTTACTTCTCGTTTTATTGAAGTTAGCATAACGACAAGCGATCATTTGGTGTTGCCCAACATCTGTTACAATAGCTGCATCACCTTTGGTCTGGATATTAATTTCTTTTAATACCTCAGCCATTGTCAACCCTTCCTTTGTAGGATGTAAATCGTGCTTTATGACTTTTTCATATTCGATAGCATATAAATCCTTGAATTTTTGATGCCATTCTGGATATGTTTTTTCTTCTAAAAGTGGCAATAAGGCGGCTAAACTTTCTTTAGAATCACCTAAAACAGCCACATCTGTTTTTACATTTTTATCTATTTCGGCTGGATCAATATCAAAATGAATCACTTTTGCCTGTTTAGCGTACGTGGATAAACTTCCAGTAACACGATCGTCAAAACGCATACCGATTGCAATTAACACATCGCAGTCGTTAGTTAATACATTTGGCGCATAATTACCATGCATACCAACCATACCAATATTTAAAGGATGAGAAGTTGGAATTGCTCCTGCTCCCAAAATAGTCCAAGAAGAAGGGATTCCTGCTTTTTCGACTACAGCTTTAAATTCGGCTTCAGCCTCACCTAAAATAACACCTTGCCCCCAAACAATCATTGGCTTTTTTGCTGCATTAATTAATTTTGCAGCAGCCTGAACTGAAGTCTGGTCTAATTTTGGAATCGGAATATAACTTCTGACCCCTTTACATTTTTCGTATTTAAAATCGAACTCTTCAAACTGAGCGTCCTTTGTAATATCTATTAAAACAGGTCCTGGACGTCCGCTTCTAGCAATATAAAAGGCTTTAGCCATTGCTTCCGGAATCTGAGAAGCTTTAGTAACCTGGCAATTCCATTTGGTGACCGGCGTAGAAATACCGACGATATCCGTCTCCTGAAACGCATCACTACCCAATAAATGCGAAGCCACTTGACCTGTAATACAGACCATTGGCGTGCTATCTATTTGTGCATCTGCGATACCTGTAATTAAGTTTGTAGCTCCTGGTCCTGACGTTGCTATTGCAACACCAACTTTACCAGAAATACGCGCATAACCTTGTGCCGAATGTGTTGCCCCCTGCTCATGACGTGTTAGTACATGATGAATTTTGTCCTGATACTTATAAAGTTCGTCATAGACAGGCATAATTGCTCCTCCAGGATAACCGTAAAGGATATCAACCCCTTCGGCTAACAAACACCTGATAACCGCTTCGCTACCAGAAATACGCTCTGTAGTTTGCGTTGTGTTTGTTTCTTTTTTTATTGTTTTTGTATCCATATTAATCTTGTTAGGATTATTATATTTTTCTATAGAGAGACTCTTCGACTGCGCTCAGAGTGACATTAACTTTAATAATTATAATTTAGTGATTTTAAAACTCGTCAGTAACACATCCTTTTGATGCAGATGATACAGTTTTAGCATATTTATATAACACCCCTCTTTTAAATTTTAAATCTGGCGCTTTCCATGATTGTCTTCTTTTTTGTAATTCCTCTTCAGACACTTCCAAAACAATACTGTTTGTTTCGGCATCGATAGTAATCATATCGCCATCTTTTACAAAAGCAATAGTCCCACCTTCCTGTGCTTCAGGAGTAATATGTCCAACAACAAAACCATGCGTTCCCCCAGAGAAACGTCCATCTGTAATTAGCGCGACATCTTTACCCAAACCTGCTCCCATAATTGCAGCAGTTGGCTTTAACATTTCTGGCATTCCTGGACCTCCTTTTGGGCCTTCGTATCTTATGACGACCACATCCCCTTTTTCTACTAATCCATCTCTTATGCCATCATTTGCAGCATATTCGCCTTCAAAAACTTTGGCTTTACCAATAAAACTTAAGCCTTCTTTACCTGTAATTTTAGCAACACTTCCCTCCGTTGCCAGATTACCGTAAAGCATTCTTAAATGCCCAGAGATTTTAATAGGTTTCTCGATTGGTCTTATAACATCTTGACCTTCTTTCAAGTCCGCAACATCTAATAAGTTTTCTGCAATTGTTTTTCCTGTAACGGTTAAACAATCCCCATGAATTAAACCTTTCTTTAAAAGGTATTTTAACACTGCTGGAATTCCGCCAACAGCGTGCACATCCTCCATTAAATATTTTCCGCTAGGTTTTAAATCTGCTAAAAATGGTGTGGTATCGCTTATTTTTTGAAAATCTTTTAAAGTGAAATCAATATCTGCAGCTCTTGCAATTGCTAAAAAGTGAAGCACTGCATTTGTAGAACCTCCTAAAATAGTGACTAATCTAACCGCATTTTCAAGAGATTTACGTGTAATAATATCTGATGGCTTAATGTCTTTCTCTAACAACACACGCATCGCTTCTCCCGCTTTTACAGATTCTGTTTTTTTAGCGTCACTTAATGCTGGGTTAGACGAGTTAAAAGGCAAGGTCATCCCTAAAGCCTCAATAGCTGAAGCCATTGTATTTGCGGTGTACATACCACCACAAGCTCCTGCTCCTGGACATGCTTTTTCAACAATGCTTTGGTATTCTGTTTCTTCCATGGTTCCAGCAACCTTGCTTCCCCAAGCTTCAAAAGCAGAAACGACATCTAGTTTTTGTCCGTTATGGCAACCAGAATCTATTGTACCACCATACACTAAAATACTAGGACGATTTAATCTAATCATTGCAATTAATGCACCCGGCATATTCTTATCGCAACCTACTACCGTAATTAAGCCATCATAACTCATGGCTTGTACCACCGTTTCCATAGAATCTGCAATAATATCACGAGATGGTAACGAGTAGCGCATGCCTGGTGTCCCCATAGAGATACCGTCACTAACACCGATAGTATTAAAAATAAGACCAATAATGTCTTCGTTTTTAGTCCCTTGTTTTGTCAATTTTGCCAAATCATTTAAATGCATATTACAAGGATTACCTTCGTAACCTGTGCTTGCAATACCAATGATTGGCTTAAAAAAATCTTCTTTTGTTAATCCAATAGCGTGCAACATAGCTTGAGCAGCGGGCTGCGTTGGATCTTGAGTGACTGTTTTACTGTATTTGTTTAATTCCATTTATGGTCTACTTCTATTTAAATAATAATCTAAAGTAGAGGTTTGACATTTTATGGCTAGTCTGTTTTTAAAACGACGACTAAATTCAGGTTACAAAATATTAATTCAAATAATTGATAATCAGCGTTTTAATACTAAAATATTATGACACCCAAGGTGCTTAATTTTATTTAAATAATTTAAAAAAGTGGATGCTGCTCTTGAAGACAATAAAAGAAAGGAATTAATTGCTTAATAAAACCTTTTTATCTAGCGCTACAGTTAATTGCTTTGTATCTCTTTGGATAACAATTGTTAACTTATCAGGACGATTAGTACTTAGAATCTCACACCATTTTTTATCTGTAACATTAGTAAAATCTAAATCGTTTACACTCAAAATTTTATCATCAATTTTAAGGCCTTTTTCTTCTGCTTCTGAATTTTCAGAAATCGAACTGATAAAAATGGATTCATTTTCAAGTCTAATTCCGTAACCATGACCACTAAATATAACTTGGTCATCTGCTACCTTATTTTCAATAAACCATGCTTTACGATCTTTCCAACTTAAAACCACTCTGTAATTTTTTAAAAACCCTGCACCAATAGTCCTTGATCCAAATTGGCCAAAAGACATCAGGGTACTTGGCGCTTTAAAATCTCCTGTTTTAAAATTATCAACTATTGCTTTATAAGTCGTAGACATTTTAAGATCACCATACACTCCAGCCACAGTACTTCCGCCATTAGATTTTATATATTTAATATCAGGGTTTTCGTCTCTTAACTTTTTAAAATCGTACGAAAAAAGAGAAATACCACCACCATAACCGTAATCTATGATAGTACTATACAATTTTTCGTCACCTAAATAAGCTGTGATT
This sequence comes from Psychroserpens sp. NJDZ02, assembly GCF_004843725.1. Classification (NCBI taxonomy): domain Bacteria; kingdom Pseudomonadati; phylum Bacteroidota; class Flavobacteriia; order Flavobacteriales; family Flavobacteriaceae; genus Psychroserpens; species Psychroserpens sp. NJDZ02. The sequence goes on along the minus strand of NZ_CP039451.1, from coordinate 1,666,608 downwards.
GCAGGTGTCGCGTCGTAACCAATAAAGATTTTAGTGTAAGGCGCAGCCTCTGGAATACTAATCGCGTCAATAGTATTTGTAAATGTAATCTCGTGCTTTACCATATCTATTTCCCAAACAGCATTTCGCATAAAATTAGCACCCAAAAAACCATCTATTCCTGTGCACTTAAAATCTTTTACCGCTTCAATATCAAGCACAGCTGCTCCAGTATCAAAAAAATTAATTCCATTAAAATTTATAGTATCTATTTTAACAAAATTCAAATTTTTAGAGGTATTTCCTAAATCATAAACATCTTCTTTACCTACAATCTCTAAGTTTAATTCTTCCACCATTCTAGGTGAAATTGCAGTAACTGCGCCAGTATCAAATAATAAACGATACTCCTTATCTTTGATTAACACCTTTACAAAAATAGAATTACCGTAAGGCTCATATTTAAATGTGGATTTAAACACTTTATCTTCAATACTACCTTTTTTTAGTAGCTTTTTAATATTCTGAGAAGTGCACAAAAAAGATGATAGAAATACTAGTAATAAAAGAAAAACGGACTTGATATTTTTAAGATACATATGATAACTAGTGTTTAATTCTAATTGAATATTACCTGACGCTTAATTAATTAGAATAATTATTTGGTATGTAAAACAAAACATTAAAAATGAATGGAAGAAACTCTTTAACATATATAAAACAAAAAAACCGATTCAAATTAATGAATCGGTTTTGATGGTGGTCCCACATGGGCTCGAACCATGGACTTTCTGATTATGAGTCAGATACTCTAACCAACTGAGTTATAGGACCCGAAATCGGATTGCAATATTACTACTTATTTTAAAGTCTTGCAAGACTTTTTTAAATTACTTAATCTCTTGACACAACTCTATTAGCACACCGTTGGAAGATTTGGGGTGTAAAAAAGCGACTAACTTATTGTCTGCTCCCTTTTTAGGTGTTTCATTAAGCACAATAAAACCTTCTGATTTTAATCGTAAAATTTCTTTTTTTATATCTGTAACAGCAAAAGCAATATGATGAACCCCTTCACCTTTCTTCTCTAAAAACTTCGCAATTGGACTTTCTGGAGTAGTTGCTTCTAATAATTCGATCTTATTTGGACCTACTTTAAAAAAAGACGTATTGACCCCTTCACTTTCTACAGATTCGACTTTATAATGTGGTATACCAAAAAGCTTCGCAAAAAGTGTATTAGATTCCTCTAAATTTTTAACTGCAATACCTATATGCTCTATCTTTTCCATCTATTATTTATTTTAAGGTACAAAAATTGCTTAATTATGCCTTAAAAGTAATATATTCTTGTAATAACAACTATTTTTGCACCATGGAAGAAAGTCAAAGACAAAAAAAAATAGCTTCGGTTTTACAACGTGATCTAGTAGACATCCTTCAAGGAGCTGCTACACAAGGTGGAATGCGCGGTATAATTATATCTGTATCTAAAGTTAGAGTAACGGCAGATTTAACAGATGCTAAAGTATATTTAAGCATATTTCCTAACGACAAAGCTAAAACGCTTTTAGAAGGGATTAGAGCTAACAAACCAATGATTAGACATGAGTTGGCACAACGTACAAAAAACCAACTCCGCAGAATGCCGGTATTAGAGTTTTACGTCGATGATAGCTTAGAGCATATTGATAAAATTGAAAAGTCTTTAAAAGGGGAAGATAACCCAATCCAAAATCCTGATTTATTAGATAATCGTAAAAAGGGATAATTGAATTTTTCGTTATACATAGCAAAACGCTACATACGTAGTAAAAGCAGCACTAACGCCATTAACTTTATTACAATAATTGCTATTGTAGGTATTGTTTTAGGCGCTGCTTCCTTGTTTATTGTATTGTCAGGTTTTGCTGGTTTGCGCGATTTTACTCTAGAATTCTCTAGCATTATAGATCCTGATTTAAAAGCCGAAACAACTATCGGAAAATCGTTTATATTAAGCGATACTCAGGATAAAAAATTACATGAAATTGATGGTGTAGCTGATTTTTCAAGAATTATTGAAGAGCGCATCATTGCCTCTTCAGATGGTAATAATTATCCTGCTTATATCAAAGGTGTAGACGAGCGCTTCAACAAAATAACAGCGATAGACTCGGTTATTCCCTATGGCAATTGGCTATACCCAAACACGCCTCAAATCGTGGTCGGTTGGGCTATTTCTACACGTTTATCCGTTTTTGTTAATGACTTTAGTAAAATTGTTACGCTCTCTGTACCAAAACCTGGAAAAGGTCAAATCAGCTCTCAGAGTCAAGCCTTAAATCAGGTTAACACAACAAATGTTGGAATCTTTGATCTTAACGAAGAGTTGAATAATAAATATATTTTCGCTTCTATCGAAACCGCTAGGCAGCTTTTAAATTATAAACCCAATCAGATTACCAGTTTAGAGTTTAAATTGACCGAAACTGCAAATGAAGACACCGTTAAATCCAAGATAAAAAGCATTTTAGGCGATACCATAGTCGTTAAAAACAAAGACCAACTTAACGACGCCATTTATAAAATGCTAAACACAGAAAACTTAGCAGTATACCTAATCTTTACACTAGTTTTAATCATTGCTTTATTTAACGTCATAGGCTCCATAGTCATGATGATTCTGGATAAAAAGAAAACACTAAGCACACTTTACAACATAGGTGCTTCATTAAATGATATTAGAAACATCTTTTTTTATCAAGGGGTTTTAATGACCTTTATTGGAGGTTTTTTAGGATTAGTAATTGGCTATATTATTGTGCAATTACAAGCTAGCTTTAGCTTAATTATGATCACTCCAAGTTCTGCATATCCAGTAGCAATTCACTTTGAAAACTTTGTAATTGTTATGATTACGATTTCCATTTTAGGGATTATAGCTTCAAAAATTGCGGCCTCTAGAATTACAAAAGATTTAGTTAAGACTAATTAATTTTGGGCAAGTTGCCTTAACAGGCAAACAGGCTCGCGCAACTCGCTCTCTTCGAGGAGCTCAAACACATTGCTTCATCCTTCTTGCACTTACTATTGTAAATCGTTGCCGCTTTGCTTAACGGCGTTATTTGGTTACTGCTTTCTTAACCATCCTAAAACTCTATCCTTTTTAATAACAAACAATCCATTTTCTTTTTTAAGCTCGAAGACGACTCTAGAAGGACTGAAAGGTCCGGGGTTTTGTTGGATAATCTCTATAGCATTATCTAAAACCTTTGATACTATAGCAACATGTCCATAGTTATTAAATAACGAACTACTAAACACCAGTAAGTCATCGCACTTCGGACGTGTTTTACTATTGTTTTTAAACTGAATTAAATTTCGGTCTCTATTTAATGCGCCATCAATTAAGTCTGGGTTAAAAAAATCCTTGGCGTGTCCATAAGTATTTGGCATTTCATGCTTTAAAGCCTCGTAATAATAACGTTTAACAAACTCTACACATTGGTATTTAAGTCCATAATTGTAGCCCCTTTTAGACAAGTGTCTTCCCGAGTTATTATCTACACCGCCATTATAAAAAACATAGACACCATTTAAACTATCTAGCTTTTGGCCAACGATTTTTGTCATGTTTACATTAACTTTTTTTGACACGAAAAAGCCAACCGCTATAATCAGCATGAGAAAAATAAAAAAAAGAAGCCTTGATTTTAATTTCATTTTAATGTGTTTGTTTATGCTTCGCGAAGTGTGCAAACTCCTCAATTATAAACTAAAGTAAAAATCAACTCTTTTTAAATAAGTATTTATCAATCACTTAATATTCTAACCAATATTCTTTTTGTATCTACTTTAAAACTTAAAATTCTGAGTTTTATCTGACTATTCTGTAAACTGGAAATCTCCAAATAATTCTAAAACCTCATCAAAAGCAGCAAATACATCGACAGAAGCATCGCTAGTTACCATTTTCATGCGGTGTTCTTTAAAATGCGGAATGCCCTTAAAGTAATTGGTGTAATGGCGTCTTGTTTCAAAAACCCCAAGAATTTCACCTTTCCAGTCAATAGACATTTGTAAGTGTCTACGTGCCGCTTCTACGCGCTCTTGCATAGTAATTGGCCTGTAATGCTCTCCAGTTTCAAAAAAATGTTTGACTTGCTTAAAAAACCAAGGATTACCAATAGTAGCACGACCAATCATACAACCATCTAAACCATATTGGTCACGCATTTCCATCGCACGTTCTGGCGTAGTGACATCTCCATTTCCAAATACAGGAATGTTCATACGTGGATTATTTTTAACGGCTGCAATTGGTTTCCAATCGGCATCCCCTTTATACATTTGCGCTCTAGTACGACCATGTATTGCTATGGCTTTACAACCCACATCTTGTAGTCGTTCTGCCACCTCAACAATTCTGATAGAATCATGATCCCAACCTAGTCGTGTTTTTACGGTAATAGGAATATTGGTGCGTTTAACCATTTCGGCAGTTAGTTGCTCCATTAAACAGATATCCTTTAAGATTCCTGCGCCTGCACCTTTACTTACTACTTTTTTAACAGGACACCCAAAATTGATATCAATAATGTCTGGTTTTGACTGGGCAACAATGTCAATAGTTTGTAACATACTATCCAAATTAGCTCCAAAGATTTGGATACCAACAGGACGTTCTTTTTCGTAAATATCTAATTTCATAACGCTTTTTGCCGCATTACGTATTAAACCTTCGCTACTAACAAACTCTGTATAAACCACATCTGCACCTTGCTCTTTACACAACGCTCTAAATGGTGGATCTGACACATCTTCCATTGGTGCTAACAACAATGGGAAGTCTGGAAGTTCTATATTACCTATTTTTACCACAATACAATTTTGATGCAAAATTAGTGTTTTTATATCTAACTACAACAAGTACTAAACATAGCACAGTCGCTGTCTATTTTTAGGCCAACTATTACAATGCATTAAAATTTAGTTACATTTATAAAAAAAATAACATGAAAAAAAACCTACTTCTACTTTTCGTCTCTTCTATGTTACTTTTAAATTGTGATGCAATTGACGAATTAACCAAATTTGATTTAAACTATCAAACTAGTTACTCTATTCCGTCAACAACGTTAATCGATACTCCTTTTAATGTGTTAACTCCGGATGTTACTACAGAGTCAGAATCTTCTTTTGAAAGCAATAACACGCATAAAGATTTAATTGAAAGCATTACATTAAGCAGCCTCAAATTGACTATTGACGCTCCTGAAGATGGCAACTTTAATTTCTTAAAAGAAATACATATTTATATTGAAGCAGAAGGTCTAGACGAATTAGAAATTGCGAACCTTTTTGATTTAGAAAATACGGATGCTACAACTCTAAACTTAAGCACTACAGGACAAGAATTAAAAGAATTTATTAAAAAAGACAGTTATAGTTTACGCATCACCACTGTAACAGATGAAACCATTAGTGAAACTCATGATATAATTATAGACACCAAATTTAGAGTAGATGCTAAGATTTTAGGCTTATAATTTTATATTAACTAGAGATATTGGAAATCCCATTCAACCTTGAGCTTTTTGGCTTTAATGTAAACATCCACCTTGTTTTAGAATATCTCGCATTTTTTATAGCGTATCGTTATTATGTGCTTTTAAGGAAAAGTAATACAGATACTATTAATTCCAACAACCGTTTATCCATTATTTTAGGTGCCGCTTTAGGTGCTTTAATAGGTTCGCGTTTAGTTGGTTTTTTAGAAAATCCTTTAATTGAATTATCCGCAAGTAACCTGATTCGATTATTTAATACTAAAACCATAATGGGTGGTTTATTTGGAGGTTTACTGGGTGTGGAATTAGCAAAGAAAATAATTGGCGAAAAGCAATCTTCTGGAGATCTATTTGTCTTCCCCATAATTTTAGGAATTTTTATTGGTCGCGTGGGCTGTTTTTTATCTGGTATTAACGAGTTTACATACGGCAAGGTGACGTCTTCTATTTTTGGAATGGATTTAGGTGATGGTTTACTCCGCCATCCTACATCACTTTATGAACTGGTCTTTTTAACCTTGTTACTTATAACTTTAAGAGCCATAAATAATAGCTTCCATCTAAAAAACGGGGAGTTGTTTAAGATTTTTATGCTCAGTTATTTTGGTTTTAGGTTTTGTATTGAATTTTTAAAACCAAATGTGTTTTATACTATTGGTTTAAGTAGTATTCAAATATTATGTGTAATTTGTTGGTTGTATTACAGTCAATTTATTGTCAGCCTTTTGTATAGCAGACACCCGCGTTAGCGATAGAAACGGTATCCTTTTTTGAGGTACGAGAAAAAGATTTAGTGGATAGCGCGACCCTTGTGGTAACGCCCAAACAACTTAAAAAAACAGAAAATGCCAGTTAGAAATTACACCTATTACGATTTTACTTTAAGCCTGTGTCCTGAGTGTTTAAAACGTGTGGATGCCAAAATTGTCTTTGAAGGTGATAATGTTTACATGTTAAAGCGTTGTAAGGAACATGGTAATAGTAAGGTATTAATTGCTGACGATATTGAGTATTATAAAAACATACGTAACTACAATAAACCTAGCGAAACGCCCTATACTTTTAATACAAAAACGGATTACGGTTGTCCTTATGATTGTGGTTTATGTCCAGACCATGAGCAGCACAGTTGCTTAACGGTTGTTGAGGTCACGGATCGCTGTAATTTGACTTGTCCGACGTGTTATGCAGGCTCATCGCCGACATACGGTAGACATCGTACTTTAGACGAAGTTAAAGCCATGCTGGACACTATTGTTAGAAATGAAAAGGAACCTGATGTGGTACAAATATCTGGTGGAGAACCAACCATACATCCACAGTTTTGGGAAATTATGGATTACGCCAAAACGTTACCAATTAGACATTTAATGCTGAATACTAATGGGATTAAAATTGCTAAAGATTTCGCTTTCGCTGAAAGATTAAAAACCTACGCTCCAGATTTTGAAATTTATTTACAGTTTGATTCGTTTGAAAACAGTGTGTTGCGGGAGCTTCGCGGTGCAGATTTAAATGATATCCGTAAACAAGCTATCGAAAATCTTAACAAGTTAAACCTATCCACAACTTTAGTGGTTACCTTACAAAAGGGATTGAATGACGGCGAGATTGGTAAAATTATTGACTATGCTTTAAAACAAAAATGTGTTAGAGGTGTGACGTTACAACCAACACAAATTGCGGGACGTTTGGATAATTTTAATCCAGAAACGGATCGGATGACTATTACTGAGGTCCGTCGAAAAATAATGGAACAAACCACTATTTTTAATGCCGATGACTTGCTTCCTGTACCCTGTAATCCAGATGCTTTGGTTATGGGTTATGCACTTAAATTAGGCGATGAAGTCTTTCCGTTAACACGCTATATTAATCCAAACGATTTATTAGATAATAGTAAAAATACTATTATTTACGAGCAAGATGAAGCCTTACAAGGTAAAATGGTGGAGTTGTTTAGCACCGGAAACTCGGTTGAAGTGGCAGAAGAAAACCTTAAATCTATTATGTGTTGCTTACCAAATATTGATGCTCCAGAATTGGGGTATGATAATTTATTTAGAGTGATTATTATGCAGTTTATAGATGCTTATAACTTTGATGTTAGAGCCATTAAAAAATCGTGTGTTCATATTGTGGATAAAGACAATAAAATTATCCCTTTTGAAACCATGAATTTGTTTTATCGCGATGATAAAAAAGCCCGATTAGAAGAACTTAGAAACGAGATGTAATTATGATAACAGTATTAATTGAAGCTACAGGAGGAGGTGGTAGTAGTGCTTACAACGGAATAGCCCTGTTTTTTGCTGCCATTATGTTTGGCCCAGCCATTTTATTAGCTATAATTGGTTTAGCGATACTTAAAAGCAATAAAAAAGCAGCTAAAGTATTATTTATATTAGCTGTTGTTTATGTTATAGTAAGCTTAGGTATCTGTGGAAGTATGATGTAGTATTACCCACAATCCATAAAATCCTAAAAACAACTCTGCAATAGTCCCAAATTTATAGCCAAACGTTGGAACTCCATCTATTGTAAAACTTAGCAATCTTCCAAAACCTAAGCCTAGCATAAAGATCATATTAGTCACCAGTGCCATTTTAAGATAATTGGTTTTAAACACACCTAAAATCCAAAGTACAGAAAACCCCAAATACAAGCCCATAATAGCTTTAAAAAAATTATGCTCGTCTATGGTGGCTAAATGAATATCAAATTGAGCACTTGGATTAAAACCATAAAACAAAGACACCGGAACTACAATACACACAGATATGATTAAGTGTATTTTAGTTATTATCTCTTTATTATTAATCTTCATCATAGCTTATAAGGTAAACATTGATTTTAAGATGGTTTGTTCAGAATAAAAGTCTCTATAAAACAAATTGATAATAATTGTGAAATCTAAGGAGATCCCATTACTCCTACACGAGATTATTTATAGACTTATTTAACAGACTTGTGTATTAGCCAAATCAGTTAATCTCCACTGTTAATTCTACTGCGCTCGCTATGACTTCGATCTTTCTCGTTAGTTTTTAGCGTGCTATTACCAAACTTATAGCTAAATCCTAATTTTACATAACGATTATCTAAATTAGTAAATTGTGAGAAACTTTGATTTAAATAATTTGTAGACGTCTTAAAGTCTGCTTTATTAAATAAATCAGAAGCGATTAAAGATATTGTTCCCTTTTTATTCCAAATGGTTTTAGAAATTGCTAACTCAGAATATAGTAATCCTTTAACTTTTTGAAGTCCTTGCAAATTTTTACCTATATAAGTAAATGAAAGATTTGTTGATAAGCTACTGTCTTCTAAAAAGCTAATACTTGCATCAAATGCGCTTGCACTACTCCATTGATCTATAGTTACATTAAGATTTTCTACCCTTGACTCTTCTTTTGTATAATACATTATCGTTACAAAATAAATAGACAACCTTTTAAATGCTGTAAAATACGTCTCGTAAGCAAAATTTAATTCTGTAGTCTTCCCTATGTTTTCTGGTGTAAACGTTAATATATTAGTCCCATTATCTTGAAGTCCTAACTCTGTAAAATTTCCAGTAGTGGTTACCAAACTAACTTCAAAGGTGTGCATATCATTTAAAATAGTCCCAAAGTCAAAACGATTTGTATACGCGGGCTTTAAATCCGAATTACCAGTAACTATAATATTATCATTTAAAAGAAACTGAAAAGGATTTAATGATTCATAATTCGGTCGTGTTACGCTTCTTTTATATTTAGTATACAAACTTAGTTTATCAGTTGTATTATGAGTTAAAACTACCGTTGGAAACCAGTCTAAATAATTTTGTTTGTTAGTCGCATTAAGAGATACTCCTTTAACATTAGTTTGCTCTGCGCGTAAGCCTCCATTAAAAATAAAATCTCCAAATGTATCTTCATAATCGACATATCCAGCTAACACATATTCATTATAATCAAAAATATTAGAATTAGCTGTATCCATAATTTCTTGATTGTTCACAATATTAAATCGTAATACATCACTATTAGTTTTGACTTTTCCACCTTTAATTCCAAATGTTAACGAAGTGTCATCATCAAAAGGAATATAATAATCCCCTTGCCAGCTTAGAATACTAATATCTTGATTAGAATTAGTTTTTAGAGCTGTATCATAATCAAAAGTATTATCTGCTAAGAAGTAATCACTATAGATATTTTGTACTCGCGAATAATCAAAATTTGTATAACTTGTATTTACAGATAATTTACTATCATCTTTAAATTTATTTACATAATCCGCATCAAACCCTAAATTAGTTTTATTATCAGAAGATAGCGTGTTAGCATTAAAACTGGATAATAAATTGGTGTTTTGATCAGAGATGAGTGTTTTGTTTCTGGTAGAATATTCAAAATAAGGCGTTAATAAAATCGTTGAAGACAAACTAAAGGTACTATTATCATCTATAAAATAATCAAAATTAATATTTCCGTTATGGGTTTCTGTTCTTTTATTTCGGTTGATGTTGGAGGACCATAATTGATCTAAAGCATTATCGTCGTTTAAATAATTTATTTTGTCTTTATTGTCACGATTTATTTTGTCTTTTGAAAAACTATAATTAACAGATAAACTTATTTTATCTGTCTTGTAAAAGTTAGCAATTCCACCTTCATAATTAGGAAAAACACCTTGTTTATATTTACTAAAGACACGCCCTCTGTATCCTATAATCAAATTTTTTCCCATGACAATATTTAAGACCGTCCCACTTGAGGCATCGTATTTAGCTCCTGGCGTAGTAATCACCTCTACAGATTTAATACTGTTTGCTGACGAAGATTCTAGAAGCTGAATAACCTCTTCTCCTGATAAAACAACTCTTTTATCATTAATATAAACCGTGGGAGAGCTAGTTTTTATTTTAATAGCATCCTCTAAAATAACGACGGATGGCGTACTTCGTAAAACGTCTAGCACACTACCCTCTGTTAACACAGTATTTTCCACATTAAACACTAAACGATCGGATAACTTAGTAATTGTTGGTTTTTTTGCCTTAACAATTACTTCAGCAAGCGTTTCAGCAGATGTCTTTAAAGTTGTTACACCAACATTTGTTGTTTTAGTAACCGATATGATTTTGCTGACTGATTCAAAACCTAAATAGGAAAGCTTTAAAGCATAATCTCCAGATTTCAAGTTAGTAATGTTGTACTCACCTTCTTCATTAGTACTTGATCCTGTTATAATTTGGGATTCGTCTGAAGTATACAGTATTACATTGGCATATGCCACGGGCTGCTTGTTATCATCTAAAACTGTTCCAGAAATGGTTAAATCCTGAGCATAGCTAGCTAAAGAGACACAAAAAAGTATTAAAAAATTAAAGCGATTCATTAAGGGCAAGTTAGGAATGCAATATAATAAATGTTACATAACATTTGTTGCGGAAAAAACCACAAATTCATACACATTTGGATAACTAAGAAAAAAGAAAAAAAGCCCGATAATTACTTTATATTTGCAACAACCTTGATTTATAAGGTGATTTGACTATGAAAAACATAAGAAACTTTTGCATTATTGCACATATTGACCACGGAAAAAGTACACTTGCTGACCGTTTACTAGATACTACAGGTTCTGTAACCGCTAGAGAGCAACAAGCACAGTTGCTAGACAGTATGGATTTAGAACGTGAACGCGGTATTACTATTAAATCGCATGCCATCCAAATGGACTATACCTATGAAGGTGAGGACTATATTTTAAACTTAATAGATACGCCTGGTCACGTAGATTTCTCTTATGAAGTATCAAGATCTATTGCTGCCTGTGAAGGTGCTTTACTTATCGTAGATGCTGCTCAAAGTATACAAGCACAAACTATTTCTAACTTATATCTAGCACTAGAGAATGATTTAGAAATTATTCCCGTACTTAACAAAGTAGATTTACCAAGTGCAAATCCAGAAGAAGTTACTGATGATATTGTTGAATTATTAGGATGTGATCCCTCTGAAGTGATTCATGCTAGTGGTAAAACTGGATTTGGTGCAGAAGACATATTAAAAGCTATTATAGAACGTATTCCGGCTCCAAAAGGAGATCCAGATGCGCCATTACAAGCTTTAATATTTGACTCGGTTTACAATACCTTTAGAGGAATTGAAACGTATTTTAGAGTCTTTAATGGTGAAATTAAAAAAGGACAAAAAATTAAATTTGTCGCTACAGATAAAGAATATAATGCAGACGAAGTTGGAACACTTAAACTAACGCAAGTTGCAAAACAAAGTGTTAAAACGGGTGATGTAGGGTACTTAATTACAGGAATTAAAACGGCTAAAGAAGTAAAAGTAGGAGATACAATTACAGATTTTGCAAATCCAACAACTAATATTGTCGAAGGTTTTGAAGATGTTAAACCTATGGTATTTGCTGGTATTTATCCAGTAGACACAGAGGATTATGAAGAGCTTAGAAACAGTATGGAAAAGCTACAACTTAATGATGCTTCTCTTGTTTTTGCACCAGAAAGTTCTGCTGCCTTAGGCTTTGGTTTCCGTTGTGGATTTTTAGGAATGTTACATATGGAAATTATCCAAGAGCGTTTAGAACGTGAGTTTGATATGACTGTAATTACAACTGTACCTAACGTATCATACAACGCCTTTACCAATAAGCACCCAGACATACCATTTATTGTAAATAACCCTTCTGATTTACCTGATCCGTCAACAGTAAATCGTGTAGAAGAGCCTTATATTAAAGCCACCATAATTACTAAATCAGACTTTGTTGGTAACGTTATGAGTTTGTGTATTGAAAAGCGTGGTATGATTATCAACCAATCGTATTTAACACCAGAACGTGTTGAATTAACTTTTGAAATGCCATTAGCCGAAATTGTATTTGATTTTTACGACCGTTTAAAAACGGTATCTAAAGGGTATGCTTCTTTTGATTACCATCCTTTAGGAATGAAAACATCAAAATTAGTACGTTTAGACGTCTTATTAAATGCACAGCCAGTAGATGCACTATCTGCCTTAATACACGCAGATAACGCACATAACATTGGTAAAAAGATGTGTGAGAAGTTAAAAGAACTTATTCCACGTCAACAATTTGATATTCCAATTCAAGCGGCTATTGGAGCAAAAATTATTGCTAGAGAAACTGTAAAAGCATTACGTAAAGATGTTACTGCTAAATGTTATGGTGGAGATATTTCGCGTAAACGTAAATTATTAGAAAAGCAGAAAAAAGGTAAGAAACGTATGCGTCAAGTAGGTAACGTAGAGATACCTCAAGCAGCATTTATGGCTGTTTTAAAGTTGAATGATTAATTATCATTTTAATTTTAAAAAAAAACCTTCATTTTATAAATGAAGGTTTTTTAGTTTATATACCAAATAGACACCTCTTGAAAGTTAACAACCAAAGTATATTTTATATCGATATTTTTACTTATTTTTTTGTTAAAGAAAGATAAATTCGCAATGCATTTAATATAAATCAATAATTAAAACCAACTTATGAGAAAAACACTACTATTTACACTCTTATTCTGCATTACTAAAATATATGCTCAAATAACCCCTTCAAGTTACAATAACCCACCCGATTTGTCAAACACTTTTACCTTTGGTGGTAATGCTATAGAAAACGTTATAGAAATGCAAAAAGATGATTCTGGCAATCTTTATGTGTTAGGTAATTTTTATGGAGAAACAACTATAGGCGTTAATACACTAAGCTCTGTTGGATCACATTCAGACATTTTTCTTGCTAAATTTGACTCTTCTGGTAATATGTTATGGATTACACAATCCAACAGCATTTCATTAGGTAATGTAGACGCATTTCAATTTATAATAAATAACAATACCATTTTTGTTGTGGGTCAATTTAAAGATACTGATATACTATCTGGACAAATACTTAACGGAGCAGGTACAGAATCTAATTATTTTTTAGCTAAATATAGTACCGATGGAACTTTATTAGATCATTCTGTTATAGAAATTAACGATGCATTTATAGATAATAAGGTTACACCTCGTTTAACCATGGATACTAACAATAACTCAATATATGTAGCTTTAATAAATAGAATATATAATTTTAATAGCGACTTAGAATTGACAACTATTTCAAAGGTATTAGACCCTTACACCCATATTTCTGATATCACTTTTTTTAATGATGCCATCTATTTAACCGGAAACTTAAATAGGCAAACGACCATAGACGGTATTACGCTAAATAATACGGGTTATTATTTCTCTTTATTTTACGCTTCTCTAGATCTGAATTTAACAGCAAATTGGGCTTTTGTAAATGAACATGCACAAACATATAGATCAGATTCGGGCTTTGGGAAATTCAACATTAAAGAGAACCAGTTATTCCTTGCTGGAATGTTAAATCAAGCAGGAACATTAAATAATCAAAGCCACAATGAACCAACCTTGGGAGCTTATGTCTTTTTGGCTAATATTAATGAAACGACAGGAAATATCGATTCTTTTAACGCATTAACTCAAGATATTTACTTTATTTCTCATGAGAATTTTGAAAAAATAACATTTTTGTACGATGATAACGTTGGTGCAAAATCTGTAACACTATTAACATCTTTCGGTCAAAAAGTGTTGCATCGCTATATTGAAAATCAAAGTACCCAATATACTTACAGTGCATTAGAAAATAATGATACTCCTCTTTTTAGTTTAAACGATGAAGAAACAGTAGCTTTTGTAAATTCTACTAATTTGCATTTGACTATTAACAAAATCCAGGCAGGCTCAGAGCTTTGGAATAGAGAATTTGTAAGTGAAAATGATACAGGCTCTAAAGTCATGGATATTGTGTCTGATAAAGAAAATTATTATTACGCATTAATTGTAAATGGTAGAAAAACAAATAATAGATTTGGAGTAAATAAATATAATTTAATCAAAGCAGATTTTAATAATATTATTATTTGGTCACTCCCACTTAAAACAAATAATCTATATTTAGACAACCAAGAACAAAAACTATTAAGCTACTCTAATGGAAAAGTTTTTCTGGGAGGAAATTTTAGCAATGACTTAATCATTGATAATCAAACAATAACACCTCAGGTTTATGGCGGTAAAAACCAATTTTTAACTAAATTTTCTTCTGAAGGTATTCTAGAAAACTATTATTCTTTTGATTATTCTAATTCTACTTTTGGAGATGTTACTGTTTTAAACAATGGAAAAGTTGTCATTACAACTGTCAACAATAATTTTGCGAAAGCTATTTTATTAAATTCAGACCTTACTATAAATAATGAAGCATTAATTGAGATAGATCCCAGTTATGGTTCAATTTTTAATCTTAGCACTGCTTCCGGTATCAATAATACAACGTATTTAGTGGGAGAAATATCTGGAAATATAGTAACCTATAACTCCGTTGTTTTTAATAAACCAGAAAGTGATAATACACAAAATGGTAGCAATGTTTTTTTCGAGCTAGACAGCAATTTTAATTTTACCGATGTCTTCAATTTTGGTCATTCTCCAACCTTTTATGGTTCTTGGCCCTCATCAATTGTAAGTGATGGTAACGGAAATAAATACATTAGTGGAACTGCTATTTATTCACAAGACTTCAATTTTAATAATATTACACCTGAGTTTGACTCTAGAGCACCTAACAGAAATTCATATTATGCTAAAATTAACTCTAATAACGATTTTGAATGGGTTAAAACCATAGGAAGTCCGGCTTTTATAACTAACTATTCTAGAATTGATATTGATGAGCAAGGAAACTTGTATGCTTCAGGTCTATTAAAAGATAAACTATTTATAGACGAAACAATAGAATTGGATCTTTCTTACGAAAATGGTAACAACGCGTATATAATAAAATATTCAAGTACTGGAGCGTTAGAATGGGTAAAAACATTTGCTTCTTCTAAAGAAAACTTTCCACATGCAATTGCTGCTAAAAATAATGGCCAGATTGTTATTGGTGGTTATATAAAAGGTGAAACTTATTTTGACCAGTCAAATTCAACGAAAAGTATAAATGTAACTAACGGGTTTTTAACTGTTATAGACACCAATAACACACTAAATATTACCGAAAACAGTTTTAGTAATAGTTTTTCTATTTATCCAAATCCAAGTAACGGTATTATAACATTAGACACATCATTAAACTCAATAAACAAAGAGAAAGTATATGTGCAGGTGTATGATCTTTTAGGTAAAATAGTCTACAGTAAAATACATAATTTAAATATTAATAACCAAATTAATTTAAAAACAGAGGCACTAGGCATGTACATTGTTAAGATTAATGATGGTATTAAAACATATTCAAGCAAGTTAATACTAGATTAGTTTAACTTTTAAAACATTTTATATTTTTTCAAAAATTCCTGCGAATGCAGGAATTTTTGTTTTACAAATGATTATTTGTTTATATAAAAAACTAACCCTTTATTATAATAAACTAAATTACTGTTCCAACCACTTTCTAAACTCCGAAGTTGTCGCTGTACTTGTCATTACTTTTTCTTTTAAGCCAGTCATTTTAATTAGTAGTCTGTTTTTAAAATGATTCTCTAAATTTTCAATGAAGTCTATACTCACAATTTCGCTTCTATTAATTTTAAAAAATTTAGTCGTTTGTAGTTGTTGATAAATAGATCCTAAATTTTGCGAAATGGTATGCCGTTTTCCATTAAAATCTGTCGCAATACAGAAATCTCCAGAAGCTTCAATAGTACTAATATCTACAACATTTAATAACTGAATCCCTTTTGCTTTTTTAATTACAAATCGTTTTTTATAATTATCATGTTCTTCTTTCAACGCCATTTTTAAATCAGTAATCGTTTTCTGATTTAAAGTATTATAATCGCCTTGTTTAAAAAGCGATTGGTATTTTTCTATGGCTTTTTTAAAGTCTGTTTGCGTGTATGGTTTTAAGATATATGCAATCCCATTAGTATTAAATGCTTCAAACAAATACGCGTCGTGCGCAGAGCAAAATATGATTGGTGTATCAATAGATATGTCATTATATAAATCAAAAGAGATCCCATCTAATAACTGGATATCTGATAAAATAAAATCGTATTTATTTTGTGTGAGTAGTACTTTTCCGTCTGCATTGGAGCGCGCCCAATCATGCGGTATGGTTTCCTTAAAATAGTCATTTACAAAAGTGACTAATTTTTGGTATGCTGGAATTTCGTCTTCTAAAATTAAAATTTTCATCATTTTAGTTGTCTTCAATCAAATTAATAATTGGAATAGAAATAGAATATTCCTTATCTGTATTAATTATGATAATGGCTTTATCTGACAGTAATTTATAACGTGCTTTTAAATTTTTTAATCCTGTCCCAAACGATTCGTTTTTAGATATAATGGCAGATTTAGTATTTGTTACTTTAAGCACGTTATCTTCGATTAAAATGGTAGTCCTTATTGCTTGGTCGTTTTGTGGTTTATTATGCTTTACAACGTTTTCTAATAAGGCTTGGATAGCGCCCGTTGGAATAAACTTGTTTGAAATATCGGTAGTTGTTTCGATATTAAAATTATAATCATTTTCAAAACGTGTTTTAATTAAAAATATATAGTTTTCTGCTAACTGAATTTCTTCAAATAACTCCATAACCTCAACATCTTTTGTTTTAATCAGATAGCGATAAATTGAAGACAATCTATTAACGTACTCTTTAGCTTTTGCTGCATTACTATCAATTAAAGCATCTAATGTATTAAGGTTATTAAACAAAAAGTGAGGATCTATTTGAGAACGTAATAATTTAAGTTCGTTTTCTTTTTGTTGCTTTTCAATATTAATAATCTCATTTCTACCTTCATAGAATTTTTTTGTAAAAAGTATTCCTAGTAATAATCCAACATCATTTGCTGAAGTATAAATACCGTTTAAAATAACTCTATCCCATTTTGGGAATTTATCAAATGAATTTCCTCCACTCCAAAACCCTAAGGTGTCTGAAATAGCACCAAAACAAGTTAAAACGACTAACGCTATTACTATAAAAGCAACATACTTTTTTTGAATCAAATATTTAGGAATCAAAATGTACATAAAAATAATAATAACAATAAACGAAGTAATAATTGTTGTAGGAATATCTACAATATACTCAATAAGAGCATTGTCACTATTATTGTAATCTATTATGTTTAAAATTGTAGACACACTGTAAAAAATAATAAGTACAATATAATCTGATTTGTTAAGCTTGCTATTCATAATTTTGAGATCACCAATTTACTAATCATTATCATCAATCCGATCTTGTTCTTCATAATTTATGTTCCGTTTCTTCTTTTTACCAAATTTAGAACCAAAACTATAGGCTAATCTAAGTTGTACATTTTGTCTTGACTCATTACTTTCTACAGCTGCAAGACCGTTACCGTAATCTATATTACCCACAAACCCTCTATTAAGCATTTTGTTAAATCCAAGATTTGCTTTGAGCTTATCATCAAAGAATTTTTTTCCAAAAGAAAAGTCTAAACCTGCAAACCAGTCTACATCAATTTGCCCTTCTAAAGCACCAGTTCCATAATTACCGCTTAATTCAAAATCAATAGCCCAAGGCAGCTCATAACTAGCCTCTAAAAACCAGATAAAATTCCACTTATTTAAATCGACATTATACGTTGAAGATTGGTAGTCTGTGTTAGTTACAATAATACCTGTATAGCCTTCTAAACCTTCAGCAAAATCGACCGGAGCATACAATCTAAAATTCCAATTGGCATTATTCTCTACGTTTACTTCTTGTTGTCTTATTTGTGCTGTTGCATTGTCTTGTGAGATTAATTCAAAAATAACATCGTCCGTTTTACTGTAACCAACTATAAAAAAAGGTTGGCCATCATACGTCAAATTAAACTGGTAGTTATTAGTATAAGATGGCGTTAAATTAGGATTTCCCTCTCCTGCCGAAAAGGGGTCTAAAAACGTAGCAAAAGAATTTAAACTACTATAAGAAGGTCTCTGTATTCTATAACTATAAGATAAACTAGCCCCTAAAACAGCCGTTAATTCTCTACTAACTGACGCACTTGGAAATAGTTTTTTAATGGGTCTTTTTTGAACTTGAGTAACCAAACTACCATTGTTTAAAAATGTAGACGTTCCGTCTGTATTACTATCTTCATAACGCAACCCTCCTGAAAAAGACCATTTACCTTCTGTTGCACTTATTTTTGAGTACAGTGCAAAAATAGTTTCGTCAATTACAAAGCGACTACTTTCATCATCTAATACATCAAAATTACCGTTATTGTCTATTAAAGATTCTAGATCATTATCTGTTTTTACATCTGCATAGCGGGTACCTGCGCTTAATTTTAAGTTATCAGAAAACGTTCTTGAATAGTCAATGCGATACGTTTTAATATTATACGTTCCGTCTTGATTATATCGTCTATCTGTAAAATCGATAGTGCTTCCTGCAACATCAGACAAGGTATTGGTATTCGTATTTATAAAATCAACGTAATTAAAATCTACGACTAATTTATTAGCCTCCCTTTTATACTCGTAATACGGATTGATATTATAATTAGAGCGGTCTCTATCAAAGTAGTTTTCAGAAAATAGAGTTTCAGTCGTATTTATATCAGAAATAATAGTCTCATTACTTATGGTTCTTGTAGAGTTTCGGTTATTAAATCTTCCACCGATTCCAATAGAGTGGTTTTCGTTTAAATAATAATCTAAACTTCCGCTAATGGTTACGTTTTTAGGATCGTTGGGCTCTTTAGTCACTTGATCATACGTTTCAGTACCAACTGTTCTGACCAAAAACAAATCCTCTCGCCATGTTGGTTCTGAATAATTGACACTAGACTGCCAGTTTAATTTGTTTTTATAACTCGCTATAGAAAATCCAGAACCCCATTCCAAGCCTTCGTCCTCTCCTATCCAAGAGGTCACACTACCATGCGTGCCCAATTGGACATTTTTCTTTAAAATAATATTTATAACGGCTCCAGAACCCGAGGCTTCATACTCTGCTCCCGGTTGTTCTATTAATTCTATTTTTGAAATATTGTCTGCCGGAAAATCACTAAGCAATGTTTCCACATCCATATACTCGGTTGTTTTTCCATTAATAAGAATTTTTACGCCTGTTTTCCCTGCAATCGAAATACCGTTATTAGTAACCAAAACACCAGGGATTTTGCGCATCACATCCTGTAAATTGGTATTTATCATTTCTGATTTTTCTAGATCTACTATTAGTTTTTCCGCTGTTTGTCTTATTACTGGGCGTTTACTTTTGACAACAACCTCATCTAATGTTAGATTTTGTTCTTCTAAAATAAAATCAAATGTTTTACTAGATTGAAGCTCAAATTTATCAGATAATTTAGTCTTAAACCCAAGACTAGACACTTCTAAATAATAGGTATCTGACGTGGCATCTTTTAACTGATAAATACCTTCTTTATTAGTCACCACTCCCGTAACAACTGTTTTAGTTGCTTGATTATAAAGTATCACATTGGTAAACTCTAGCGGTTGCCCATTTTGATCAGAAATAGTTCCAGAAATATCGTGTTGTGCAATACTAGTAAAAGCGTAAAAAAGAAAGTATAAAAAACATACTGATTTAAAAGTCATAACTGCTTGATTTTTGATTGATAAGCTAAAGGTATACTTATCAATTAATCATAAAAAACAGTTTGTGCCCAATTGGGATAAAAAAGGGATGAATGGGTATATCTTATACCGTATCTACTTTTTCGACATCTAAAGGTTTTCCTAAATACACTAAATAATAACCTTCTTTTGCGTTTTCGATATTTGTGTTGTAAGATGAAATAATATGCAGTTCGCCTTCATCATCTTTAATGAATAAAGGAATGATATCTCTATCTGCATTTGTGGTTTTTATTAAATCTAACAAATGTTCTTTATCAATAATTTCAATTTCCTGAATACTTGGAAACTTTTTTGTAACCTCTGTTAATCTATTAAAATCATCCTTATGAGAAAATAAACCTTCCTGTGGGTTATTGTTATCATCCAACATTTCGTCAGTCGAGACTAATCTAAAAGCTCCATTTTCTCCAAACTGTTTAGAAAACTTAGTTATCGCATACCTGTTAATTTCATTATTACCTGTAAGCGCCATTAAATACCCGACATCGTTAAGCTCTATATTATCGCTAAGTGTTTCAGAATAAATATTAGTATTAATAGCTTCCAAACCTAACTCTTGCGCTTTATTAATGTTGTTTTGATTACTATCAATTAATACAACATGTCTTCCATGAGATTCTAAATAATGACCAATTAATCGTGAGACTTTAGAGGCACCAACAATTAAAATCCCATTAGATTCTTTTAAGAAAACTCCCACTAATTTAGCAAAAATTCTGGCAGTCGTTGCATTTAAAAGTACCGTTCCTAAAACGATAACAAACACTAAAGGCGTAATGTACTCGGCTCCCGCTATGCCTTTACTCGCTAATTTTAAACCAAAAAGAGAAGCAATACCTGCCGCAACAATACCACGTGGTCCAACCCAACTGATAAATAGTTTTTCGTTAAACTTAAGTTTAGAACCATGCGTGCTTAAAAACACACCAATAGGCCTAATAACCAAAATTATTACAGCAAAAAGGGCTGCTGTTTTCCAATTATAAATTAATAATAACTCGCTATAATTAATATTTGCTGCCAGTAGAATAAACAAAATAGAAATTAATAACACACTCAACGATTCTTTAAAATATAACAAGTCTTTTAAATACGGTGATTTTGAGTTACCCAAAACCATTCCCATAACGACTACCGCAAGTAATCCAGACTCGTGTGCAAATACATCAGACAATACAAAAACACCTAACACAGCTGCTAATGCAAATACATTTAGCAAATAATGTGGTACCCATTTTTTATTAATAATAAAGTTTAAGGCATGTGCAAATGTAAAGCCAAAAGTAGCTCCAAATAGTACAATTTTACCAAACTCGATTAATGCCGTTTTAGTAAACTCGCCTCCAGCATCTACGCTTATAAATT